>NZ_JBYFCK010000006.1:0-391154 GCF_057652155.1 Runella sp. R0.1_18
GGGCTTGAAAAACCTCCTTTTTCGTACTGGGAAACCCAGTTATATATGTTTGCACTCGAGACGTTAAACTCCTTAGAGTATGTTTTGGATTGTATAAAACGAATAAAAAGAGTCAGTCGTTAACTTGTTGAATCTCACCTCAAACAAGCTAAATGAAAGAGAAATTCTCTGAAATGACTGACTCTCAGTGGCAAGTTGTCGAAAAAATAATTGATAACCAAAGAGCCCGCCATCATTCGCTGCGAACGATAGTGAACGCCATATTTTGGATTAACAACACGGGTTCCCAATGGCGAAATATGGAAAGTAAGTACCCTCCATGGCAGACTGTTTACTGGATGGCCAGCCCCGTATCATTTTCGAAAGTTCAAGCTGCGCGGTATTTGGGAGGAATTGCTGGACTGCCTTGCCATTGAAGAACGTAAACGACAAGAAAGACAGGCCACACCTAGTTTACTTGCTATTGATAGTCAAAGTATTAAGTCAGTTCAATTCGTCAGTACAGAAATAGGAATTGACGGGAATAAAAAAATAAATGGACGAAAGAGGACGATTTTAGTAGATACCTTAGGCATCCCGTGGTGCGTCAAAGTGACTTCTGCTGGGGTATCTGATAACCAAGCTGGTATTAGAGCACTTGAAAGCTTAAAAGGTAAGGTACCTCGCTTGCAGGCAATCATCGGAGACCATGGTTATAAGACGACTTTCATCCAACATGCCTGTAAAGAGTATAGCTGGAAGGTAGAAATTGTACAAAAACCAGAATCGGCTCAAGGATTCGTGCCACAGAAAAACCGCTGGCAGGTCGAAAGGTGGTTCGGATGGCTCAATTTCAGACGCCGATTGGCAAAGGATTACGAGAAAACCGTTGAATCTTCTGAGGCCATGCTACAAATTGCCTATACAACCATACTGCTCAATAGGTTGCCAAATTAGTTTCCAAAACATACTCTTAGATGTCTTAGCAGCTCCGTGTTCTTTGTAGTAATTCACTATGGTCAGTTTTTCCTCCTGACTCCATGATTTTTGATGCTTTCCCATTGAATCACAAATTTAAAAGTTATACCCTAATTTGTGTCCAACTTTTTAGCGGGCTAGATTCATACGCTCTAATTCAGCTACTCGTTTGAGTAGTTCTTGCGTCTTAACCGCTTCGGAATCTTGTTGAACAACCATAGTCGTACCTCTTGTGTGGTTTGGTGAATACTCATAAATCCAACGATAAACCGTCGTTGTACTCACTCCCCACAATTTACAAAATTCAATAATACGAATCCTTTTGTTGAGAATGTCTGCTATTTTCTCACGTTTGAACGCCTCACTGAAAATACGACTTTTACGAATCTCGTATTTTGTACTTTTACTAGTTTTTAATTTTGAATTTGCCATCATTTGTTGCGTTTTGAAGGCAACCTATTTTAGGCAAGGACAAAGGACAACAGCATATTCGACACTCTGCATTCGACCTTCGACATTTTTTACAACATTCCTTCATCAGCAAAACTTAGGTAGCCAAGCTCAGAGACAATCAAATGGTCTAAAACAGGAATGTCAAGCAGTTTGCCAGAAGTAACCAGTCGACGGGTAAGCTCCTTGTCGGCTTCACTTGGTTTCAAATTGCCAGAAGGATGATTATGTACCAAAATCATCGAACTCGCAAGGTGTTCTAAGGCTGATTTAAAAATGATTTTGGGGTCGGCAACGGTGCCCGAGATTCCTCCTTGGCTAATTTGAACTGGGCGTATGACTTCATTGGAACGAGTGAGAAGCAAAATCCAAAACTCTTCGTGGGGTAGATCCATCAAATACGATCTGATTTGTTCATAAGCATCTTTAGAAGAGGTTATTTTGGGGCGGCGCACTACCTCGCTGTCTTTTCTACGCCTTCCTAATTCCAAGGCTGCGGCGATAGAAATCGCTTTTGCTTCGCCGATTCCTTTGATCTTCATTAAATCTTTGAGGCTAATTTTTGCTAACTCATTGAGGTTGTTGCTTGCTTTTTGAAGAATAATTTTTGACAAATCAACGGCTGATAATTCTCGCGTGCCCGAACCAATCAAAATGGCGATGAGTTCGGCATCAGACAATGCCCCTTTCCC
Organism: Runella sp. R0.1_18; assembly: GCF_057652155.1. Lineage (NCBI taxonomy): Bacteria > Pseudomonadati > Bacteroidota > Cytophagia > Cytophagales > Spirosomataceae > Runella > Runella sp. R0.1_18. Next base: position 2,100 of record NZ_JBYFCK010000006.1, read on the forward strand.
TTTTAACAATAACTTTTCGCGGGGACGGTCTTCTTCTGCCCAACTTAAAATCCGCCGTGAAGTGCTGTACTCTGTTTCTTCAAAAGCCATATTCAAATGCGAGGTTGCTCAATCTTGCTGAAAATTATAGTAACTTGCCGTGGAAAATCATGCGATATGCGCAATTATAGTATTATCATACCTGTTTATAATCGCCCCGATGAATTAGGGGAATTGCTGGAGTGTCTTGCCCAACAGACCTTCAAAAACTTTGAGGTAGTGGTCGTGGAAGATGGCTCCAAAATCAAATGTAAAGACGTTGTGGACGCTTTTAAGTCACAGTTAGACATTGCTTACTACTACAAAGAGAACGGAGGACAGGGGTTTGCCAGAAACTATGGCTTTGAACGTGCCAAAGGAGACTATTTTATTCTTTTGGACTCAGATGCACTTTTAGAACCCAATTATTTAGCAGTAGTTGACAATCGTTTGAATACCGATTATGTGGATTTGTATGGTGGTCCTGACACCGATCATCCAAGTTTTACGGCCATTCAAAAGGCGATTAGCTATTCGATGACATCGTTTTTTACAACAGGGGGGATTCGGGGTAAAAAAAGCAATCTAGGAGGTACGTTTCACCCAAGAAGTTTTAATATGGGGCTGTCGAGAAAAGTGTGGGAGAAAACGGGTGGCTTTCAAATCAGCCGAATGGGAGAGGACATTATTTTCAGTATTTCAGCGCTTCGATTGGGCTTCAAGTCAGCGCTCATTCCTGAAACTTTTATATACCATAAGCGAAGGACTGGCTTTGGAGCTTTCTTTAGACAATTACGTTTTTTTGGTCGGGCTCGTATCAATATTGGGAGGTTTTATCCTACTGAGTTGAAATTAGTACATACTTTTCCTCTGTTATTTACGCTGGGTTGCCTGAGTATTCCTTTTTTAGGGTTGATTCATCCGTGGCTATTTTATTTGGGTGCGGGTTTTCTTTGTCTTTACATCACGCTCCTTTTTATGGATGCTACCCGTCAGTCTAAAAGTGTAAAGGTTGGTTTTTTGAGCGTTATTGCGGCATTTGTGCAGTTGTTTGGTTATGGATTTGGTTTTATTCAAGAAGGGTGGACGCGATTATTTGAAGCCAAAACCCACCGCGAAACGGGAGCTCATATAGAGTATCCTTCTTAGGAAACAAAAAGCTGGAACATAAAAAAGGCGACCCTCGGGCCGCCTTTTTTGTAGTGTCATTGGATTAGTATTCCCACAAACCGTGCTCTAGTTCCATCAATTCGTTTTCTACTTGAATTGATTTCCAAAGAGCTGATTTTTCGCTACCATAGATACTGATAAGGTCGCGATCCATTGGATTTGAAAGTTTTGTAATACGACCGTTGAACAAACGCAAGTCGAACGCATCGGCTAGGTTTTTGTGTTGAGCGGTATTATATTCGTTAAACCAAATGAATTTTTTCGGGTCACTACGGAAAAGCTTATCCAAGTCTTTGTACTTAATTGTAGCCACAGGCATTTCAAGGCCAGCGGGGTGTACATCGGCAGGGATATAGATTGTAACCGTCTGAATGTCATAGTATTGGCGTGAACGCTTACGGTCAAACACCCAGTCTTCTTTAATTTCCAATACTGACAACTGATCAGGGAAGTACATGTTCTCAGCAAGTGCAGTGGCTTCTGCAGCGGCTTTAGCAGCAGCTTCTTCGGCCATCTTCTTCTTGATTTCTGTAGAATCCACTTTTGGAGGTTGAACTTTCGCTACAACAGCTCCTTTTTTACCTTTTGTGGTTTTCTTTTTAGTCGGAGTACCCCAACCATCATCAACGGGCTGGGTTTCTTTCTTAGGAGTACTACCCCAGCCATCGTCAGCAGGTTTGGCAGCTGTTTTTTTGTCATCCTTTTTGGTGTCTCCCCAGCCGTCTGTACCTGTAGTAGCGTTGTCAAGCCCAAAGCCAGCTTTCTTTTCTTCTTCCGTTAGTACTTGACCTTGATTAGGGATTTGGAGTTTTTTTACAAACTCGTCCATCGTCATTTTCTTGGTCATATCTTGGTCAACGTAAGCATCCAAAAGCCCCGCTTTCACGGCGTCCATGATGTACTTGGTGATTTCGTTACCTTTTGAAAACATGGGCTGGTTTTGCTTTTCCTTCAAATCCAACCGACGCCACAGTGTACGTTTCATCATGATGTCTGCATCATTGAATTCATGTACTGAGAGCGGATTAACCCCACGGTTATCTTTCTCCTGCGCCAACGCTCCTAAGCTCACAGTAGCTAATGCTACGCATCCCAATAAGGTTTTGACTCTGTTCATTTTATTTTGTATTTAATTCGCTAGGGTATTAACGAACAATTTGTTACAAACGATATGCTTGTTTCCTGCAAAAATATTAGTTCAAAGGAATGTTTCTCAACTGAGTAGGTAAACCCGCATCATTTACGCTTCCTTTAAAGTTTTTACGTTGAACGCCCGAAACCTCAATAAACAGACGGTCACCAGCCTGAGCTTGTGATGCCAATGGTGCAATTGAACCACTAGGACCACTAATAACTACGGGCTGACCAACAGGGCGGTTGTTGCGTACAAGTCGAACGGTCATTTCTGAAACACGGAAACTTGCGTCTTCAGGCGAGAAAGCTTTAAAGCTTGGGTCTGCAACAGCATCCACGCGGATGTTACGTGCCATACTTGCCTGAACACCTTTACGCTCATCTGCCAAAGCTCCATTGATGTAATACTCAAGACTTGGACGAGGAACTGGTGTAACGCGGAATGGCTCATTACCCATTACATTTCCTTGGTTTGAAATGCTGAGGGTTACGTTTCGGCTGTTGGGTACGATGATTACTTTTCCTTTACCGTTGTTGATAAATTCGGCACCATCGCCACCAAATGATGGATTCCACAAGGCACCAAGTGCGGCACTTTGTACGCTCAACACGTTTTTACAACCAAGGTAAAGCGGCGGCAATGTTCCTGTTTCAATTTGGTACGTCGGACGAGCTACTTTGTACTCATACTTCATTGAAATAGACGTATCGCGGCCACTTGGGGTTGGGAATGAAATAACTCCTTGCAATACTTTTGTGGCCAAACCATCTTTGTCGTATGCACCACCTTGTGCCGTAAACTCGATAATACCTTTACCATCTTGAACCCGTACTGGAGAACCACCCAAGCTCATGCGTGGGGTAAGCGCACTAGAAGAAGCGGCAATGAACATTTCGCCTTTGAACTTCGTCCCAGCCACAACCACCTTCGACTCGGCACTAATCATGGCCAAAATTTTGTCAAACTTGATGTCTTTTGCTCCTACTTTTGCGGCGAGGGCATCCAACACCTCTGCTTCCAAACGACGGATTTCCGATTGGCGCTGGCTCAATACCGCCAACGCTGCTGGAACGGGCGTTTGTTCAAAGTTGATAGCTGCAAAATCTTTGTTGCGCTGATCAGCATCACGTTTAGCGAGAGGATCGTCTTTGCCGTCGAGTGCCAACGGAGCAAAGTTCGTACCAGCAAGCTTGTTCATTTGGTCAACAAACCCGTTCAACTTGCTTTTAAGCTCATACGCTTTCCCATTTTTACCAGGACCAATCATGTAGATAGCCACTTTATCTTCTTCGTTGGGGTTTTTCACTTTGCCCGTTTCGGGGTCAATTCCACCACCCGCTTCGTCGATAAGTTTTGTTTTGATGGCATCTATCTCTGATACAATCCCGCTGGCGATTTTGCGCACATCTTCGGCTTGTTTTACGATAGCGACTTCAAACGCACGGTTTCCAGACTTTTCCACTTTGTCGCGGATGCTTTCAACCGTTCTTTGATTTATTTTATTGGCAGCATTTGCCGAACCTTCCATACTTGTGTTCAACAATTGGAATTTTTCCAATAACGCCGAACTCACTTGCAAGGCCAACATCGCTGTTAGTACTAGATACATCATCCCGATCATCTTCTGCCGGGGTGACTCTTTTCCTCCTGCCATTTTTGTAGATTACAGTTTTAGTTTACGGTATTACAGATACTTGCTCTTGGTACGAGACCTAAGAACACGTTTTAGCCACGCATGGCAGCAAGCATGTTACCATACACATTGTTAAGCGACGTGATGTTGGTAGTCAACTTAGACATTTCGGCTTTGAACTGCTGTGATTCTTTCGTCGCATCAGCCATGTTTGACATGGCAGTCGTCAAATTACCGTAGAAAGCGTTCATCGCTTTCAAATGCTTCGTCGTATCTTGCAATTCTAGTTCGTAAACTGCATTAAGGGCGCCCATGTTTTTAGTAATGAGCTGAAACTGCTCACGGTATTGTTGTGCGTCTTTGGTCGCATCCGCCATTGATGACATGGCGTTGATAGCTACTCCGTACGACTTGTTCATTTCGTTGATTGCGCCAGATGCTGTTTTTACATTTTTAGCGTAATCGTTCGTAGCCACGGTTGCGTCCGTCAGATCGCCGATTTTTGAAACATTATCCGTCAAGCTCTTAAAGCTTTTACCCAAATTTTGGAAAATCTCAGGAGTGATATTTGCTTCAGCAAGCATTTTATCCATGTTGGCTGTTAAGCCTGTTCCTTTTTTCTCTTCTTTGCGAGGGGCGGCTACTGGTGCCGAGTCGTCTAATAATTCAGGATATACTTTTTCCCAAGCGTATTCGTCGGCAGCAGGATATAGAAAACTTTGAACTGCATATAATACGAAAATGAAAGCTTCAGTCAAAAGACCAACTGTTAGAATCTCACCGCCACCTTCGACGTGAGTAATTTTTGCCCAGGCACCGATGATAACAACCGCTGCACCGAGCGCATAAGCAGTAGGGACTATTTTACTCCAGAAAATACCTTGCTTTTGTGCTGCCATGATTTAATCAAAAAAATTGGTTATGAGATCAGTTAGAAATTATTTGTTTTAATATAGAAAGGGACAAAAATTGGGGTGCCGCTTTATGGGCAGCACCCCAATTCAGTAAAATCATTTTGATGGATTATCTTTTACGTCCTCCGCGAGCAGTTGCGGCACGTCCTGCTAGGTTTTCGACCACGCAACGGAAACCGATGAAAGCACGTTTGTTGTCTTCATATTCCCAGCTACGTGTTCCTGTTTCGAGGAAGTAAGCGACGTCTTTCCATGAACCACCACGGATAATTTTACGTGGTTCGTCAGGATTATCATTCATTGGGTTCATATCCCAGTTAACAACGGTCGCATTGTCGGCAAAGGCATCTAGTGTCCATTCGGCTACGTTACCTGCCATGTTATAAAGGCCATAATCGTTGGCGTTGTAGGCATTGGCAGGAGCAGTGTAAGGGTAGCCGTCGGCATCGTAGTTACCACGTTGTGGTTTAAAGTTCGCAAGGAAACAACCTTTGCCGTTGGCCACGTAAGGGTTACCCCAAGGGTATTTGGCCGAAGCACGACCACCACGTGCTGCCCATTCCCATTCTGCTTCGGTAGGAAGACGGAACTTAGGTGAGCTGTATTTCCCTTCTTTTGAACGGTAATCGTTGTACAGATTAGAGCGCCAAGTTGAGAAATAGCGAGCGGCTTTCCAGCTAACACCTACGACAGGGTAAGTGTCGAAGGCTGGGTGAGAAAAGTAGTATTCGGTCATTGGGTCACCGTTGTGATAGGTGAAGTCTTTCCGCCATACTGTTGTGTCTGGGTGATACTTTGCCATGATTTCTTCTTCACCTAGCACAGACAGTGAGTCGGTCATCAAAGCAGTGACGAATTGACGGTACTCGTGGTTGGTGATTTCAGTATCGTCCATGTAGAAAGAAGTAATTGTCACGCGGCGGTTGAAGTTTACCTGCGTTGCTGCTACGTCTTCATCAGCTTGTCCCATCATGAACGAGCCTGAAGGAATCAAGACCATACCATAGGGTGTATCTTGCTTGTAATCTTTACGACCAGCTGCAATGACTTCCCCATTCCGAACACCGACCTCTTGTTTGGCTCCTTTTTTGCCACCTTTACTTCCTCCTTTGCTGTTTTTACCGCCAAATTTGTCTTTGACAAAACCGCAGCTTTGTAGCATGACTGCTACCATCACAATCCAAGCTCCTTTGGTGGCATAGCCGAAAAATCCCCTTTTGTTCATGGTTATTCCCGTTAGATTCAAAATTTCAGTATAGAAACGAAGTTCTATGAGTTTATTGTGTGCTTGTTTTTAAATTTCTGTTGTTTATTATCGCAATTAGTTCGCTACTGAGCCCTAAAAATTCTAAAAACAGCCCAAAATTACTAAAAAAGCGATAACTTTTTATCAAACCTGTACTGGTGGTCTAACAATAATTCTGCCAAATGGCTTGTCGTAGTAAAAAAGTTTCAGCAAATAGTAGAATACAGTTGATAAATAGGGTAATTGCGCTTGTTTCTAATATCTAAATCGTGGTGTACGAACGGGCATAGCTTTACGCTTAACAAATGGTGGTAAGGCATACGATAACATCATCTCAAACGATGCAGGGGCTTTGGTTGTTCTACCAAAACCTGTTAAATCGACCGCACCACCCAATCGAAATGATTGCCAATTGACCCCAGCAAGTAAATTAACAGATTCCTGTAAGCGGTAGGTAATGCCTCCAAAAATCCAGTCATTCCAAGTTGCCATGGCACCTCCTTCGATAGAAAGGGTTTTGGTACTGAAATTAACGGGCGTTTTTACAAGTACCATTGGTTGAATAATCAGACCATAAATAGGCTCAAAACGATAACCTGCGGTTAGATAAGCGTTGGGTTCTAAGGCATTTTGAGCATCTCCACTCAAACTAAACTTCGGACGGTTGAGGTGATTGATACTCGCGCCCACGTAAAAGGTGGTAGCATCGTAAAAAGCCCCCAAGGCAATGTCGGGCTGGCTTTGTCCCAGTCGCCCAGTTGGGATCAGTGGATCACCCGGGTCACGCGAGATTAATTTATTAAAATCAATGTAACGGTTCTGAAATCCAACGCGAGCACCAAGCGCTAAGGTATTATCGTTGATGTTCATCTTATAAGCATACGACAACTGAACTTCTTGGCTACCCATGGCACCAAGTCGGTCGTTTACATAATTGACCCCAATGGCGCTTTTAATAAAATTAAGCGGCACGCTTCCCGTAAACATCAGGGTATTGGGGGCGCCACCTTCGCCGCTGGAGGTTTGATAACCTTGCCATTGCATACGGTTGATAAGCTGAAAACGCGTAGTACCGTCTTCCCCTGCCGTAGCTGGGTTAAAATAAAGCTGGCTGAAAGGAAAAAGCGTAAACTGTGCGTCCTGCTGGGCGTGCGAGATGGCAGAATGTCCTAACCAACTTATAATACTCAATAGAAGTAGCCGTGGGTATTTCATATAGAAAAAGGGGGTATTTTCAATACAAACGACAATTAGGGAAAAAAATTTGATATAAAAAAAGGGTTGAAGACTCAACCCTTATCTTAACGCATAAAATGATTCTAATGTTGCAACAACCTCCAAGAGTTCATTGGAATGGTGTTTCGTTGCTTTACTTTTAAAGGTTATTGGCCTTTTTAATGTAAATTTCGAGTGCCCCTGTCATGGAAGGAGCATTGGGCATTGGTGCTTCAATGTCCAAAATCAAACCTGCATCCGTGACAGCTTTGGCGGTTGTTGGGCCAAAGGCAGCAATACGAGTTTTATTCTGCTCAAAATCAGGGAAGTTACGGAACAAAGACGTAATTCCAGATGGGCTAAAAAAGCACAAAATGTCGTAATATACATCGGTCAGGTCGGATAAATCGGCTGACACGGTTTCGTACATGACTGCTTCCGTCAGGTGTAATTCATGGTTGCCCATAAACTCAGGAATATCATTGCGACGCTTATCAGAGCACGGGAATAAAAACTTTTCGTTTTTGTGCTTTTTGATAAGATCAAGCAAATCGGCTGCTGTTTTTTGACCCGCAAAAATTTTGCGTTTCCGAATCTGAATATATTTCTGCAAATAATTGGCGGTTTGCTCGGTCACGCAAAAATATTTCATTTCAGCGGGCATTTCGAGCTTGGCCTCCTTACAGATTCGGAAGAAGTGGTCAACAGCATTACGGCTCGTAAAGATGATAGCCGTATGGTCCATAATGTTGATTTTCTGTTTACGAAAATCTTTGTATGATATCCCTTGTATTTCTATAAACGGGCGGAAATCAACCTTGAGGTTGTACCGGCGCGCTAACTCGAAGTAAGGGGATTTTTCGTCACTTGGACGAGCTTGTGAGACAAGAATACTCTCTACTTTATTCAATCGGTCTTGTTGCATCAAAATCGTTTCACTCATATCAGAACTTCCTACAGGGCATACCTAACCCCGATGATGAGGGGGATTAATTCGACGATGCAAAGGTACGAAATTAAATATAAACTTTTAACAGTTGTGCTCCTGCTAATTGTAAAGAAGATAAGAATTATCCTCAAAACGTAGAAAATTACGCCTGGTATAAGCAGCATAGACCGCACCAAAACAGTCCAATCAACAATATAAAACGACGTTAAAGCCGCCAAAAGAAGCAGACTGCTGTAAAATAGTAGTGAGGATTGCAGGATTTTGAAAAAATGGATATTAGCCACTCCTTCTAAGTTGTACAAAGAGCCAAGAATATACAGTCCCGCGTATTTTGCAAACAACAAGCCCAAGCAAATAAAGATGACCTTGATGTAGTCAACCCAAGTATCAAAAAGCGATTGACCAGATAGAATGAGTTCTTTGGACGAGAATAAATTATATTGTTTGTCTTGGGTAAAAATGTACAAATAGCCGAGCTCCAAACACAAGAGTACGACAAACAGCAGGTTGACCCTACTAAAAGGCTTATTGATTAAAAACGATTCGTCGCGTACATCTACCTGAAACAAATCGGGGAGGCTATAAAGCCGCTCGAAGGCGCGGGGATAACCGTTGAAGAGAAAAGCAGCAAAGGAGAGTAAAAACAATAGTCCAAGAATGAAAAAATTGGAAATGCGGGCATCTTCTTTGGGAAGAAGATTTAAGAACGATTCTTCTTCGATGGTGATGAGTTTTTCGATAGCGGCTTTTTTATGCCCAATGAGTATCGTCTTGCCAACTTGCCCTGGAGTGCCGTAAAGTGTAAGCATTAGCTGCGGACGGCGATACACTTTGTACAAACTATCAATGCTCATTACATACCACTGTCCACCTTTCAGGTTTTGCCTCAAGGAGCTATTCAAAAACAAATAATTGTTTTTATCGACATAAATTAATAATTCATAATGCCGATTACTCTCAATGTCAACAATGGTATTGATGGAAAGTTGGGTGTTGTGCTGCTCGGCCACGTAAGGCACGTATTCTTTTTCGCGTTGGTCATACACTAGCCAATCTTGGGTCAAATCTTTGACCAAAAAGTACTGTTTGTTGGGACCTACCTCGGCCTTAGCAGTCAATGAAAAAAGAACAAAAAACAGGGAAAAGCAGCGTTTTGGGTAAAAAACACGCGATTTGGCCAAGGAAGAAAACGTTCCTAAGCTAGAATAGTTGGAAGTACTATGTGTTAAGAAAATCAACGTGTTTGTGCGGCTTTTGTCGATGATATAATCAGACAATAAAAAAACAGGCAACTATCGTTTGCGATAATTGCCTGCAAAATTATACATTTTGACGGTATTTATTAGGCTTTGCCCAATGCTTTCAACATCGTTTCGCCAAGAAGTGCAGGAGATTCTACCACGTGGATGCCACACTCACGCATGATACGCATTTTTGCTTCGGCAGTGTCGTCTGCTCCACCGATGATGGCACCCGCGTGCCCCATACGGCGTCCTTTTGGCGCTGTTTGGCCTGCGATGAAACCAACGACAGGTTTTGTTCCGTTTTCTTTGATCCAATGAGCAGCGTCAGCTTCCATGCTTCCACCGATTTCACCAATCATGACGATACCTTCTGTTTCAGGGTCATTCATAAGTAATTCAACCGCTTCTTTGGTAGTTGTACCAATGATTGGGTCACCACCGATACCGATGGCAGTAGTTTGGCCAAGGCCCACACGGCTCAACTGATCCACGGCTTCGTAAGTCAACGTACCTGATTTAGACACAATCCCAATCGTCCCTTTCTTGAAAATAAAGCCAGGCATGATACCTACTTTACATTCGTCGGCAGTCATAACACCTGGGCAGTTAGGTCCGATGAGGCGGCATTCTTTGGTACGGATGTACTCTTTGGCCATCATCATGTCTTTGGTTGGAATACCTTCGGTAATACAAACAATCACCTTGATACCCGCATCAGCCGCTTCCATGATAGCGTCGCCTGCAAATGCAGGTGGAACGAAAATAATTGAGACATCAGCGCCGGTTGTTGCAACAGCATCAGCGACTGTGTTGAACACAGGACGCTCAAGGTGAGATTGTCCTCCTTTACCTGGAGTAACGCCTCCGACAACATTCGTACCGTACTCAATCATTTGTTGAGCATGGAAGGTTCCTTCCGAACCTGTAAATCCCTGTACAATTATCTTGGAATTTTTATTGACTAATACGCTCATTGGTGGTTAGTGTAAAATTGCGTGATTCAAGATGTTAACTTTATTTTATTCAAGACAGGAGTCTAAAATTTTCCAGTAAAAGTAGGTTTAAATGAAGAAAGTACAAAAGTTATTCGTCAAGAAAAATTTTAAATTCAAAAAAAAACGCCCCAATTAGCGACGAAAATGGAGAATATCCCCTACCTTGTTAAAGCCCTTGAGACAGGGATTTTGGGTAGTTTTTTTACGTCAGAGCCTTGTATTAAACGGTTTTTGAACCTAGCCTAAACTTACTTTTTTCATGCTACATCTTTCCAATGCCATTTCCGACGCCGTTTTAGCGCTTGTCTGTATTGTTGCTTTTTTTCGCTTTTTTGCTCGGCAACCTTTTTATAATCGAATTTTGTGGGGCATTTTTTTGGTCACGACGGCACTGGCAGCGGCGGCGGGTGTTTTTAGGTATTTGGGCGTCAAAGATTTGACGGCTACGCATCGTTCGCTTTCTACCTTGGCAGGAAGTGTGGGGTTGGTGGCAGTGGTAGTAGCGATTTGGGCGTTGGTGATGCGCCAAAGTATGTCGAAGTGGGTGGTGGTAAGCTCGGTAGGAGTGGGGTTGTTGATTTTTGTGACGTTACTCGACCCCGCTTACGAAGTGTTTGGTTCGGTTATACAGGCGTTTTCTATGCTTTTGGTCATGCTCATCGCTGTTTTTGGGCTAATGAAAAAATACCAAAAAGCGGTTTGGATTGTGGTAGGGGTGATGATTATTGGGTTAGCAACAAAAGTAGCTAACAATCACCTCCCCTTCAATCCCACGGATGTCTATCACTATGCGTTGGCGGCGATGGTTGTTTGTTTTGGTAAAGCCGTTTAGCCTTCGGCTTTGGCATTTTCGATACTTTGAACAAAAGGTTTTAGCCCTGTATATAAAAGGAAGCACGAAAGTCCAGTAGCCATGACCAACGTGATGGCGAAAGACAAATGCACTTGATTGGGGTCATGGAATAGTTTATCGTTGAGAAGCCCGACCATGAGTGGCCCTCCCCCCAAGCCAAGTAAATTGACCACAAACAAAAACAAAGCGGAGAAAGTAGCCCGCATAGGCGCAGGTATCATTTCCTGAACCGCCGCCGTAGCTGCGCCATAGGGCATGGAGGTGGCAAAACAGCAAAGCGCCAATAACACCACAAAACCTTGAATGGGAGCAGGCGTAAGGGTGAAAAAAATAAGGACAACCAACGCTAAAAATAGCCCAATGGACATCCCGATGAAACCTACCCGCATTTTGGCATCGGCCTTGCCTTGTTGGGTGAGTCGGTCGCTGTAACGGCCACCTACAATAACGCCTCCCGTGGAAAAGACGGTAACGATACTACCAAGTAACAACCCCGCTTGGGCTTCGGTGAGGCCGTAGTGGCGAACGAGCAAAGTAGGTGTCCAAGAGGTGGTAGCGTACGAGCCAAAAGCCATAAAGGCAATGCCGAAAAACAAACATAAAATAGCGGGACGATTGGCGGCAAAATACCGTTTAACTTCTTGGGTTGAAACGGCGGCTTTGGAAGCGTTTTGGCGTTCGGGTTCTTTGATGGTAAAAGCAATAAGGGCAACAATAAGTAGCCCAGGGATACCCACAATGAAAAACACGCTTTGCCACGGATAAATATCCCCAAAGAAAGGTATGCTCCAAGTCCCTTCAACGCTCACCAGTTTTAGGATGAGGGCTACCAATAAAATGGACAAACCTGAGCCTAAGTAAACACCGATGTTATAGATACCAAGGGCCGTACCCAGTTTTTGGCGCGGAAATAAGTCGGTAATGAGTGAATAAGCGGCGGGAGAAAGGGCAGCTTCGCCGATGCCTACGCCCACCCGTGCAACGAACAGCTGATTGTAACTGCCCGTGACTCCGCAAAGGGCAGTCATGATGCTCCAGATAGTAATACCCCAAACAATAATGCGTTTGCGGTTTTTTCGGTCGGCCATGCGGCCAATGGGAATGCCAAGAAAGGTGTAAAAAATGGCAAAGCTAAACCCAATGAGCAGTCCTACTTGGGTGTCGGTAACGTTAAAATCTCGTTTGAGGGGTTTAACAAGTAAGGTGAGTACTTGGCGGTCGATAAACGACGAAATGTAGGCAAGCATGAGCACCGCTACTACGTACCACGCGTAGCGGAGGTTGGGAGATGAATTCATGAAGTCGGAAAGGTTTAGGAGATGAGTATGCGTCGGCTTACTTTTGTACTTTCACAATATACTAATAGGAAGCTATTAAAGGCCACAGAAATGCGAAAAATCCTCTTTTTTTTGTTGTTATTCGTAGATAATATACTTTTCGCCCAAATGAACCTTGAAAAAGACCTTGACCAACTCTTGCACCAGCGGTTTGACAAGAACCAAGCGGGTATAGCGGTAATGGTGGTTAAGGAGGGCAAAGTGCTTTATAAAAAAGGAGTAGGAATGGCCAATGTGGACACAAAAGAACCGCTCAGTTCACAGTCTAACTTTCGGATGGCGTCGGTGTCTAAGCAGTTTACGGCCATGTGCATCATGTTGTTGGCCAAGCAAAATCGGCTTTCTTATGACGATAATTTACTTCGGTTTTTTCCTGATTTTGAGCCAACTGTAGGAAAAAAAATCAAAGTAAGGCATTTGCTGACGCATTCGTCGGGGATATGGGATTATGAAAATAGCCTGCCCGAGGAGCGTACTGTCCAAATTTTGGATGCCGAAGTAGTGGCAATGTTGGGCAAAGAAACCCGAACGTATTTTGACCCTGGGACAAAGTTTCGTTACAGCAATTCGGGTTTTTGTGTGTTGGAACAAATTGTCGAAAAAGCGTCAGGGATGTCGTACGTAGATTTTATAACAAAACACATTTTTAAGCCACTTGGCATGTCCTCCACCCGAGTTTACGAAGCGGGGACGAGTATCCCGCACCGAGCCATGGGTTATGCCAAAAATAAACAAGGAGAACTCATCGCTTCTGACCAGAGTATTACCAGCGCGACCAAAGGGGATGGTTGTGTTTATACCTCGCTAGAAGATTATTATAAATGGTGTAAAAGTTTGATAAATAACAAGTTGGTTTCTTTGGGAGCAGAATTGAAAAAAGTAACTGTCCAGCTGCCAAGCCCATCACAAGGACAATATGGGTTGGGTTGGTTTTTTCAGGAAAATAAAACCGAAGCCTTGGCCTTGTACCATACAGGAAGTACGTGTGGTTTTAGCAATGGTGTGCTCATCGTTCCTAGTCGAAAATATTTGTTTTTATATTTTTCTAATATTGCCGATAATCATGGTATTGAGAAAGAGTTGATTTCGCTTGTCAAAAAACACAACGTCTATGATACTTCATTTGATTTTTTAAACATGGTGAATTTAACCAACTAATTCATTTCTTCAGAAAGGTGTTGTTTCTCTGGCGCAATAAATAGTAGCTTGTTATTTTAAATTGAAGTAATGATGTACTTTTGTGCGTAAAGCGTACGTTCATATATAAGATTCTTACAACCCAAAACGATACGTCCATGGCTCAAAAACTACCTTGGAAAAAAAGTTGGCTATTCATCGGCGTACTTTTCATTAGTAGCTGTAGTATTAGTTCCGAATCGGTTTCGCTCAAAGAAATCTTGCATCAGTCGGCTATCAAATCGTCAACGCCTAAATGCAAAGAAGGAGACTTTGTTTGTTGTAAAAAGACACCCGAACGTTGTCCCCGTACTCGACCCATCATCTAACCATTGGTTTAGTATTTACGACGGTTCAGTTTCTAAATTAGCACTTTCGTACGCAAATGATGAGACTTGCGAACGCAAGTGTTTATTTTTGTTAATGACCGTTGATTCACGCGCATGAGAACCCGCTTAAACGATAGAAAACTCTTGTTTCTCGGCCCCTTGGTATTGTGGGCAGTGGCGACGGTTTTTTTTAATTTACCTACCCTTTGTAAAGACAATTGGACTGCCGCAAAGTTTTTGATGGCGAGCCTTGCTTCGGTTTATTTTTCGTGGTTTATGGGCCGCTGGCTCATTGTGGCAGTGCGACACCGAAATCCAGGGCTAGAAAAAGTCAAACAACGCCTGATTGCGCTGGGCTTTTTGTGCATTCCTGCGGTGGTTATTTTGGTGATTCAGCGTTTGCTTTTCTTCGATTATTTTGTCTATAGCAATTATCCCAAGTTCGATTGGTTTCACTCCGAAACCCTCTTTATGGTGGGGCTTAATCTGTTTTATTTAGCCATTATTTTTGCCGTCTATGAAAGCCGTTATTTCTTCAGTGAGTGGCTGATTAGCAAGCGAGAAACCGAAGAATTGAGCCGCGCCAATTTAGAAATGCAGCTTGATTCCCTTAAAAATCAAGTGCAACCACATTTTTTGTTCAATAGCCTCAATACGCTTCAAGCGTTGGTGAAGTCCAACGAAAATAAAACGGCGGTGAAGTTTATTGGAGACTTATCGCAGGTGTATCGGTATTTGTTACAAAGTAATGAACAACAGCTGATTTCGCTCGAAAAAGAGCTGGAATTTACCCACGCGTATTTTGGGTTATTAAAAACTCGTTTTGAAGACGGTATTTCGTTGGATGTCAATATTGACCCTGCTTTTCGCTACGCGCACATTCCACCTTTGACGCTGCAACTTTTGGTTGAAAATGCCGTAAAACACAATATTGTCTCTGTTTCTAAGCCATTGCATATCAAGATATTTACAAATAATATAGGGGAGTTGGTGGTGCAAAATAACTTGCAGTGCAAACCCAACAATTCTATGCCATCGAGCCAAAAAGGGTTGGTAAACATTACTTCTAAGTACAGTCTCCTGCGCCAACCTCAGGTTCAAATCTACAAGAAAGAAGATATGTTTGAAGTGAAACTCCCCCTCATCGACGTAGCTGTGCCAGCGGGGGCCGTTTATTGAGTGTAACCGACTATGAAAGTAATTATTATTGAAGACGAAGCCTTGGCGGCTCGACAACTGAAAGCCATGGTACAAGAATGCGACGAAAGTATCGAAGTTGTGACCTTGCTTGATAGTGTCGAGGCATCGGTGGCGTGGTTGCAGGCCAACGAAAGTCCCGACTTGTTGTTGATGGACATTGAACTGGTAGATGGGCAAAGTTTTGAGATTTTCAACCAGATAGAGGTGAAAAGTCCCGTCATTTTTACGACAGCCTACAACGAATACGCGATTCAGGCATTTCGGGTCAATAGCATTGATTACCTGCTCAAACCCATTGATGAAAAAGCCCTTCAACGCAGTTTGCAGAAATTTAAGGAGCTAAAAAAACTCTACGGAACTACGTCTGATAATTCGTTGAGCATCAATGAGCTAGTGAACGCGATTAAACAAACAAAGCCTCCTCAAACCGACTATCGCGAACGTTTTTTGTTGAAACAAGGCTCTCGTTTGGTTCCCATTGCGGTCGAAGACATTGCCTATTTTTATAGCCAAGAACGGCTGACATTTGTTAAAACTTGGGACGAACGTTCGTACGTGATTGATTATACTTTGGATGAATTAGAGTGTATCCTCAATCCTAGTTGTTTTTTTCGTGCCAACCGCCAAATAATTCTTTGTGCCAAAGCCGTGGATAAAGTACACCTACATTTTAATAGCCGCCTAAAACTTGACTTAAAACCTGCTACTCCCGAAGAAGTGTTTATCAGCCGAGATAAATCGGGAGAATTTCGTCTTTGGATGGGGGAATAACCGTACAGAGTTGTCGTAGGTTTTTCGTAGTTTCATGGCCTAATTTTATTTAGTGCCAGTATTCATCAATAAAACCCAACAACAACCCTTGCAGTTATGGAGAGTTCTTTGTCGCCTGCCGTAGGCGAATCTTCCCGTTATGAATCTTCTGCTTCGAGCCGAGATTTTTTTCTTGACATTCCACCTTATTTATATGCCGTAGTGTTCTCGTCGCTCTGTGTGATTACGGGGCTTATTTGGGACATTTGTTGGCACATGAGCATTGGCCGCGATGGACTGCTATCGCCTCCGCACGTGGTTATTTACGTGGGAGCGGTGGTTTCGGGCTTGTTCTCTGGCTACCAAGTTCTATACACTACTTTTAAAGGAAATGCGGCCGAAAAAGCCAAAAGCGTCAAAATTTGGGGCTTTTTCTACAGCTCATTGGGGGCATTGTTTTGCATTTGGGGGGCTATGATGATGCTTACATCGGCTCCTTTCGACGATTGGTGGCACAGTACCTACGGCCTTGATGTTCAGATTCTGTCCCCACCGCATACAGTATTGGCTTTGGGAATTATTGGGGTTCAATTTGGGGCAATTGTGAGCGTGATGTCGGTTAAAAATCAAATGAAAACCGCGAAAATAGACACGGATTTTTCACAACGTCGGCTCAAACGCCTCAACCTGATGTTTGCGTTATCGGGTGGTTTTTTGATGACAATGTGGTACACCTTGTTGTCGGAAGAACTTGGCAGCTGGGAAATGCACAACGCGAGTTTTTACAAATTGTCGGCTATGGCGTTTCCTATCTTTTTGTTGGCAATGGGGCGCGGCAATGGCGGACGTTGGGCAATAACTTCTGTGACGGCCGTTTATACTGCTTTGATGTGTTTGACACTCTGGATTATTCCATTGTTTCCTGCTGAACCTAAATTAGGCCCCATTTGGAATCACTTTGATCATTACCAAGGATTCGCCTTCCCGATTTTGTTGTTACTGCCTGCTTTAGCGATGGACTGGCTAATGCACCGCTTTGCGTACCTAAAAGATTGGAAGTTGGCCGCCCTCATGAGTTTGGCCTTTGTACTTGTTTTGTTGTTGGTACAATGGCCTTTTGGGAGTTTTTTGCGCGAGTCTCCCTATTCTCGTAACTGGATTTTTGGAACACACTATTATTATTTTGGCAACGACCCCAACTGGGAATACCGCTACAAATTTGCCCCTTGGACGTTGCAAACAACTTCACAGTTTGCGCTGGGAATGGTATATGCGCTGGGCTTCGGCTACGTATCGTCTCGGATTGGCTTGGCGTGGGGGAAATGGATGCGAACTATTCAACGATAACCAGAGGAGGAAACAATCATGCAGTTAGTTAAGTATAAAAAAATCGCTTTTCTCCTCAGTCTAAGTGTATGCCTTGTGCTGCGATTACATGCTCACGTAGGCAGTTCGGGCGTGTTGTACCAAGGACAAGCAGGCGGGTATCGGGTGCTGGTGAGTTTGATGCCACCCGATGTGATTCCAGGAACGGCGAACGTGACGGTATATGTCGAGGAAGGAAATGCCAAAAAAGTAATGGCGCGCCCGATTTATTTCCGAACGGGAGATGAAGGCGCTCCTTCGGCCGATGAACTTTTGCCTGTTGTTGGTCAAGTTGGTCAATTTCAGGGTGTTGTATGGTTAATGGCAGGAGGTGCATCAAGTGTCCAAATCACCATCGAAGGCGATAAAGGAAAAAGCGAATTGGTGGTGCCGATTGCGGCTATTTCCACCGCCCAACGCAAAATGCCTGCGGGTTTGGGGGTGCTGTTGAGTGTGTTGGGATTGTTATTGGTGGTATTGCTAGTAACAACCATTGGTGCCAGTGCCAGCGATGGGTTATTGAAAGCAGGAGAGTCGTTGACGACTAAGCAAAAACGCGCTCGCTTAGTGAATATGGGGGTTGCGGTGGTGGCGTGTACGCTCATTTTGTACGGCGGAAGTAGCTGGTGGAGTAGCTGGGCTGATGACTATAAACAGCACTTATACAAACCCTTAGAAGGAAAAGCAGGAGTAATTAACCAAAGCAGTGAACGCCTTTTTCAACTCAAGATAGATACGACACACCTTCTCAAAACAAGGCAGCGAAATACGCTGAGTTTTTTGATACCCGATCACGGGAAATTGATGCATTTGTTTTTGGTACGTCAACACACGTTAGATGGCTTTGCCCATCTTCATCCCGAGCGACGAGATACTGCTACGTTTGAGGCGTATTTGCCAAAACTCCCCGCAGGTAAGTATCTCGTCTATGCTGATATTGTGCAACGCTCGGGATTTACGGAAACCATCACCGATACAGTCGAAATTCCTGCCATACAAGGAAACATTTTTCCCAAAACAGACCCCGAAGATACTTATGTGGTGTCGGATCCGCTGAACAATCCCAAGCGGATTCCTGTGGATGAAAACGTGGTGATATGCGGAAAACCTGGAACAAGCACCAAGCTAAAAGATGGCTCTACGGTCGTTTGGGAGGGCAAATCGAACGTCGCGTTTGAAGCAGGAAAACCCTACCAACTGGCATTTGAAGTGTTTGACCCTAGCGGAAAACCTGCGGTTTTAGAGCCGTATTTGGGCATGAACGGTCACGCGGCTATCGTGAAATCGGACGGTAAAGTGTATATCCATTTGCATCCTGTGGGGACGTATTCGATGGCCGCCCAACAAAGTATGCAGAGCCGAATTGCGGATACCACCAAAATTTATCGCCTGACAACTTCTCCCAAGATATTCCGAGATAGCATTGACCGCTACGTGGCAAGTCTGAAGGCAATGACACCTTCGGAGCGTGACCGATTGTTGATGCAAACCATGACGGGCATGAACTCGCACGCCATGGGCAGCATGAAACACGAAAACCGAATCCTGTTTCCGTATGCTTTTCCCAAAGAAGGACAATACCGTATTTTCTTGCAAATTAAGCGAAATGGGCAGGTTTTGACAGGGATTTTTGATGCCGTTGTGAAAGCTCCTGCGATGTAGTGAGTGGGGCGGTCTGACTATCGTCTGACCTCGTCTCGGTCAGACGATAGTCAGACCGAGACGAGTAGTCGGAAAAGAAAATCGGACGCTTTAAGGCTGTCTTTGGAACTCAAATCAAAAAAAGTTAATTATTTTGCGAACGGCGTTATTGATAAAAAATACCCCAATCGCAAACTTCATGGAAATAGACATAGAATTTCTTCACTCACGTTTTAATGGTTTGTTTGAGCTAAACTTGCTTAAAGAATTAGCGCAAATAGGTACCTACATGGAAATTGAAGAAGGGCACGTACTGATGCGCCCAGGAGCTTATATTCGTAGTGTACCCATTATTTTGAGCGGCTCTATCAAAATCTTGCGCTCCGACACCGATGGTCGAGAGGCTTTGCTGTACTATTTAGGAGGGATGGATTCGTGTGCAATGTCATTAACTTGTTGTTTAAACCGTCGTAAAAGTGAAATTACAGCCATAGCGGAAGAAAAAACAAAACTGATTTCTGTGCCCGTCGAGAAAGTCGAAGAATGGGTGTCGAAGTATTCCTCGTGGAAACAATTTGTGTTTGCCACTTATCAAAAACGATTCGATGATTTGTTGGGAGCTATCGACCAAATTGCCTTCCGAAAACTTGATGAACGCCTTTTGAGCTTGTTGCAACGCAAATCAAAACAATGCGGATGTAGCGTATTTACGGTAACGCACGAAGAAATCGCGGGCGAATTGGCCACGTCGCGCGAGGTGATTTCGCGTTTGCTCAAACAACTCGAAAAACTAGGACGAGTAAAGCTTTCACGCAATAAAATTGAATTAATGTAAAAAAAAGAGGCTCTGTGATAATTATCACTTACTGCCCGTAAGCGTCGCTCTACTTTTGCAGCATCATTCAATCCTTCTGCAAGCGTATGAGCACGTTAGAAATTTTCGGTTTTGGAGCCTCTATTTTGATTGGCGTTAGCCTCGGGCTTATTGGCGGTGGCGGTAGTATTCTGACGCTGCCTGTTTTAGTGTATCTTCTTCATCTTAACCCAGTTACCTCAACGGCCTATTCGCTGTTTATTGTGGGTTCTACGTCTTTGGTTGGTTCGTTTACCTACATGCGTAAGGAGTTGGTTAATTACCAAGCGGCGATTGTTTTTGCGATTCCATCGTTCATTGCGGTCTATCTTACGCGGAAGTATTTGGTGCCTTCGATTCCAAGCTCATTGTTTACGGTAGGCGGCTTTGAAGTGACCAAAAACATTGCCATCATGGTCTTTTTTGCCCTTGTGATGTTGGGTGCTTCTTATTCGATGATTAAAGATAAAAAAGAGGCCAAAGGAAATGATTCGGAAGAACTGAAATTTAATTACCCCTTGATTGCCCTCGAAGGCGGTGTGGTGGGGATATTAACAGGAATCGTAGGTGCTGGAGGAGGCTTTTTGATTATTCCTGCTTTGGTGTTATTGGCACGCTTACCGATGAAAATGGCCGTAGGGACGTCTCTGCTTATCATCGCCGCCAAATCACTCATTGGTTTTGTGGGTGATATGTCCAATATGCAAGTTGATTGGCCCTTTTTGCTCGAATTTACCGCCTTGTCGGTGGTAGGAATCTTTGTCGGGACTTATATGTCAAAATACATTCCTGGCGAGAAACTTAAAAAGTCCTTTGGATGGTTTGTATTGGTAATGGGTATGTATATCATTGCTAAAGAACTCATGTTCAGTTAAAAAAACACTTGTGTGACCAATGTCACGGTACGAGACGAATAAAAGTTGGAATTTTACATCACAAACAATAACATTCTCAGAAGCGCATGAAAATCGAACAAATTTATACGGGTTGTTTAGCCCAAGGAGCTTATTACATTGAAAGTGAAGGCGAAGTAGCCGTAATTGACCCACTTCGCGAAGTGACGCCGTATATTGAACGTGCAGCCAAAGACGGCGCAACCATTAAATATGTTTTCGAGACTCACTTTCACGCTGATTTTGTGTCTGGCCACTTGGATTTGTCGAAAAAAACGGGAGCGCCAATCGTCTATGGCCCCAATGCCAAAACAGGTTTTGATGCGCACATTGCTACCGATGGCGAAGAGTTTCCACTGGGAAACGTGAAGTTTAAAGTGTTGCATACCCCTGGTCATACCATGGAGTCAACTTGTTATTTGTTGATTGATGAAAATGGCCAAGAAAAAGCGTTGTTCAGCGGAGATACCCTTTTCATTGGGGATGTAGGTCGTCCTGATTTAGCACAAAAATCAGATTTGACCATCAACGATTTAGCAGGTCATTTGTACGATTCGCTTCGGAACAAAGTAATGACCTTGCCCGACGACGTGGTGGTTTATCCAGCGCACGGTGCAGGCTCAGCTTGCGGTAAAAACATGAGCAAGGAAACAACCGACCTGCTAGGAAACCAGAAGAAGTTTAATTACGCACTTCGGGCTAATATGACGAAAGAGGAGTTTATTGCGGAAGTAACAAACGGTTTGGCAAAACCACCTCAATACTTCCCTCAAAACGTGAAGATGAACAAGGAAGGCTACGAAAGTATCGACGTCGTGATGGAGCGTGGTGCGCAGGCATTGAGTGCAGCGGCGTTTGAAGCTGCCGCCAACGAAACGGGAGCGGTGATTCTCGATACACGCGGCGCCCAAGTGTTCAACAAAGGGTTTATTCCAAATGCTATTAATATTGGCCTTAAAGGTGATTTTGCTCCGTGGGTGGGGGCATTGGTGCCCGATGTGAAGCAGGAAATTTTGCTAGTAACCGAAATAGGCCAAGAAGAGGAAGCCATTTTGCGTTTGGCACGGGTTGGCTACGACAACGTGATTGGTTATCTCGAAGGAGGCATCGAAACGTGGGTGGCTTCTGGACAAGAAGTGGACACGATAACGTCGATTACGCCCGATGAACTTGCGGATAAAATGGCGGAGGAAAAAGTGTTGGTCATTGACGTTCGTCGCCCAAGCGAGTTTTCGGCAGAGCACATTGATGGCGCTAAAAGCCTACCGCTGGACTACATCAGTGAGTTGATGGCGGAATTTCCCAAAGAGCAAACTATGTACATTCACTGTGCGGGTGGGTATCGTTCGATGATTGCCTCGTCGATTCTCAAATCGCGTGGGTATGACAACCTTATTGACATTGCTGGCGGTTTCGCAGCGATTTCAAAATCGGGTCGTTTTACGTTGACTGATTACGTGTGCCCAAGTACTTTGAAGAAGTCGTAGAAATATAAAGGGATAAAGAATAGCTAGAAAGTAAGGTTTTAGGGAACAATTAGTTACTCCCCAGTATTACTAGCCGCATGGGCAGTAGTACTGGGGTTTTGTGCTTTAGGTACTGTATGCCAATTTGTCAAAGAATAAAAATTGCAAACGTTTGCATCTTGAGATAAGACGATGTTGCTTTTCGTATAAAAAATATTATTATATCATTGTGCCTGATTTAACCAAAAACGACCCTGTGATTACCTACTTTGAACGCACTTCGCCATGCCCGTATTGGCATGGGTTGACATTGAGCCAGTTGTCATCCATAAACCATAATTTAAAGATTTCATAACATCTCAAGGATAGTCTCAGTGGGTAATATTGCCCACTTTTGCGGCCTCAAATGGGCGAAGTTTTTATTTTATCTTATTCAACACTTCAAACAACCCTTTTTTTATGCAACACTTTTTCGATTCTCCTCCTTTAAAGCTCCTGTTCTGCATTCTTATGCTAGGATGTATGGGGCTTTTTTCTACCAATGTGCAGGCCAACATGCCCGTAGCAGCACCGCGCTCCGTGGCAGACATTACTGTCAAAGGCCGTGTGATGGATGCGGACACTAAAGAGCCGCTTGTGGGATGTAACGTGGTGGTAAAAGGTACTCAAAAAGGAACCAATACCGACGCAAACGGAAATTTTAGCATTGTAGTCTCGGACGAGAAAGCAGTGCTTGTCATTGGATTTATTGGCTATGAAAAACAAGAAATTACCGTAGGAAGTCGTACCAACGTAGAGGTAGCCCTCAAATCGTCGGCGTCGGAACTTTCGCAAGTCGTGGTAATTGGGTACGGAACTACCACCAAAAAAGACGCAACGGGGGCGCTTAAAACCCTCAAAAGCACTGACTTCAACCGTGGTATTGTCAACTCTCCTGAGCAACTTCTTCAAGGTCGAGTAGCAGGGGTGAACGTTACTTCGGCAAGTGGCGAACCAGGTGGTCGTCAGTCGATTACCATTCGTGGCCCTGGTGGAGTTCGTACGGGAAGTACGCCTTTGTTTGTATTGGATGGTATCCCGCTCGACAACTCAAGCACGGGTGGAGCAACCAACCCCATGAACTTCCTTAACCCGCAAGACATCGAAGCCATTGACGTTTTGAAAGACGCATCAGCAACGGCCATTTATGGTGCGCGTGGTGCCAACGGGGTGGTGTTGATTACTACCAAAAAAGGGAAAGCAGGAACGGCCAACATTTCGGTTTCGTCAAACATCGGGGTGTCTAATGTCGCAAGAGCTTTGCCTTTGTTTACTGCCGATGAATTCCGCAAGCAAGTAGTGGCTGTGGGCGGTACGCTCGATGACCTCAAGGCAAATACTGATTGGCAAAAAGAAATTACGCGCCAGGCCATTACCCAAGACCACAACTTGTCGTTTGGTGGCGGTACCGACAAACTCACTTACTATGGTTCTGTGGGTGCTCAAAACCAAGAAGGGGTGATGAAAAATAGCTCACTCAAGCGTTACACAGGCCGTTTTAATGCTTCACAGAAAATGATGGACGGGCGCTTGGTGGTGGATATGAACTTGACTGCAAGCCAGACCATCAACAACCGTCCTCCAGTGGAAGCGGTACTTGGTTCGGCTCTTTCGGCCAATCCGACCTATCCTGTACGGGATGCCAACGGTCAATTGGCGCGTTATCAGGCATTCACTAACCCCGTATTGGCACTTGATTTGAACAAAGACATCACGACCATTAATCGTATCGTAGGAAGTATCTCGCCTTCGTTCAAAATCTTGAAAAACTTGACTTACAAACTAAACCTTGGGGTGGACAACTCAAGCTCTACGCGTGACGTACAGGTGTTCCCAAGCACAGTGCCGCAGCAAGATGGCCGTTTGGAAGCAACTTACTTGGACAACCGCAACGTATTGGTCGAGAACTATTTCACATTTAATGAAAGCTTCGGCGACCACAGCATCAATGCCTTGGCGGGGCACTCTTACCAGAAATTTACGTTGGCAGGCCGCAACTGGAGCATTAACAAATTTGCAGTTTCTCCGATTGAACCAGCCAATAACCCAAGCTTAGGTCAAGAACTTACGCTGGCGACCAACCGCCCAGGCGGTTTTGCGGTCATCAATGAGTTGCAGTCGTTTTTCTCTCGTTTGAATTATACCTTCAAAGATCGCTACTTGTTTACTGCCACCGTGCGTGCCGATGGTTCAAGTAAATTTGGTGCCAATAACAAATACGGGATATTCCCGTCGTTCTCAGCAGGATGGCGTTTGTCAGAAGAGTCGTTTATGCAATCAAGCCCTTTCACGGATTTGAAACTTCGTGCAGGTTGGGGACAAACGGGTAATCAAGAGATTCCGTCGAAAATTACCCAAGCGCTCTTTACTTCAAGTGCTTCGGCTACAACAAGTTATCCGTTGGATGCTTCAACGAGCTATCCAGCAGGAACAACCTTCGTGCGCCTAGCCAATCCAGATATTCAGTGGGAAGTGTCATCGCAAATGGACTTGGGACTTGATTTTGGGTTGTTCAAAGGTGCATTGACGGGTTCGGTTGACTATTTCCGTAAGGTATCAAGCAAAATTTTGTTAGAAGTAATCCCTGCTGACCCTATTCAGCCTGCTTCGACTTACTGGACAAACGTTCCTGACATGACCATCACCAACCAAGGGGTGGAATTGGATGTTAACTATCGCCACATTGCCCAAAGTGGTTTGCGTTTCGACATTGGTGGTAACATCACCTTTATCAAAAACGTAGTAAACAACTCGCCTTACACCGTGATTACTTCGGGCTCGGCAACAGGGCCAGGTTTGACATCTGCTACCGTGAACGGTTATGTAAATGGACAGCCTATCGGTACATTCTACTTGCGTCAGTACATCGGAATTGATGATAAAGGCGTGAGCAAATACGCTGACATCGACGGTGACGGAACAGGTGGTACCGACAAAGACCGTATCGCAGCGGGTAGCGCATTGCCAACGCGTCAGTTTAACATCAACGCCAGTATCGCTTACAAAGGCTTTGATTTAGGGGCAAACTTTAACGGGGTGTCGGGTAATAAAATCTACGACAACACAGCAAACGCCTATTTCTACAAAGCACGTTTGGTTAAAAACTTGAACGGTATTGCAGAATCGGCGGGTGAACCCAACGAATCTATCAACAACGCCGCGCCAGTTTCGACACGCTTTTTGAAAGATGGCTCGTTTTTCCGTCTTAACAACTTGACGTTGGGCTATAACCTCGACACCAAGAAAATCGGCATCAACAACTGGATTTCTGCGGCGAGATTCTCAATTACTGGTCAGAACTTGTGGCTCATTACGAAATACAATGGCTACGACCCAGAAGTAAATACTGATCGGACGGTAAATGGTATTTCGTCGTTTGGTATTGACTATTTGAGCTATCCAAAAGCCCGTTCGTTTATTTTTAGCCTGAATTTAACATTCTAAGACCATGAAAAAAACACTCATCATATCCTTCATTTCTTGTGCACTTTTAACCCTCAACAGCTGTACTGATTTGGTTGAAAATGTATTGGATGAATCATCGGCAACGGGCCTGACCGATAAGCAAGCGGCCGACGGTAGCCTTGCTCCTGTGTATGCACAGTTGCCCAATATTTTCTTGCATACCAACTACTTCGCCATCCAAGAGATTTCTTCAGACGAAGCTATCTTGCCTTACCGAGGTGGTACCGACTGGGGTGACAACGGGATTTATTTGGCCATGCACCAACACACACATACAAGTACCGATCCTAACTTACGTAACACGTGGTTGTTACTTACGCAGGGGATTTCGCGCGCCGTGACGGCCATGAGTGCGTTGCCAAATATCAACGACACCAACGCCAAGACCTACATCGCCGAAGCCCGTGGGATGCGTGCTTACTATAATTTGTTGTTGCTCGATTTGTTTGGTTTGGTTTTCTCAAAAGAAGACGCCAATGGTCTTTCGGTGATTTTGCGCGGCGAGCAAGCGGTTGAATACTTGAAAGCGGAATTTTTGGCCGTTGAACCTAGTTTGTTGACAACCGTTGGGCCTGGTCGCCTTACCAAAGGTGCTGTATGGGGATTGTTAGCACGTTTGCACCTCAACGCCGCTGTCTATCGTGATCGCTACGCTACCAGCTTCCAGTTTAAACCTGAGGACATGGACAAAGTGGTGGAATACACCGACAAAATCATCAACTCAGGTCAGTATAGCTTGTCGGCTGATTATTTCTCGCTCTTCAACTCAAATAACAATACCAACAAAGAGCTAATTTTTGTGGGTGAACAGCGCGCTGAACTCAACGGCCACAACCGTATGGCGTATTTCTCGTTGTCGGGTGATCAATTCCCGCTGCCAGCGTTCCCCGCTGCCAACGGAACGGATGGTCCCGCTATTACGCCTGATTTTTACCAGTCTTGGGTGCAGGCAAACGGAGGGAAAGATCCTGCGGGCATTGACCCTCGTTTCTTTAAACAAAACTGGACGATGCCTGCTGACTCGTGTATTGCGGCTGATAAGTTTGAAATGAACCGTGGAATTTTGCGCGGAACGCAGTACGGTTTAATCCGTGTCAATGGTGCTTTTGTCCGTTGTGGAAACAACTACCGAGTAGGAAAACTTTTCAACGTAACGCGTAACCGCCCAACATTGGCCGTGAACTTTACGGAACAAGTAAACTTTACCGTAGCAGGTAGCGACTACAACACAGGTTATCGCGTGTTGAAGTATGAATTTAGCAAAAAATCATCTTCTGGTCGTAACCTTGGCGATGCTGACCTCGTGATTTTCCGTTTGGCAGATGCGTATTTGATGCGTGCCGAAGCCAAACTTCGTAAGAGTAATGATGCTGCGGGCGCTTTGGCTGATGTCAACTTGGTACGTGCCTCTCGTACGGCAGTAGGAACACCTGCTCCTGCTTTGACTAGCATGACTTTGGATATTCTTTTCCGTGAACGTGGGTTTGAGTTTTATTGGGAAGCCCAACGCCGTACGGACATGATTCGCTTCGGTAAATACGAAGGAACGTGGACTGAAAAGACCAACAACGATCCTAAAAAACGTATTTTCCCGATTCCTCAAACGGCCATCGACGGAGCCTCGAACCTAGTAGGTTATCTTAAACAAAACGATAGCTACTAATAAATAGCAAGTAAATCACTATTTTAGAAGGTGGTCTCTCTAGCAGAGGCCACCTTTTTTGTTGACTGTAACAAATGTCACATTTCAATGAAAAAATTATATAGAATTTAGCGTTCTGGATTACAACCTCATTCGTCCGTATGAAATTACTTAACGTTGTGCGCGTGCTTACCGTGCTAATTATTGTTGTCGCTTTATATGCGTTAGGTCTTATTGGCTCGTATATTTTGGGCGCGTCAGATTGGCTCAAAAATTATACTGCTTCCTCCGCAACGGCCGATACCGTCGCGGTTGCTCCTTATGATACCAACTTCCACGCGCTTTGGACACAACCCGCCGATTGGCGTTTGGAGAAACTCACACCCGAGCAGCGACTCAAAATCGACTATGGCCGTGAGCTGATTGCGCACACCGCCGAATATTTTGGACCTAAAGGAAAAGTAAGGGCAAGCTCCAACGGGATGAATTGCCAAAACTGCCACCTTAACGCGGGCACTCAGCCTTGGGGAAATAACTACTTTGCCGTACAAGCCAATTATCCCAAATTCCGCGAACGTTCGGGGACGGTAGAAAACCAAATAAAACGAGTAAACGATTGCTTTGAACGTAGCCTTAACGGGAAAGCCCTTGACTCTACCAGTCGCGAAATGCAGGCCATTTTGGCGTACATCAAGTGGGTGGGTAGTGATGTTCCTAAAAAACATACTCCCAGAGGTTCAGGGATTTATAAACTCAAATCGTTGTCGCGGGCGGCTGACCCCGACAAGGGAAAAGCTGTGTATGAGCAAAAATGCCAAAGTTGTCACCAAGCCAACGGCGAAGGAGTGTTGGCCGAAGATGGCCGAACCTACACGTATCCGCCTTTGTGGGGCGACCATAGTTACAACATCGGCGCGGGGTTATACCGACTTTCCAATTTTGCAGGCTACGTGAAGTATAACATGCCTTTTGGGGCTACTTATGAGCGCCCCCAGCTATCAGATGAAGAATCTTGGGATTTGGCTGCCTTTGTAAATTCCATGCCTCGTCCTTCCAAAGATTTAAGTAAAGACTGGCCTAATATCGCAGGCAAACCTTTCGATCATCCTTTTGGCCCTTATGCGGATCCATTTTCGGAGCGGCAACATAAGTACGGGCCATTTAAGCCTATCAAGGAATGGAAGGAAAAGTACAAGAAAAAATCGTAAACAAAGTAGGGTTTTGAGGGAAAGCGTGATGGCACACGGATTTTTGGGATTTGACACGGATACCATGTATTTTTCTTGTAAAAAAATTTTGTTTTTATGAAATACGAAGAGCTATCTCAAAAAATTATTAAAGTATTTTATCAAGTGTACAATGAACTAGGTTATGGTTTTTTGGAACGTGTGTACCAAAATGCTATGTACCTAGCACTTAAACAAGAAGGGCTTGAGGTTGAGGCTCAAAGGAAAGTTAAAGTTTGGTTTAGGGGCTTCGAGATTGGGGAATATTTCCCTGATTTGATTGTGAATAATTGTGTCATTATTGAGCTAAAAGCAGCGGAGTGTCTCATTGAAGAGCATGAAGCGCAACTACTTAACTACCTACGTGGTACGGCGATAGAAGTTGGGCTGTTGCTCAATTTTGGAAAGAAGCCAGAGATACGTCGTAAAGTGTACGATAATGAAATCAAAAAAACACAAAGAAATCCTGAAAATCGGTGTCCAATCCATTTAATCCGTGTTCAATAACCTATCAACTATGCACTCAAGACGTCAATTCATTCAAGCAAGCCTATTGGCAGGATTAGTGGCAGAAAATTCTACGGTTTTGCCTGAAGCAAAGCACGAAGCGCCATCCATTCCAACTCAAAATGGTATCATCACTTTACTTCAAACGACGGACGTTCATTGCCAGCTTCACGCGCACGATGAGCTTTTTTGGGAAAACAAGCAGCTTACATTCCGTAAAGCAGGCGGATACGCTCATCTTGCCACGGCCATCGACCTAATCCGTAAACAAAACCCTGATAACACCTTTGTGATGGACACGGGTGATATGTTTCAAGGGAGTATGCTGTCGGTCAAAACCTCGGGGCAGGCGTTTGTACCACTGCTCAATGCCATGGGCTATGATTTATATTTACCTGGTAATTGGGAAGTGGTGTATTACAAACAAAATATGCAAAAGCTAATGGGAGGTTTGATGGCTCCCAAGATTTGCACCAATATGTATCATGACTTAGGCGAAGGGAAAAAAGGAGAACTGGTTTTTCAGCCGTACCATATCATTCACAAATTGGGCGTGAAGATTGGTTTCTTAGGCTATACCGACCACCTAGTACCAGTCCGTCAGTCGCCATATTACAGCAAAGGCATCATCTACACCAAACCTGAAGACAACATCAAATACTGGGTGGAAGTGCTAAAACAGCAAGAGCAGTGCGATTTTGTGATTGTGTTGGCACACATAGGGTTATCGCAACAAATTGCGTTGGCTAACCACCCCGATGCCAAAGGCGTGGACTATGTTTTTGGCGCCGATACCCACGAACGAGTCCGTAAGCCGATTCAGGGCGAATACGCCAAAGTGGTAGAACCAGGCGCATTTGGGTCGTTTGTGGGGCGTCTTGATTTGCAAGTGAAAGACGGAAAAATTATGGGAGAAGACTACGAATTGATTGAAGTAAACCCCAAAAAATACCCCGCTAAGCCCGAAATAAAAAAGCTGGTGGAGGAAATAGAAAAGCCATACCACGACCAAATCAACCAAGTAGTGGGCTACAGTACCGAGCCTCTGTACCGAAACTTGGTGGTTGAAAACACGATTGATACCCTCATTGTGGATGCCCTCAAGTGGAAAGTAAATACCGAAGTAGTGTTATCAAACGGTTTTCGATTTTGTCCCCCGCGCGTACCAGATGCTTCGGGGAAAGTGGCGATTACAGAGGGCTACCTCTTCGACATGCTGCCTGTGGATGCGACGGTACGCGTTGGCAAAGCTACAGGTCAACAATTGGTAGATTGGCTTGAAAAAGAACTTCAAAACGTTTTTGCCCAAGATGCCACCAAGCGTTTTGGCGGTTGGGTGGTGCGTTTCAAGGGGATGGAAGTGGAGTTTAAGGCGTTTGAACGGGTGGGGCAACGGGTCAAAAAAGTCATGATTGGCGATAAGCCGCTTGAACTAGAAAAGACCTATACCATCGCTGCCTGCGAACGCGACGGCGACCCTGCCGATATGTTGTGTCGGATGAAGGGAGTCAAAGAAGCATCCAACACTTCGTACACGCTTCATAGTGTGATGAAAGAATATTTAAAAGAATTTTCGCCCGTTAGTCCTAAATTACGACAAGCCGCGAAGGTGCTAGACGCCCCCCAAACGCTTTTATCGCAGGTTCACGGCGTCGATTATCAATTTTTGTAGGAGTGTAACAATTGTCACGGACTAGGGACGTGGGGGGCAGTACTTTTGTATAAAATTCTCGCAATTTGTATGAAAGTGCCGTTTTTACTTCCGTTGATGGGTATTTGGTGGTGTGTTAGTAGTGCAGTGGCGCAGGTACACAGCGACCAACAGTATAAACACAAATCGACGCCTTCCGACTCTATACAAGACCTGAGTCATTTTTTTGCCAAAGGTAATTTCCACGGACATGCTCGCTCTTATTGGATGGGAACCGACAACGCAAGTGGCTTGAGTGATTTTTATGCTTGGGGGGTGGGAGCAGGTATTGGATATGAAACTCCGCGTATTTTAAAACATTTTCAAGTAGGACTTAGCGGTTTTTTTATGTTCAATCTGATGTCCTCTGACCTATCAAAACCTGATGCTAAAACGGGACAAAGCAACCGTTATGAAGTAGGATTATTTGATATTCGCCGACCCAATGACCACGAAGATTTAGACCGTTTGGAAGAATTATATCTTCGATACCATTTTGGAAAAAAGTCGAAAATAACCGTTGGCCGTCAAGTGCCCAAAACACCTTTTATCAATCCTCAAGACGGACGGATGCGCCCAACACTGACGGAAGCGGCGGTTTTAGAGCTTAATGAATGGAAAAATACCAAAGTTCAGTTAGAATACGTCTTCCGAATTTCGCCCCGTTCGACTGTTGAATGGTTTCGGGTCGGAGAAAGTATAGGAGTTTACCCCGTGGGAGTAGGGTTGGATGGAAAACCGTCATCGTATGCAGGACATATTGAATCAAAGGGGATTTTAATAGGAGGAATCACGCAAGTGATTGGGTCAGTGAGTTTGCAAGTATGGGATACGTATGTGGACAATGTGTTTAATACGGCTTTCTTGCAGCTTGATTGGAAATCGAACCTAAAAAGCAAACGAGGCTGGGTCGCGGGGTTGCAGGCAATTCGGCAGCAATCAATAGCCCACGGAGGAAATCACGATGCACTAAAAGCCTACTATGCTCAAGGTGGAAAATCGGCGGTTTTTTCGGGAAGAGTTGGGTATCGTTCACCTAAGTATGACTTCAACCTAAACGCGACGCGCATTACAGCCGAAGGGCGTTATTTGATGCCTAGAGAGTGGGGACGAGAGCCATTTTATACTTTTATGCCACGCGAGCGGAACGAAGGGATGGGGGACGTCAATGCGTTTTCGGTCAATGCGTTTTATAAACCTCGAACTCAGTTGAAATGGGAGGTTAGTTGGGGCTACTATAAACTTTCCGATGTCAAAAATGTGTTATTGAATAAATACGGAATACCAGCTTATACGCAGCTAAATGTAGGCATGAGCTACCAATTTAAGGGCTTTTTTGAAGGACTCGATGCACAACTTCTGGTGGTTCGGAAAGACAATGTAGGAGCGACTTACGACAACGACCGCTACGTGTTCAACAAAGTAAACATGTCTCATTTCAATTTTATTCTCAATTATCATTATTAATCTAATCATCATTTATACACCTACGTAACTCATTCTCTGACTTATGGAATTAATCGAACTCATCAAAAAACCGTGGCCTTGGTACGTTGCAGGGCCGTTGATTGGTCTAACAGTACCGACATTGTTGCTCATTGGCAATAAATCATTCGGGATTTCGTCGTCGTTGCGCCATATCTGTGCGGCTTGTTTTCCTGCCAATATTTCCTTTTTCAAATACGATTGGAAAAAAGAAGTCTGGAATTTGTTCTTCGTGGCAGGTGTGCTGATTGGCGGTTTTTTAGCTACGCAGTTTCTCGAAAATCCCAATCAAATTGTGATTTCGGAAAAAACCATTGCGGCTTTGCAAGAACTTGGTATTCGTGATTTTGCAGGTTTGATGCCCGCCGATTTGTTCGCTCTTGAGAATATTTTATCGCTCAAAGGCTTCATTTTCTTCGTTTTTGGCGGCTTTTTGGTAGGTTTTGGTACACGCTGGGCGGGCGGCTGTACGTCAGGGCACGCAATTATGGGGCTTTCAACCTTGCAACTCCCGTCGCTGATTGCCACTTGTTGTTTTATGATTGGGGGTTTTGTGATGGTGCAAGTCCTTCTTCCTGTTATTTTCAAACTTTTTTAACCTTCAACGAAGAATCTTATGGCAACGAATCAAACAAATACAAATACGGTTTCTTTTCCAGAACATTTAGTATGCGATGCGCCCAACGACATGGTGAAGCGCGAAAGTACCCTCGGCAACCTCAAGTATTTGGTAGTTGGGGTGATGTTTGGCATTGTG
This sequence comes from Runella sp. R0.1_18, assembly GCF_057652155.1. Classification (NCBI taxonomy): domain Bacteria; kingdom Pseudomonadati; phylum Bacteroidota; class Cytophagia; order Cytophagales; family Spirosomataceae; genus Runella; species Runella sp. R0.1_18. The sequence continues at coordinate 35,293 of NZ_JBYFCK010000006.1, forward strand.
TTCGTCAAAGCCGAAATCATTTCGTGGTTTCGTATTCAAGAGATGTTCCGCTTACACAGTTTTCAAATGTACGGCGTGATTGGCTCGGCGGTAGTGGTAGGGATGATTTCGGTTTTTTTGATTAAAAAATTCAACATCAAAACCCTTTCTGGCGAAACTGTACAATTTCACCCTAAGAAGTTTATGCGGGGACAGATTTACGGCGGCCTTCTTTTTGGATTGGGTTGGGGAATCACAGGAGCTTGTCCTGGGCCGTTGTTTGCCCAAATTGGAAGCGGATATGTGGCAGTTATTGTAACCCTCCTCAGCGCGATTGCAGGAACTTGGACATACGGGCTTTTAAAAGACAGATTGCCAAACTAAACGTGCATCAGGGTACTCATCTGTGTATCAGGGTACTCATACCCCGATTCCTTAGGGTGCTCACACCCTAAGGAATACCCAAAAACCATTGGTACAATTATGCTAAAAGGAACCAAACTATACAGTATTCTCTTCAACAAGTGCCCACGCTGCCACGAAGGGGATTTTTTTGAAACAAAAACCGCTTACGACCTCAAAAATTTTGACAAAATGCACAAACGTTGCTCGCATTGCAACGAAGATTTTGAGCGCGAACCAGGTTTTTATTTCGGAGCTATGTACACCAGCTATGGGCTATATGTGGCGACCATCGTGACGTCATTTTTGGGCTACGTGGTATTCCTCGGCGGAGATGAACTACGACTCTTGGCCTTTTTGATTCCAGGACTTATTTTGTTGATGCCGTTGTATTTCCGAATAGGGCGGCGCATCTGGATAAATATTTTTGTGAAGTACAAATCTCCTCATCGTGTTGAGGGTTGCTCGCAACCCGAATAGGGTCGATACCCAAACATCCCGAAAGTTTTAAAGCTTTTGGGATGTTTTTTTCTTGGAAAATAAATGAAATTTCTTGCTTGTGTGATATTTGTTACAAAGAAAAGAATGGGAAAAAGCGATTTTTGAGCTCAATAACAACCTTCCTCTTTTTCCCATGACTACTACACACTTTCAAACCCTTATCGTTGGTGGCGGCAATGCAGGATTATCAGCAGCTTCTCAGTTGTTAATCAAAAACCCATCGCTGAAAATTGGTATCATTGAACCTTCCGAAAAACATTACTATCAACCCGCATGGACGCTTGTTGGCGCGGGCGAGTTTGATATTAAAGACACCGAAAAAGACGAAGCCGATTTTATTCCCAAAGGAACTACGTGGCTCAAAGACGCCGTAGCAACCTTTGAACCCGAACAAAACCAAGTTACCTGCCGAAGTGGCGCAAAATATACCTACGATACCCTGATTGTGGCACCAGGGATTCAGGTGGATTGGGGCAAAATCAAAGGCTTAAAAGATACCCTCGGGAAGAACAACGTTTCGTGTAACTACTCGTTCGATGCTGCTCCCTATACTTGGGAGTTAATTAAAAATTTCGAGGGGGGAACGGCCGTTTTTACCAATCCTTCCAGCCCCATTAAGTGCGGTGGCGCTCCTCACAAAATCATGTACTTAGCCTGCGATTATTGGCGCAAAAAAGGAATTTTGGACAAATGTGATGTCCATTATATTTCGGGCGTAGGGGCTATTTTTGCCGTTAAAGAGTACGCCGCAACCCTGACAGGCGTGGTAAATCGTAATAATATTAAGCCTCATTTTTTGAGTAATACGGTGGAGGTTGACGGAGAAAACCAAACGTTATATTATGAAACCAAAAACGAACATGGCGAAACGGTTCGTAAGGAAATAAAGTTTGATTTGTGCCATACCGTGCCACCACAATCGGCCCCCGATTTTATCAAGAATAGCCCACTTGCCGATCCCCAAAACCCGTTTGGTTACGTAGAAATCAATAAAAATACGATGCAGCATAGCCGCTTTCCCAACATCTTTGCGTGCGGGGATTGTACCAATGCTCCTTGCAGTAAAACGGGTGCGGCGATTCGTAAGCAAGTACCCGTAGTAGTGAGCAATTTGCTTTCGTACCTCAAACAGCAAAGTCTCAAAGAACAATACGACGGCTACAGCGCGTGTCCGATTCCGACGCAATATGGCAAACTGATGCTGGCAGAATTTGATTATACGAATACCCCCAAAATGACCTTCCCTTTTGACCAAACAGTACCGAGATGGAGTATGTGGGTGCTGAAAAAATACGTGTTACCGTGGTTGTATTGGAATCGAATCCTGACGGGTAAAGCGTAAGATACACCAACCTCCCGAAAGTTCTAAAACTTTCGGGAGGTTTTGTTTTAGGGCTATTTTATCGCTCGAATCACTTCACGTTTGTATTTTGGACCAGGGTGTTTTTCAATGCGTAAACTTGCTGCTTTTATGTTTCGCTGAATGTAACTTTTTGAACAATAGGTGGTTAGATTCCCGCCGACATTAAGCCATCCTGCCAACTTCCGAAAAATATCTTCTGTCCAAAGCTCAGGCTGGGCTGTAGGAGCGAAGGCATCATAATAAATAGCGTCAAATTGGTGCGACGTTTCAAATTCTTGGAGGGGAATCTGGTGTTTTTCTAGCCGAAAATAAGGTGAGAGCTCGGTTGTTTCGCCCCAAGGGGCATGGTGTAATTGGGAGAGCTGCTGGGTGTTTAGTAAGCCATCATAATTGAGCAGAAGAGCTTGTTCGGGGGCTATGGGAAAGGCGTCAATCGTTACATAATGCACAGGAAGTCGGTTTTTGTCGGCTTCGAGCCACGTAAGTGAAGCGTTGAGTCCAGTGCCAAATCCCATTTCAAAAAGGTGTATAGGAGCTTCTGAATTGGTTTCGCGCCGTTGACGAATGATTTCTTTTAGTCCTAAATTGATATAGATATGAAGAGACTCTTGCAGTGCACCATTGATGGAGTGATAATAAACCTGCAAGGCTTCGTTATGTAGGGTATGCGAGCCGTCGCGTGTAAGGACAAGTTGAGTGGGCATTTTGTTACTCTGAAGCCAGATTGAATATATGTGCTTTAAGTTGAGGGTTTATGTGAAAGCCTGCCTCTTCAATGAGTTGGTTAATGACAGGTTTTATGAAAGGAATGAAACCAAGTTGTTTCGCTTTTAAAAGTGTACCTAAAAGGCCAATGACTTTGATACCCATAGCCTGTGCTTTTTGACGCCCTTTAAGTTCGTCAATAATAACAAAATCGGCATTTAGTTCAATAGCAAGTGCAAGAGATTCGGACTCTCCTTGGTCTAGTTCCTGTTTAAGTTGTTTGATTAAATTAAAATCGTGAGGAGTAATTACTTGAATCCAAGACATTTGATCAATCACTGCTTGTTGATTTTCAATTTCGCAGAGTTCTTGGTAAACCGACTCAGGAATAATGATTTCTCCATAAATGTCTTTCAAAATTGGAAGTAAATCAATTTGAATAAGATTGGTAATTGGGGAGGTATCACTAACAACTAGCATTACATCAAGCTAAGATTTTTCAAATCAGTCTCTAGTTCCTCCAAATCGTAATGAATATAAACATTGCGTTGGGCAAGTGATTTTTGAAACTCAATCAAACTCAAACCAGCCATTTTACGAGCTTTGCCAATACTTATCCGTTTTTTCTCATAGAGAAACACAGCCAATTCTACCCTTAATTCAGAAGGAGATAAGCGTGCTTCTAGTAGGATTTCGTCAGGAATAACAAGAGTCATAATAGTGATTGTTTGTACAAAAATAAACTTTTCTTACAGAAATCGAATACATTAAAATCAATTACAATTTCCGATAGGCCACAATTCCTCCAGTTAGGTTGGAAAGCTGAGTGAAACCGAATTTTTCTTTCAGTAAAGCGATTGCTTTCTGACTTCTCATTCCACTTTGACAATGCACAATGACCCGCTTGTTGCGCTGAATCAACGGCACAAATTCTTCCAATCGGGAAAGTGGCATAAGCTCACCACCGAGGTTGTCTAGTTCATATTCGTGGGGTTCACGGACATCAATCAATTGAAAATCAGTGCTATTATTAATCAATTCCTGAAATTCTTCAGGGGAAATATCGTTTTCTATATCGTTTGTAATTCCACAAAAAGCTTCGTAATCAATCAGTTGCGTAACGATTGGCCGTTCGGGAAGCTTGGGAATCCGAATCGTGCGACTAACCATCGAGAGGGCATCCATGACGAATAATTTTCCCGAAAGAACGTCTCCTATTCCCGTGATTAGCTTCAAAGCTTCGTTGGCTTGCAGGCAGCCGATAATGCCAGGTAACACGCCCAAGACCCCTGCTTCTGCGCAATTGGGGGCGAGTTCGGGTGGGGGAGGAGTCGGGAATAAATCGCGGTAGTTGGGGCCATTCTGGTAATTAAAAACGGCTACTTGTCCTTCAAAACGGTAAATAGCACCGTAAATCAAGGGTTTATTAAGGAGTAAACAGGCATCGTTGACCAAATACCGCGTGGGAAAGTTGTCAGAACCATCCACCACAAAATCGTACGGCTCAATGATGGAAAGTGAATTTTGGGAAGTGAGGTTTTCAAAATAGGGGTTTACTTGCACAAACGAATTGAGCGACTGTAACCGCTTTTGGGTTTCTTCCACCTTGGGTTTTCCTACCGACTCGCTGCCGTACATAACTTGGCGTTGCAGGTTGCTATCATCCACTCGGTCGCCATCCACAATACCCAATGTACCTACGCCTGCCGCCGCTAAGTACAGTAAAATGGGACTCCCCAGCCCACCGCACCCAATGACCAAAACGCGGGCCGCTTTTAGCTTTTGTTGGCCTTCGATTCCGAGGTCAGGAATGAGCAAATGTCGGCTGTAACGCCTTAGTTCTTCGGGAGTGAGCATAATGATGGAATTATAGTAACAAATGTTAAACCCCCAAACAAAAGTTCCATGAAAAAGCATTACTTTTGTGCCCTAATTCTGAAAAATAACTACGCAAAAATCATTTGTAAGATATGGAATTGTTGAAAGAGATTGCCAATTTCTCGGGTAAGTCAGGGTTGTATCGCATCCTTAAACCAGGACGCGGAGGGGTAATCGTAGAAAGTTTGGACGCAAAGCGTGAAAAATCAATGATTGGTGCTTCAGCGCGTGTTTCTGTTTTGAAAGATATTTCCATCTTTATGGCAGATACAGACCAAGCGACGCCACTTGCTACTGTTTTTGAAAATATTCACAGCAAATACCAAGGGGAAAGTCTTGACCCTAAAGCCATGTCAGATTACCAATTGGTGGACTTTATGACGTCGGTATTGCCAGGGTATGACACTGAGCGCGTGTATTTGTCGGATGTTCGTAAAATTATTTCTTGGTACAACATTCTTTTGGTTCAATTACCTCAAGTGTTTGAGCAAGCAGCCGAAGAACAACCAGCCGCCGAAACAGCCGAAGAAGAAGCTAAGTAAGCGACTTGAGAAAAAACGTAGAAGCCGTGACATCCATCACGGCTTTTTCTTTTGAGGAATTTTTATGAAAAAAGTACTCAATATATTAACCAACATGGGGCCGCGATACGTGGCCTTTCGTCTGTGGTACGAAGCCCGCCGCCGAACGGGCCTACTCAAAGCGGCTTTTCCTACGCAGCCCCCGTTGAAAACGTACTCGTCATTAGCTGCGTGGAAAAAATTGGACGTGCGGTTCTTTTTTGAGGCGAAAGAAAGCTTAGCGGAGGGCATGAGGCTTGCGGAGGAGGAACGACAGAAATTGATTGACCAACTCAACGAATACCGACAAGGTCGCCTTTTGATGTTTAGCGCCACGTACTACGAAGTGGCTGATTGGCTAACCAACCCCTCTAACGGCTACCGCTACGACGCCACTAAACACTGGACAGACATTCCTGATTTATCGCCTGTAGCGGGAGACATTAAATACGTGTGGGAAAAATCACGATTCGCGTTTTTGTATCCGTTGATTCGCGGTGATTTTTATTTGGGAGAAAACAATGCCGAAATTGTCTTTCAAGAAATAGAAAGCTGGATAGACGCAAATCCCATCAATTGTGGTCCCAATTGGCGTTGTAGCCAAGAAATTTCGCTGCGGGTGTTGAACTGGACTTTTGCGCTGCACTATTACAAAAATTCGTCAGCCCTGACGGAGGCGCGTTTTGAGAAACTCATGCACGTGCTGTACTGGCAAATGCGGCATGTAGAAGAAAATATTGATTTTTCACGCATTGCTGTACGCAATAACCACGCCATTACTGAAACCTTGGCGTTGTACCTCGTAGGTCTTCTGTATCCGTCTTTTCCCGATGCTCCGCGCTGGAAACAACGTGGGAAAAAATGGTTTGAAGAAGAAATCGCTTACCAAATCTACGAAGATGGGACGTTTTTACAGTTTTCGATGAATTATCATCGCGTTGTGATTCAGTTGCTTACGTGGGCAATTCGTTTGAGTGAACTTAATGGAGAATCGTTTTCGGAACGGGTATATCACCGTGCCAAAGCGTCGCTGGAGTTTCTACGCGTGTGCCAAGATACCCAAACGGGCTGGCTGCCCAATTATGGCAACAACGATGGCGCGTTGTTTTTTCCTCTCAATTCGGCGCACTACCGCGACTACCGCCCGCAATTGTCGGCGCTGGAGGCAGCATTAGGCGTTCCAACTCAAATGACGGAAGACTGTTTTTGGTTTGGAACAACAACGATTTCTCAACCCACTCAAAAACCATTTACAGGTACTTTTTCATTTGAAAAAGGGGGCTACTACGTCGTACGTGATGTGGATGAGAGTGTGACGTTTGTTCGATGTGGAGCGTACAAAGACCGCCCTTTTCAAGCAGATAACTTGCACTTAGATGTGTGGGTTAACGGTCAAAACCTGTTGCGAGATGCGGGCTCTTACTTGTACAATACCGATGAAAAATGGACGCGTTATTTTGCTGGAACGGCTTCTCATAATACCGTGATGCTCGGAACCTACGACCAAATGCAAAAAGGGCCTCGCTTTGTGTGGTATAATTGGGTGAAAGAAGCCACAGCCTCTTGGAAACAACAAGACAAAACATGGATTTTTGAGGGGCAAATTGAAGCTTTTGCGCAGGTAGGCAAAGGTATTATTCACCGTAGAAAGGTGCAGAAAAAGCAAGGTGAATTGGTTTGGGTAGTCGAAGACTGGCTAGAAAATGCACCTACTGACCTACCCATGCACCAAATTTGGCATCCGTCGGAGATAGCCGAGAATAGCGTTGAGTTGGCTGCTTTTGACAAACAGGGGAATCCATTGAGCATTTTGGAGGAAGAGGGTTGGTATTCTAGCCTTTACGGAAAGAAAGAAGCGTGTAAACGCTGGGTAATAAGTCATTCGGAGCATTACATCAAGACAGAGATTTTCGTCGAGAGCGGGTTTTGAGCAACCCAAATAAAAAAGCCCCGTGTTGAGGGTTGCTTACAACCCGAATTCTACGCCGAAAGTGGCTCACAACCCGAAATAAAAAAGCCGCTTACGATTTCGCAAGCGGCTTTTTTGTGGAAAACGAGGATGATTAATTTTCGCTTTCGTTGTTATCAATCGCCATATCGGCGGCTTTTTTGAACATATCTACGATGAGTGATACGCGGAAGGTATTTGCCAATGGGCTACCTTGCGTTTGTGGCATCAAATAGGCGAAGTCGATACCGTAACGTTGTTGGATACGTGCTCCGAAACCAACGGTAAAGTACTTACGGTTTCCTTTGATTCTAGCTTCATTGAAATAACCTGCACGTACGGCAAATACTTCGTTGTACCAATACTCCGCCCCTGCCGAAATCATGAATTCACGAAGTTCTTCGCTTGCGCCACCTGGTGCATCCGAAAACGAACTGAACATCGCCGCTATACTGCTACGGTTAGGGTCTTTGCCCTTAACAATATTGTCTGATGCATCACGAATTGGAGGCGTTGGAATCATCAGCTTGTTCAAGTCCATGGTAAACGTAATCTTATTGTAAGGGTCGATGTGGCGAGTCGCCGCTCCACCAAACTTAAATGTGGTAGGAATAAAGCCACTGTCAGTACCGCCATAGTTTACTTTCCCCCCAATGTTCTGAAGCATCAAGCCGAACGAATAACCCCAGCCTGTGCCAGTCCCTTCGTCGATATTTTCAGTTTGGTAAAAGGCACTCAAATCCCCCGCCGCAGTTGTACCAGGCTTGAGGGCTGAGTTACCCATTACCTGAACTCCTCCTCCGAGGTTCGAGTTGATGTATTTAAGGTTCAACCCCATCGAAAATTTATCGGTAAGCTTGCGTGAGTAAGCTACTGAAGCAAAAAATTCGTTGGAATAATAATTCCCAAGCAGTGTACCAAAGGTGTTACGCGCTTGGAACATACCATGGTCAAAATACATAAGGCTGACACCTACGGCTTGGTTTTTGCCAATTTTTTTGAAGCCAGACAGATATGCAAAATACATATCTTCAGTTACGTTGCGAAGCCATGGCGTATATGAAAAAGAGACTCCGTAGTTTTTGGTTGCTTGGGCTAATTTAGCTGCACCCCAGTACATAGCATTTGCATCTGGACTTAGGGCAGCACCTGCATCTCCCAACGCGGCGCTACGGGCATCAGGGGTAAAAGCAGCGAAGGGAACCGAAGCAATTACAGGGCCGCCAGTTGTATCTTGGCCAGTTATAACTTGAGAGAAAGATATGAAAGAAGTGCAAAGACCCATCACAAGAAAGACGGGAGAGGTTTTTCTTAGCATAAGGAAATGGAAGAAATGTGAATGTGTCAAGAGACGTACATTTATTTTAAAACACACAAAGATAGTAATTCCTATTTTCAAAATCTATTTTGGTTTTATTAACTTACCACCCACGGTTTGAGTCTGTTGGCGAGTAAGAGATTTCACAGCAATTCGAAACACATATACGCCAGCAGGTACAGGTTGGCGGTGTTGCGTAGCGGCGTTCCAAGTCATGGTGGTTAGGATAGCGTCCGAATTGTAAATGGTCTGTGTTTCGCTCCGTACCAAATTCCCACTGATGTCGAAAATTGTTGTTGTTACTTCGACATCTTCTCCTTCATTGACCAACTCTACTTGTAGGGTGGCTTGTTCTACAAACGGATTAGGATAGGCAATGACGTTTTTCACAATGGCCGATTCTTTGCCTACCTTAAACTTTAACGTTCCCTCACTCCAATTATTATATATATCCGCAACTTTTAAGCGAACTACATAGTCGCCCGCAGGGAGTTTTTTGAGTAAATAATTAATCCTGCCACTTTGATAACTGTCTTGATTTGCTGTGAAATAGTCGTTTACCAGTAGTGTCAAAGTATCGTTGAGGGTTAGACTTATGGGTTGAAGCAAATTGATACCGCTTTCGTCACTCAGGTTGGCAATTAGTAACGGACTATCATCTACTTGGCTTCCTTCTGCAAAATTTTGGTCGTTGAGGTAAAGCTGGACCACGGGCGGCTTGGTGTCGGGGTTAGAAAGTGCAGTGCCACCAACCCACACTTGGTTGGTACCTCCCAAGGCATCGGCGCTAGTGTCGGCTTTGACGGCATAGACTTGTATTAGCCCATTCCCAAGTTTTGTATCAATGTTTTTGGGGACAATAAAATCGACGACAAACAAGCCGTTTTTAACGCTTACTTGTCCTTCAAAAATCTTGCTTTTAAATTGCTTATAAGGCATTTTTGGGTCTTCGTTGCCGAGTGTCATGAGTTGATTTTCTTTGTCATAAACACTGATGTTTGCAACTCCATTGAAATCGTTCACGAGGAGATTCCCAAGTTTAATTTGACCGCTAATGCGCGCCTTTCCACCCGCTTTTAGGGTATCCTGAGTGGCGAGTTCTACGTTAAAATCGGGGTAATTGAGGCGTAAAGAAGGGTCGCCGAGAAGGGTGAAATTTCGGTTAAAAATCCCGCTAAAGCTTTTGTTTTTGGTCATTCGCATCAAATCACCTAAGCGCGGTACGTCCCCGCTGGTACGTTCGAGCGCACTTTCGTAAAAAGCTTCATTGAGTAAAAAATTGGTACTGGCATAGACTGGTCGTGCGGTGGTCAGCATGGCAATAGCGCCGCCTCTTGGACTCAAAACGGCCAATTCGGCTCCCGAAACTTCTCCTGGGTTATCATACCGCCCAAATTCACAAGTGGCTGTAATCATCAACGGTAAATTATCGAGATTTCGCCAATTTAGAATATTTTGAAGCGTAACAATCTGTTCATCAGCCCAAATGGAAATGCCGCCGTGCCCTGTGTAGTTCATAATCAATACGCCTTCGTCCACTAATCGGTCGATGGCCTTGCTTGCTTCGGGGGCGTGAATGGGGTTGCCAATTTGGGGAAAAGCATCGACATAGACCTTTTGAAGTTCGTAAGAGGCCGTCGTCGAGGCAATTTGCGTCGATAAGTTTTCGGCGTCTTGTTGGTGCAAATTGGCATCGCCGTCGTCGGCCACAAAAGCAATTTTTTGCCGCCACTTTCCACGCCCGCGTTTGGCTACATAACGGATTAATTTATTCACCACAGTTTCGGCTTCGGCAGTAGTTTTGACGGGCAACCGACCCACGCCAATGTCGAGTAAATGATTCCCACTAAAATCCTCAATCCATTCTCCATCAGTAGGTTTAAGAAAGCCAAAATAGTCGTCAGACGTAAAGCTCAGCACAGGATGCCCCGACTCGCGGCTTTCGTAGGACGGCACAAAATAGGTCATCTCAAGCGGAGAAAATGCCTTGAGGTTGTTTTTATAATCATAAGTTGCATCACCAAAAAGCAACAAATACTTGAGGGTATTGGGTTGGCGGTTGTTCAAAAACTTGGCATAATCACGAATAGCCGTTGGGTCAGCTTGTCCTGACGCAAACTCGTTATAGACTTGGTTTGTGGTGACGACGATGACGTCTAATCCATCATTTTGGCGGCGAAAAGTGGCAAGTCGTTGTGCCTGTTTAAGCCAGATAGGCGACGTGATGACCAGCAAATTAGGCGTGGCGACGGCATGGAGATTTTGATTTGAAATGGGTTGACTCGAAATGGGTGTCAATAACTGAGTTTCGGAAAAGGCCACGAACCGACGAAGTACTCTCCCCGAAGTCCCGAACAATGCCTCTGTTCCCGATAATCGAAATGACTGAGCCGCAGGTCGTTGTGGGTCGGTAACATCCCAAAGCTGCATTTGGGCAGTGGCTTGCCCTATTTGATAGCGAACCGAATCTTGGGTTAACGAAGCAAGAGATTGAAAAATAGTGGGTTGGGTGTATAAACGAAGGCTACGCTGAATTTGCAATCCAAAAAAATCTAAATACCCTTCAGCATTGGCTTGCCCTGCTTTGTCGAAGGTCAGGGAGGTAGTAACCCGCGTGGTTGCGTTGGAGAGTTGACCGTCATAGGTTTTTTGGGTGCGCAAACCTTTGGAATCATAACGGTAGTTCGTAACGGTTCCCATGGTTTGTTCGCCTAAGGTTTGTCCATTGACTCCCACTACAAATTTGGTAGTGACTTGCGCGGCGGCTACGCTGGCGACCGTCACTTTAACGGGGCTGTTGGGAAGTAAACCTTCTACATCGGCCGAAAAATCTTGGCGTGTTTGATTGCCAAAATACTCACCCCACCATTCTCTTCCCGACTGAACGCGGTTGTATATTTCACTTTCTCGGAAAATATAATCGTCAAAAGCTGTTTGTATTGTTCCCGAATTGCCAGAAGGGTAAGTTGGAAGGCGAAGCCCCGCTTGCGTAGCGTCTATTTGTAAAAAGTAAAAGGTAGTGTCGCTATACAGATTGAGTTGGTGTTCAAGGCGTTTTTCGGTTGTGTTGTAGCGAATTTCGTGCGGACTTTGTCCCCAAAACCAAAGGGCATCACCTTCGTCAAATTTGCCATCGTTTTCCCCTTTGACATAAACCGCATTTTCGGTTAAATCATTGGCCCTGTTTTGGGCATTTGATTGTGGAAGCATATAGCCACCGTTTCCAAATAGACGAAGGTTTTTTGGGTTAATATCGCTAGTGGCAATCCCCAGTTTTTTGAGAAATGGCGCGTCAATTCGATACACGCCTGTTTGTGTCACACCAATTTTAAACCACTTTCCAGTAGCAAGGGCCGAATTCTGATTTTGCCCCCAACTGGCAGTAGCCAGTAAAAGTAAAAATAGGAGGTGTTTTAGGGTTTTGGGTTTGAAGTTTGGCGTTTTGGGTTTGGAGTTTAGAGGGCTATTATTCCAAATTTTCCCCTTGTCACTCCGACGACAGGAGTAACCCAGCACCTTTCCAATAAAGCGATATGTGCGTAAAAATTTCACGAATAAGATGCTGCTTTTGTATATCGTTTCTCAAAGATAACTACAGTCGTTCTACCCAAGCATGGGCGGCGACCAAGTATTTTTTTTGCGAGGTTTTCTCTATACAAACGATGCGAGTGCGGCGCTGCGTGCCTCGGATAAAGACTTTTTGCTGTAATCGAAATGCTTGCCCTTCCGACAACTCACTTACCATGACCAAATCTGAATGCGGCGCATCCACGTTTTTGATGGCCTGCATGAGTGGTAAGAAAGTCCCCGTAGATGCGGTTGGATTGTGGGAATATAGCATAAGCGGGGACAAAATCGACGCGGGAAACGTTTGTTCGTTCAGGGTAGGCAGCAATAAAGCACGAAAATGCGTTTTCCATGCTTTTCCGTGCGGAGGTTGGCGGCGTTTGTACGAACGATACACTTCAAGGTGGGCGATTTCGTGCAGGTAAGTGATGAGGAAATTGTAAGGATTGAGGTTGTTATTGACTGTAATTCGCTCACGTTGATTGGGTTTTGCCGTAAAATCGCCCAGACGCGTATGGCGAGGACGAGTCACCACAAAATCAAACTGATAACGTTCCCATAGGTCGTAGCAATAGGCTACTGAAGGGGTTGGAACGTGGCGTTCCAGGATGTTCCACATCGCTAATCTCGCTTCCACCGATAATTTGTTGGTTTAACTGACAACAAACAAACGCTAAATTCTGCATTTTTGCCTGTCGAACCAAGCGTTTGCGTTTTATGTTCTGTAAACACAAAATAAACATATAAAGTTAAGTTACCATGAATCACGGACAAGAATTTAGAAAGTACGCAGTAAAACACCTTGGCATGAATGGCCTCACGGTAGATGGATATGTGAACCACACCGTTGAAAATATGACCCGCGCTATCATCGAAGAGCGCCCCATGAACTTCCGTGAAGTAGATGTATTTTCGCGTTTGATGGCCGACCGTATCATTTTCTTTGGTATGCCTGTTGATGACCAAATCGCGAATATCGTTGTGGCGCAGTTGTTGTTTTTAGAATCGGCTGATCCTAAGAAAGATATTTTGATGTATATCAACAGCCCAGGTGGGTCGGTATATGCAGGTTTGGGTATTTATGACACGATGCAGTACGTGCGTCCCGACGTAGCCACGGTATGTACAAGCTTGGCGGCGTCGATGGGAGCGGTACTGTTGGCGGGTGGTGCTGCTGGCAAGCGTGCGGCACTTCCACACGCTCGTATCATGATTCACCAGCCGTCGGGTGGGGCACAAGGCCAATCGGTTGACATTGAAATCACAGCCCGCGAAATCGTGAAATTGCGTGGAGAGTTGTACGAAATTTTGGCAAACCACACAGGTCAGACGATGGAAACAATCGAAAGAGACTCTGATCGCGACAAGTGGATGCGTGCCGAAGAAGCCAAAGCTTACGGTCTTATCGACGAAGTTTTGGTAAGAGAGAAATAAGCTATCAGCTTTGTAATGAGCGCCAGTGGGTTATGAACCTACTGGCGTTTGTTGTTTTCTGACCAAAACACCGTTGCCTAAGTTGGCCCTTTGGCTGTAAACTGCTAACTCCTCATTACCTTTGCAGCATGTATCAGAATTATCATTTTTTGCGGCAGTTAAGCCAGGCGTTGCGGCCGTTGGTAGTTGGGTTGAAGTTCATGGAATGTTTCAGCCAAGAGAAAGACGAGTTGGTGATTGTCTTGGCACACGCCCGAGGCAAAAACAATTATTATCGTCCGTTTTTTCTCCGTGCTACCCTTCGCCCTGATTTTGCTTGCTTGCATTTTCCCGAAGATTTTAGCCGCGCTCGCCACAATAGCGTTGACTTGTTTGAGACATTGTATGATTTGGAAGTGGTTGATGTGCGTCAATTTCAGAATGAGCGCGCGTTTGGGTTGGTGTTGGAGAATAATTACACCTTGGTTTTTAAACTCTTTGGTAATCGCTCCAATGCGGTGTTGTTCGAGGAAGAAACTGTGATTGATGTATTTCATAACAAACTCGTGTCAGATAATACCTTGCAACTAGCAAAACTCGACCGCGAACTCGACCAATCTTGGGAGGCATTTGAAGCGGCAGGGTACGATCATCGGAAGCTCTTCCCTACTTTTGGAAAGGAAGTAAATGCGTATTTAACCCCCTTGCCCTGCGAGGATTCGACCCCAACGGGGAAATTGGCTTGGCAAGTAATTCAAGAGGTACTTCAAAAGCTGGAGCAGCCAACGTATTATATTTCTACGTGGCAGTACCAAATTACGTTTTCGCTGGTGCCGCTGGGTGAGGTCATTCGCAGTCATACCAATCCGATTGAAGCCCTAAACGATTTTTATACTACTTACAATCGGATTGGGGTCATTTCCAAAGAGAAATCGGAGGCAGTTCGGGTGCTTCAAAAGCGAATTCAACGCACTGAAAATTATTTGGAAGAAGCCTTTCAAAAACTGGTAACGGTGGATGGCGATGTGAAAAATGAGGAAATTGGGCATATTTTGATGGCAAACCTGCACCAAATTCCCGAGCGTGCCGAACGAGTTACCTTATTTGATTTTTATCGAGATCGAGATATTGAGATCAAACTCAAGTCTGATCTTTCTCCCCAACGAAACGCCGAAACGTATTACCGAAAGGCAAAAAACGAACGGATTGAAATAGATAAACTGCAAGAAAACATTGCGCTGCGTGAGGGTGAGTTGGAAGACTTAAAGAACCACTTGCAAGAAATAGAGGCGTTTGAATCGTTGAAGTTGTTGCGTAAATATTTGAAAAACAACAGTCTGCTGACCGATGCTCCCATCCTTTCTCCAACCCAGTTATTCAAACATACCGAATACGAAGGGTACGTGATTTTGATTGGAAAAAATGCCAAAAACAACGACCTTCTCACTAAAAAATACGCCTATAAAGAAGACTTATGGCTGCACGCCCGCGATGTATCGGGCTCGCACGTAGTCATCAAGTACAAGGCGGGTCGTAAAATTCCGAACAGCGTCATCGAACGGGCTGCTCAAATCGCGGCTTGGTATTCCAAACGCCGCAACGAAACGCTTTGTCCTGTGATAGTTACTCCTAAAAAATTTGTGCGTAAGCCCAAAGGGCTGCCAGAAGGCGAAGTCGTGCTTGACAAAGAGGAAGTTGTGATGGTAGAGCCGCGTGGTTTGTAACTTCGATGGCTTGATAATTGGAGTAGAAAATGATATTTTTGTTTAGGTATCACACAACGTAGAAAGAAATGAAGGTAATGACACAAGTTGAATTTATACAAACATTTAATGCTTTCTCTGCGAAAGAAAGATTGGCGATTGCCAAAAAAATCCAGTTGCAAATGGCAGATGAGTTGTTTGAAGAACTAGATGCCGATTTGCCTGATTTGGATATTTCGACAGCTGAGATTCAAAAGGAGATAAAAGCATTCCGTAATGCGAAAAAAGATTAGGATTGTAGTTGATGCTAACTGGTATATTTCGGCTTGTATCAGTAGAAATTCTCGTAAAACGCTGTATTACAGGGTTTTTAAAAACTCACATCTTCAGGTGTATTATTCTAAAGAACTACTGCGTGAGTTTGAAGGGGTTATTTCTCGAAAGAAATTTTCAAAAATTATTCTACCAAATCAAGTAATCAGATTTATCTCTCTGGCAACGTTGTTTCTAAAAGAAGTAAAGATTACCTCAATTCCTTCTGTAGTGAGGGATGCAAATGACGACTATTTATTAGGAATATGTGAGGCGTGTGATGCTCATTTTTTGGTAACAGGAGATGAGGATTTACTGAGTTTGGAGACCTATCAAAACACTACGATTGTTACTATGGGTCAATTTATTAAGCTCTTAGCCATACTTTGACTATTCGTTACTTGTAAGTTGAGCATCAATACAATCAACCGCCTATATTTTGTGCCATTGCGTGGTTTATAACCGCATCGACGATTGTCTAATCCGTAACTCTCCTCGCATTTTTTTGGTAATGGGGCTAAATGTGTCTCGGTGAATGATATTATCAATCAGCAGGGAAGCAGCGGTTTCGCCCATTTCAAACGGAAAAAGGTGAAAGACCGTCAGTGAAGGCTCAATCAGCTCGGCGATGAGTTCATCCCCGAAACCTACAACGGCGATTTCGGCGGGAATTTGAATTTTACGATGTTTGAGTTCTACCAAAAGCTCAATGGCATTGCCGTAATGAACGGCAAAAATCCCGTCGGGAGGTTCTGGAAGTGAAAGCCAATGGTTAAGCGCCGCCAACGACTCGCTTTGCTTAAATTCAGTGTGATAAATCAGGGTGTCATCGAGAGGAAGCCCATAGTGGTGCAGTGCGGCTTTGTAGCCTTCCAAACGTGTTTGGCTAATTAATAATTGGGGCGGTCCTGCGCAAACGGCAATTCGGCGACAACCCTGCTGGATGAGGTGCTCCACCAACGCAAAACTTCCTTCAAAATCTTCTTGAACCACTTTGGCCGTTTCTACTTCGTTGCAAACGCGGTCGAAGTGGACAATCGGAAGCCCTTTTTTGAGTTGTAAACGAATGTGTTCAAACGAGGTCGTTTCTTTGGAATGACTGATCAACAAACCATCCACCCGACTGGCGATTAAGGCTTGTACGTTGAGGGTTTCGGTCGAATGTGATTCGTTTGACTGACAAATCATCACGCGATAGCCTGCTTCCGTCGCTACGTTTTGAATCCCTGCCAACACTCCCGCAAAAAAAGGCCGTTCGATGTTGGGAATCACCACCCCAATCGTGTGGGTTTCGCCACGGTGAAGGCTCTGTGCCAGTAGATTAGGTCGGTAATCCATTTCATTGGCAACCCGTAAAATCTCTTGTCGCGTCAAAGAATTGATGTCGGTGCTACCATTCAAAGCCCGCGATACAGTAGAAGGAGCTACTCCGAGCGACTTTGCAATGTCGATAATGGTGGTTTGGCGAGCCGTTTTTTGTGGCAAAGCTGCTGGTAATTCCACCGTAAAATGTACTTGACAGGTTTTGCAATAAAATCGCTGACGCCCTCTCAAAAAGCCAGCTTTCACTACTTCTGAAGTCGATTGGCATTGTTTACACTCCACCATATAATTGTCTTTTTTTAAGTTAGCTCCAAAGCGAGCCTAGCGACTGCATTATCATTGAGATTAGAAGAGAATACTTTAATTGCACAAAAATATATAAATTTAGTAATAAAAAAATACCTATCGGTGGCGTTTTCGGAAACGTTTTCGATAGGTATTTTAGGCTTTTTTTTAAAACAACACAGTAAATAACTTGGTGAAATGGGCTTGTTGTAGTAACATTAGCTTAGAATTAAACGAGAACAATTTGTAATAAGTGTTTCTCTCTCAGTGCTTTTCTGTATAGAATTGTACTTTTTTAGGAAGTCGATTTAGAAAATACCTTTTATCCCAAGCCTTTTTATGTCAACCACATCTCAACCCTCTGTTTCAAGAAGAAAATTTCTTGAACTGACTGCCAAAGGAGCGGCAGCATCAACGGTCATTGGCGTGCCAACGATTGTACCTGCTTCGGTTTTTGGTAAAAATGCCCCAAGTAACAAAATCAACATTGGCCAAATTGGTTGTGGGCGTATCGGCCGTGACCACGACATGGTCGGCACGATGCAGCACGATGCCGCACGGATGATTGCGGTGTGCGATTTGGATAAAAACCGTTTGGTGGATGGTAAAAAATTGGTTGAAAGTTATTATGCCAAAAAAACGGGTAATGCCAATTACGTGGATGCCAAAATGTACGACGATTACCGTGAAATGTTGCTCAACAAAGACATTGATGCGGTGATTATCAGTACGCCCGACCACTGGCACTCGCAACCTGCGATTGAGGCGGCTTTGGCTGGAAAAGATGTGTATTTGCAAAAACCGACCTCGTTGACCATTGCGGAAGGACGAATGTTGAGCGATATTATTCAGAAAAAAGGTACCGTGCTTCAGGTGGGTACGCAACAACGTTCGTCTCCACAGTTTCGGATTGCGGCGGAGTTGGTTCGGAATGGTCGTATCGGAAAGCTTCACACCGTAAAAGTGGGACTTCCAGGCGACCCATCGGGGCCAGCAGCACCTGCGATGCCTGTGCCTACGGGCTTCAATTATGACATGTGGCTAGGTTCTACTCCCGAAGTCCCCTACACCGAAATAGGGGTGCATCCCCAAAAAGGCTACGGACGTCCAGGTTGGTTGCGCCTTGAGCAGTATGGTGCGGGAATGATTACGGGCTGGGGACAGCATCACTTCGACTCGGCGGCGTGGGGAATGGACACCGAACTCACAGGGCCAATTTCGGTACAAGCCGTGGCGGAGTTTCCAAAATCGGGCTTGTGGAACGTTCACGGAGATTTTATGGTGAAAGCCGAATACGCCAACGGTATCACGATGTACACCAGCGGAGGCTTCCCAAATGGCATTCGTTATGAGGGAACTGAAGGTTGGATTTGGGTGTCACGCGGTGACTATGTGGCTTCCGCGAGTGATCCTGTATCGAAAGAGAAGAGTAGTAAAGCGTTGGATGCCAGCGATCCGAAAATTCTTACGTCGGTCATTGGTGAAAATGAAATCCACCTCTACAAAAGCGATGAGCAACACGGCAACTGGCTCGAATGTATCAAAACGCGCAAGGCTCCTATTTCGCCCGTAGAAATTGGCCACCGTGCTTGTTCGGTGTGCCTCATTAGCCACATTGCGATGAAATTGCCACGTAAATTGCAGTGGGATCCTAAAATCGAACGTTTTGTGAACGACAAGGAAGCCAATGCGATGTTGAGCCGTCCTCAGCGCAAACCATACGGAACTACAAATATCAAAATGTAATGTAATGTGTGTCGGGTTTCTTAAAACCCGACCTTTTAAGAATAAAAAAGATGAAAAAGAAACCTAATCAACGCCGTACCTTTTTGAAGGAGTCGATTGCCTCAGCCGCAGGAATGATGGCCTTACCAATGCTTCCTTCGATGGCTTATGGGAACATAATCACCGAGACGGTTGCTCCCATCGTTGTTCCTCAATACGATACACCTCGCATCAAGTTTTCGGTCATTGGAATGAACCATGGTCATATTTATGGTCAAGTGGAGGCGGTAGTTCGTGGAGGCGGAGAATTGGTTTCGTTTTATGCCAAAGAACCTGATTTGGTAGCGGCGTTTGCGAAACGTTTTCCCAAGGCAAAACTGGCGTCTAGCGAAAAAGAAATTTTGGACGATAAATCTATTCAGTTGGTACTGAGTTCAATCATTGCCAACGAACGCGCTCCGTTGGGGATTCGGGTGATGAAAAGCGGAAAAGATTATATGTCGGATAAGCCTGGAATAACGACGCTTGAACAACTGGCTGAAGTGCGCAAAGTACAGAAGCAAACGGGTCGTATTTATTCTATTATGTACAGCGAACGTCTCGAAAATCGAGCAACCGTAAAAGCAGGAGAACTGGTAAAAGCAGGGGCAATCGGCAAAGTCATTCAAACCATTGGCATGGGGCCACACCGCATGAATCCAAAAACGCGCCCAGAGTGGTTCTTTAACAAAGAACAGTTTGGCGGTATTATTTGTGACATTGCGTCTCATCAGTTTGACCAGTTTTTATTTTTTACGGATTCTACACAGGGCGAAATTGTTGCTTCGCAAATTGGAAATACAAACCACCCTCAATATCCTAATTTTGAGGATTTCGGCGATGTGATGTTACGCGGTAATGGCGGTATGGGCTACATCCGCGTGGACTGGTTTACTCCCGACGGGCTCAATACTTGGGGAGATGGCCGCTTGACGATTTTAGGAACGGAAGGCTTTATTGAGATTCGTAAGAATACAGACATTGGTGGTCGTTCGGGAGGAAATCACCTGTTTTTAGTAGATCAAAAGGAAACCCGTTACATTGACTGTACGCAGCAAGATTTACCCTACGGTCGTTTGTTGGTGGACGACGTCCTGAACCGTACTGAAACGGCCATGCCGCAGGCGCATTGCCTTCTAGCGATGGAGTTGGCCATCAAAGCGCAGAAAAATGCCCAAAAAATTACCCTAAAGAAGTAAGTTCAACTAACCCAAGTCCCGTAAACCTATGAGGTTTCTAAAACCTTATAGGTTTGTACTTGCCTCTATCCAATGAAAAACACCTTTCTCTCTCTCCTGTTAATAGCGTTTTTGCTAGTCAGTAGCGTATCGTTTGCCCAAACAAAAATCGTGGCTACAAAGTACAATTCGAAGATTGACGTTACGATTAATAATAACTTTTTCACGAGCTATATTTTTTCTCAGGACGAAAAATACCCCTTTTTCTTTCCCGTCAACGGCCCTTCAAATGCCAGTGTGACGTCGATGAGAAATGGAAATTATCCGCACCATAGCTCTTTGTTTTTTGGGTGCGACCGAGTCAATGATGGTAATTATTGGCAAGAAGGGTTAGAGAAAGGACAAATCATCGCTCTTCGCACCGACATCGTGCAGTCGGGTGGAGAAAAAGTAGTGATTGAAAATGAATGTATCTGGCGACGTCCTAATGCTAATGCGCCCGTAAAAGACTTTAGGACTATCACCATTACAGCGCCGTCGAAAGATTTATACCAAATTGATTTCGATGTGACGATGGAAATGCTCATGGATGTGACGATTTTGAAAACCAATCACTCGCTCTTTAGCGGACGAATGGACCCAGATTTGGCCGTCATCAATGGCGGAACGATGGTGAATGCTGAAGGTAATACGGGAGAAAAGGGGACATTCGGCGTGAAATCACCGTGGATTGATTGTTCTGGCAAACGCGGTGACAAACTAGAAGGAATGACTATTATGCAGCATCCCTCTAATCCTTGGTATCCGTCGCCTTGGTTTACGCGTGACTATGGTTTTTTTTCACCAACACCCATGTATTGGCCGCAAGATGACAAAGCTACGGTGTTGAAAAAAGGTGAAAAGCTATCGTTGCGTTACCGCGTTTTGGTGCACGCTGGCGACCATAAGGCGGCCAACGTCGCTCAGTTATTTGAAAAATATAAAAGTGAATAAACCTTGGTCAGACGACAGTCAGACCACAACAAAGTAATCTTTTGGGTCTGACTATCGTCTGACCCGAGCAAATCAAATTGGTCAGACGACAGTCAGACCACAACAAAGTAATCTTTTGGGCCTGACTATCGTCTGACCCGAGCAAATCAAATTGGTCAGACGACAGTCAGACCACAACAAAGTAATCTTTTGGGTCTGATTATCGTCTGACCCGAGCAAATCAAATTGGTCAGACGACAGTCAGACCACAACAAAGTAATCTTTTGGGTCTGACTATCGTCTGACCCGAGCAAATACAATACTTATGGCATTTATTCAAACTATGCGTTGGTTTGGCCCCAACGACCCCGTTTCGTTGATGGATATTCGGCAGGCAGGGTGTACGGGTGTGGTGTCGGCACTTCACCAAATCCCCGTTGGAGAAGTGTGGAGTGTGGAAGAAATTAAGCAACGTATTCAACTCATTGAAGCAGATAATCATCGCTATACCCGTCTTACGTGGGACGTAGTAGAAAGTTTGCCTGTTCACGAAGACATCAAAAAAGGGCTGCTCAGTCGAGAAAAGTACATCGAAAACTACAAAATCTCGCTGCGTAATTTGGCCGCTTGCGGCATTAAAACGGTGTGTTACAATTTTATGCCAGTACTCGACTGGTCGCGAACAAATTTGAATTATCAGATGCCTGACGGTTCATTGGCATTGCGTTTTGTATGGGAAGATTTTGCGGCTTTTGATTTATGTATTCTAAAACGACCCAATTCCGAAGCCGATTATTCGGAAGAAATTCAGGCCAAAGCCCATGCTAAGTTTGCCAAAATGAGTCCAGAAGAAATCGCGACGCTTCAAAATACGGTACTTTTGGGCTTGCCAGGCTCGAACGAAGCCTTTGAGTTGGCTACTTTTCAAGGGTTGTTAAACAATTACAAACACATAGGTGACAAAGAGTTACGCCAAAATCTCTACTATTTCATCCAGCAAGTAGCCCCCGTAGCGCAGGAAGTGGGCGTCAATCTCTGCATTCATCCCGACGACCCCCCGATGCCATTGCTTGGGTTGCCGCGTGTAGTGAGTACCGAAAGTGATTTGGCGCAACTTATGAATGCGTGTGATGTTCAGGCCAATGGGATTACATTTTGTACAGGCTCTTTGGGAGTGCGTGCCGATAATGACCTAGCAGGAATCGCTGAGCGGTTTGGACACCGAATCCATTTTGTGCATTTGCGGGCTACAAAACGTGAAGAATCGCTTGATAATCAATTGATTTTTCACGAAGCCGACCACCTCACAGGAGATGTAGATATGTATGCTGTGGTGAAAGCATTTGTGTTGGAAAGCAAAAAACGAAATGAACTAGGATGGCCTGATGTCCACATTCCGATGCGCCCCGATCATGGGCATCAAATGTTGGATGATTTGAATAAAACAGGGAAAGATAAATCATACCCAGGCTACTCGGCAATTGGACGCTTGAAAGGGTTGGCGGAGTTAAGGGGCTTGGAGATGGCGATTGAGAGAAGCTATCAAGAAAGAGGCAAGGCTAAAAAAAGCAGTCAAACATCTTTACCAAATCCCATTTAAGCGACCGATGTTGGGTAAAAGATGCCACCCCGCTGGGGCTTGCTAGTGAACCTAATTCATCTTTTCTACTAAGATATAGCTCCTCTGGAGCAAAACTTAGGAGCTTTTGATTTTCATGCGTTTAATCTGTTTCTAAATAGAAATCATCCAATGAAAAAAATATTTTTTATACTCTCATTTTTGTTTCTAGCATCGGCAGTCTTCGCCGATGATGGTTCGCGGCTTTGGCTCAAGTACGACTTGCTACCTGATGCCCAGCAACGGGAAGCTTATACAAAAATGACGCAATTTGTGGCGGTCAATTCATCGCATCCGACCATTAAAGTGGCGGTACAAGAGCTAGAAATGGGGTTAAAAGGTTTGTTGGGAAAAGCTCCCGCTCTTCTACAAACCGCTACGAAATCGGGTGGAATTATCTTGAACGTTGCCCCCAATTCTCCATCCAACTTACCCCAAGATGGTTTTGAGTTGTTTTCGGAAAAAGGCAATATCGTTATTTCGTCTAAATCAGAAGCAGGTGTATTATACGGTGCGTTTGAGCTACTTCGGTACCTTCAAACGGGGAAATCGTTGACAAGCCTTTCGGTGAAAAGCAGCCCTAAAATAAAATTACGGATGCTGAATCACTGGGACAATGCCAACGGAACCGTCGAGCGCGGCTACGCGGGTTCGTCGATGTGGAAATGGACTGAACTTCCGTTTCGGATTGATCCGCGTTACATTACTTACGCCCGCGCCAATGCTTCGTTGGGGATTAATGCTACGTCAATCAATAATGTCAATGCCAGTTCGCGCTTTTTGACCGAAGAATACCTCGAAAAAATCAAAGCCGTGGCCGATGTACTTCGCCCCTATGGCATCAAAGTGTTTATTTCGGTCAACTTCCGTTCGCCTCGCACCTTAGGAGGGCTTAAAACCTCTGACCCACTCGATCCTGAAGTGCGTAAATGGTGGAACGAGAAAACCAAAGAAATTCATCGCTATATCCCTGATTTTGGGGGCTATTTGGTCAAAGCCAACTCCGAAGGAGAGCCAGGTCCGCAGGATTATGGACGTACCCATGCTGACGGTGCCAATATGTTGGCCGAAGCCATGCGGCCGTTTAGCGGAATTGTTATTTGGCGGGCGTTTGTCTATAATGCCGATCCAAAAGGCGACCGTTTTAAAGAAGGTTATGCCCAATTTAAGCCGTTGGATGGCACATTTGACCCCAAAGTGATTGTGCAAGTCAAAAATGGCCCTATTGATTTTATGCCGCGTGAGCCTTTCCACCCAATGTTTGGTGCTTTTCCAAAAACAACCTTGGGCATGGAGTTTCAGATTACACAAGAATATTTGGGGCAGTCAACGCACTTGACCTACCTCGCCCCCATGTTTAAGGAATGTTTGGACACGGATACTTACGTTAAAGGAAAAGGAACGACCGTAGCTAAAATTGTAGATGGAAGCGCGGAAAACCATTCACTTTCGCTCATGGCGGGGGTTGCCAACACAGGTTCGGACGCCAACTGGTGTGGCCATCCGTTTAACCAAAGCAACTGGTACGCATTTGGCCGTTTGGCGTGGGACTATACACTTTCGTCGGAACAAATCGCGGAAGAATGGGCCCGCATGACGTTGACCCAAAAGTCGCAATCGGTACAAAAAATTACAGACATCATGCTCAAGTCACACCCGATTTACGTGAGTTACACGTATCCGTTGGGGACGTCGCACATGATGGGAGAGGGGCACCACTATGGGCCTGAACCGTGGCTTACCAAAGCCGCTCGCCCCGACTGGACTTCGATTTATTATCACCGTGCCGATTCGATTGGTTTGGGCTTTGACCGAACTGGAAAAGTGAGTAATGCACTTCAGTTGTACAGCCCTGAAGTTCACCAACTTTGGGGGAGTCCTGAAAAATGCCCACTCGACTACTTGCTTTGGTTTCATCACGTACCTTGGACCCAAAAACTAAGCACTGGACGTAGCCTTTGGGATGAGCTTTGCCACCGTTATTATGATGGTGTCGGGCAAGTTGGGAAGCTGCAATCGGCTTGGGAAAGTGTGAAGTCAGATATTGATAAAGAGACGTTTGAGGACGTGAAAGGGCGTTTGCAAATCCAAGAAAAAGAGGCGTTGTGGTGGCGTGATGCTTGCGTGCTGTATTTTGGTGAATTTTCAAAATTACCGATTCCAAAACCGCTTGTGCCTCCTACTCGAACCTTAGATGAGGTGAAGAAATTGACGGAGATTTATCATTTACGGTAACGTCAGAGACGTTAAACCATACCCGTCCCGACAAGATGTCGAGACGAGATTGGCAATCTGTGTGAAAAAGAAGCAATCCAAAAAATTACCAAATAAATGAATCCGATTTTTTCGTTAGAGGGCAAAATCGCCCTCATTACTGGCGGTGGTAGTGGTATTGGCAACGCCATCGCAAAATGTATGATTGCCGCAGGAGGAACCGTCGTAATAACTGGTCGCCGCGAAACCCCGCTTCAAGAAGCCGTGGCAGAGCTGGGCGAGAAGGCACATTATGTGGTAAACGACGTTACTGATTTATTGCAATTGGAGGCGTTGGTAGAACACATCGAAACCACGATTGGCCCCATTGACGTGTTGGTCAACAATGCGGGTATCAACATGAAAAAACCTGCACTGGAGGTTTCAGACGAAGATTTCCACCGAATCATTCATACCAACCTAAGTGCCGTATTTTCCCTCACTCGTGCTTGTGCCAAACGCATGGTGGCGCGCCAAAGTGGGTCTATATTAATGATTTCATCCATGGCTGCCTATTACGGTATCGACCGCGTGGTTGCCTATGGAGCTTCTAAGTCGGGCGTAGAAGGGATGGTACAGGTACTTACCTCCGAATTTTCTAAGTTCAACGTTCGCGTCAATGCTATTGCCCCTGGGTTTATCGAAACCGCCATGATGAAAACCGCCATGAGCAGCGACCCTGACCGTATGAATAAAGCCCTCGACCGTACTCCAATGGGTTATTTTGGTAAGCCCGAAGACATCGGCTGGGCAGCAGTCTATTTGTCGTCGGAGGCAGCCAAGTACGTGACAGGCGTTTCACTCCCTGTAGATGGAGGCAATTCGATTGGTTTTTAGGCGCATCCGCACTTCTGGTACGAAAAATGCGTTTAGGTGGTTAAAGTCACTTTTACAACCATTTACCATCACATGAGAATTGGATTATTACTATCGGTTTTGTTATTGTGGGCGCAAACGCTTTTGGCGCAAGCTACGGTAGCCGTTGCGGCCAAAGATTCGTTGGATATTTTTAAAGAAGGCGCGCCTGCGTCGGTCTTGGAGGCGTACAACGCGCTTTGGAACGATGCCGCTCATAAGTCATTTTGGAACGAGTTTCAACAGAAATTTGCGGCAGATTTTGATGCCAAAAAACAATACGAATTACTCTTTTCCCAAAACATCGACGTTCGAGAAATCGACCTTTTCAACCAACGCCGCAAGCAGCAAGAGTTTCTAAAAAATTACCCTGACGCGGCCAAGCTTTCAGAACCGTTCAAACGATATGTCGAAAACACGATCCGTTGGAACTACTGGTATTGGGTGCTCAACCACGCCGTGGCACGGAGTAATGCCGATACCAAAAACTTGAAAATGTCGTCGTTGCCTGCCGTCATGACCGAAGCATTGGAACCTAAAAAAATCGTGAACGAAGAAGCCTTCCTAACGGCTTCGTACCGTGATTTTTTGGTGGTTTTTGTGACGTATTTCAACTCGCGTGACCATGCCTTTAATAAATATGCCGACATGGGAGCGGCCATGAACGATAAATCGGCTTTTGCCAAAAAATACCTTGGGGGCTCGCAGGCATTGTCCTATTATTTGTGCCGACTCATGCGCGAAACATGTGCTAATACGCCAAAAGATGCCGTAGTGAGCACGTTGGATTTGTTGAAAACGACGCCGCAATCGGAAAAGTACACCCGTTTGGCGACCGAGAAATGCAACGAAGTCCTTACGCGTAAAGAGGAAAAGAAACCCGCCGAGGTGGCTTCAAAGGCAGGGAAGGAAGATGAACTTATCATGCAAAATGCCGAAGGAAAAACGTTTCGTTTGTCAGACTTCAAAGGGAAGGTCGTTTATCTTGATTTTTGGGCGAGTTGGTGCGGGCCGTGTCGTGCCGAATTCCCTCATTCCAAAGCCATGCAAGAGAAGTTGACCGATAAGCAGAAAAAGAAAATCGTGTTTCTTTATGCCTCCATTGACGAAAAAGAAGAGGCTTGGAAAAAAGCATTGGAACAACTTCAATTACAGGGTGAAAATGGTCACGTAAAACCCGCTGATAACGCCGCAATGTTGCGTAAATTGATGGTGACGAGCATTCCTCGCTACGTGATTATTGATAAAAATGGTAAAATAATTGCCCCCGATGCGCCACGCCCGAGTTCACCTGATACCCTGAACGAATTGTTGAAATTGATTGACAACTAACCCTTTTACTATAAATAATGCAATTCAAGTACGTTGGAATTTTGCTGCTTTTGGCGGCCGCTCTTACTGGACAAGCACAGAAAAAAACGCCGATTTCGCAACCATTGGTGTCGCATATTTTTACGGCAGACCCATCTGCTCACGTTTTTAACGGTAAAATTTACATTTACCCGTCGCACGATATTGAATCTGATACCAAACGCGATGACGATGGTGGGCATTTTGACATGAAAGACTACCACGTTTTTTCCATGGATGCCATCGACGGCAAGGTAACAGACCACGGCGTAGCGCTTGATATTAAAGATGTTCCGTGGGTGAGTCGTCAGCTTTGGGCGCCTGATGCTGAGTTTAAAAACGGGACGTACTACCTCTATTTTCCTGCCAAAGATAAAGAGGATATTTTTCGTATCGGTGTAGCGACGAGCAAAAAGCCTGAAGGGCCTTTTGTAGCTGAAAAAGAGCCAATCAAAGGAAGTTATAGCATCGACCCGTCGGTTTTTAAGGATACAAACGGTAGTTATTACCTCTATTTTGGCGGAATTTGGGGCGGCCAACTTCAACGCTGGAAAGGAAACACGTATTTGGGAAAAACGGACTATCCCAAAAAAGGAGAAGTAGCTTTACTGCCGCGAGTTGCCAAGCTATCGGCCGATATGAAGAGCTTTGTTGAAGAAGTAAAAGAGGTGAAAATTTTGGACGAAAATGGCAAACTGCTCATGGAAGACGATAAAGATAAACGATTTTTTGAGGCAGCTTGGGTACATAAGTACAACGGTAAATACTACTTCTCGTATTCTACGGGCGACACGCACAACATTGCTTATGCCGTTGGAGATAATCCTTATGGCCCTTTTACGTACAAAGGAATTGTCCTAAAACCCGTGCAAGGTTGGACAAATCACCATTCGATTGTGGAATTTAGAGGAAAGTGGTACCTGTTTTATCACGATGTGCAACTTACGGGAAAAACACACCTGCGCAACATCAAAGTCACTGAATTAAAGCACAATTCGGATGGCTCTATTCAGACGATTGAACCTTATAAATAACTTTGCTTTCGTTTC
The DNA here is from genome assembly GCF_057652155.1 of Runella sp. R0.1_18. Taxonomy (NCBI): domain Bacteria; kingdom Pseudomonadati; phylum Bacteroidota; class Cytophagia; order Cytophagales; family Spirosomataceae; genus Runella; species Runella sp. R0.1_18. Next base: position 63,589 of record NZ_JBYFCK010000006.1, read on the forward strand.
TTTAACCTATCGTTAACGGCCTTTTGCAAGTCATCAACTTGCGAGAGGCTATTGTACTATTCAAATCATGAGGATTTTAAAAACTGTCCTTGGAATTTTGCTGTTGAGCCATGCCCTGTGTGTGGCTCAACTTCGTTTGCCACGCCTCATTAGCGACGGCATGGTGCTTCAGCGTGACCAATCGCTGCGGCTGTGGGGCTGGGCATCACCCCAAGAAAAAGTGAGCCTTTTGTTTAAAAATAAGCAATACAAAACCCAAGCCGATGCCACGGGTAAATGGGAAATTAAGCTACCCGCCCAACCCGCAGGAGGTCCTTTTGATTTGCTTTTTCGGGGACAAAACGAAGTGAAAGTCAGCAATGTACTTTTTGGTGACGTTTGGATTTGTGCGGGGCAGTCAAACATGGTGTTGCCGATGGAACGCGTAAAAGAAAAATACCCCGAAGACATTGCGTCGGCCAATTACCCCGAAATTCGATTGTTTTTTGTAGCTACTTTGACTGATTTGCAAAAAAAACGGGACGATTTTCCGTCGGGAAGCTGGAAAGTGGCCAATCCCAAAGACGTGCTTCAATTTTCGGCTGTTGCGTATTTTTTTGCCCGAAATCTGTACGAAAAATACCACGTTCCCATTGGTTTGATAAATTCTAGCGTAGGCGGAACTCCCATCGAAGCGTGGATTGGCGAGGAGGGACTGACGAAGTTTCCAGAACTGACCGCTACTTTACAGAAAAATAAAGATAGCCTTTACATAAAGTCATTGCTGAAACAAATGGCCGCGACCAATACCCCCCGAAAATCGCGAGACAAAGGCATGCGTGAAACAGTTCCTTGGTATTCAGCAGACTACGTTCCGAAGGGCTGGCGGCGAATGAACGTGCCTGGCTACTGGGAAGACCAAGGCATCAAAGACTTGAACGGGGTAGTGTGGTACCGCAAAGAAATCGACGTCCCTGCTTCGATGACGGGCATTTCGGCTAAATTGTTTTTGGGGCGAATTGTGGACGCTGATATTGCCTACATTAACGGCAAGCAAGTGGGAAACGTTACCTATCAATACCCACCCCGCCGTTACGAAATTCCAGCGGGAGTATTGAAAGAAGGAAAAAATATCCTCGTCGTGCGGGTGGTCAACCAAGCGGGCAAAGGGGGATTTGTCCCTGATAAAAACTATTCATTGGTAGCCAACGAGCAAGTGCTTGATATTAAGGGGGATTGGTGGTGTAAAGTAGGTGAGGTTTTTCTTCCTACAAAAGACAATGGAGTGAATTTCTCGGCTCAAAACCAACCTTCATCCTTATTCAATGCCATGATAGCGCCGCTGGTATCGACCGCTGCCAAAGGTTTTTTATGGTACCAAGGCGAGTCCAATACGGGAAATCCTGGGCCTTACCGCGATTTACTTCCTGCGTTGGTGCAAGATTGGCGCAGTCGTTGGGGGCAGGGTGACTTACCTTTCTTTGGGGTACAATTGGCCAATTTTATGGAGGTCGATTACTTGCCGTCTGAAAGTCAATGGGCTGTTTTACGCGAGGGACAGTTAAAACTATTATCGGTTCCCAATACAGCTTTGGCGGTCACGATTGACCTCGGTGAATGGAACGATATTCATCCATTGAACAAAAAAGACATTGGGTATCGCTTATCATTGGCTGCCCAAAAACTAGCCTACGGTGACCAAAACGTGGTACATTCGGGGCCACTTTTGGCCTCAGCCACGCCCGAAAATGGTAAAATTCGACTGCGTTTTGACCAAACAGGCAGTGGCATTATTTCCAAAGACGACGAAGAACTGCGCTGGTTTGCCGTAGCGGGCGCTGATAAAAAGTTTGTGTGGGCGCAAGCGCGAATTGAAGGGAAAAACGAAATTGTCGTTTGGAATGACGCTATTTCTGCACCTTTGTACGTACGTTATGCGTGGGCAGATAACCCCGAAAATGTCAACTTTTACAACAAAGAAGGTTTACCCGCTTCGCCCTTCCGAACCGACGAACCTGCAAGACGCTAATGTAGGCGAGACTTTGCAAGTTTTCAAAACTTGCCAAGTCTTCACAAAATACGGCGATGCAGGTTTTGAGAAACCCTTTGCACGGTCGGGCTTTGAGCAACCCTCCCCACACCTCATCACTTAACTCTCATAACTCATCACTAAGAATATTCATCACTAATAATCATGAATTCAATCCGCTTACTTTGTCTTTTTTTAGGCGTGTCCCTTGCGAGTTTTGCTCAAAAGCAACCTTGGAACGGGAAAAAATGCGCTGTAGTGCTTACCTATGACGATGCCCTGAACGTTCACCTCAATAATGCCATTCCCGCCTTAGATTCGGCGGGTTTTAAAGGTACATTTTATATTTCGGGCTCATTTCCAGGCTTTACCCAGCGCTTGCAAGATTGGCGAAAAGCGGCTCAACGCGGTCATGAGTTGGGAAACCATACCTTGTATCACCCCTGCGATGCCTCATTGCCTGGGCGTCAGTGGGTTAACCCTGAAAACGATTTGAGTAAATACACGCTCAAACGCATCACCGAAGAAATCAAAGTGACCAACGTACTTTTAGAAGCCGTGGATGGGAAAAAAAGTCGGACGTTTGCGTACACCTGCGGCGATGCCAAGGTGGGAACACAGTTTTTTATGGATGGCCTCAAGGGAGAACTGATGGCGGCGCGTGGTGTACGGGGCGAAATGCACTCTGTGGATCAGATTGATTTGTATAACACCGATGGTTATATTGTCAACAACGATTCAGGGGAAAAGATGATAGCGTTAGTCAAAAAGGCCATTGAAACCAATACCTTACTCGTTTTTGTATTCCACGGGGTGGGAGGAGAGCATTCGCTGGATGTTTCGTTGGCTGCACACCGAGAGTTGGTTCACTTTTTGAAACAACACGAAAAAGATATTTGGGTAGATACACTGCTTGGGGTCGCTGAATATATCAAGTCAGTCAGAAAGTAATGTGAAACGGTAGATTGCTTTAAATAAATAAAACAACCTCTAAAGAATATACCCATGGTAAAGCTGCTACTTCCGTTATTTTTTGTTAGCCGAGTTATTCTGGCTCAAACTCTCGAACCCGTTGCTTCTAAGGTATATCAATGGTCGGCTTTAGAGGTAAAACAAAGACCCAAAGGAGAGTTTCGTAGTATTTTGGAAGGTACTACTCCCCACTTCAAGTTATTTAAAGTACACGCTACAACGGTCAATCCCAAGAGCCGTATGCGTGATACAGAATACACCCAAGAAAACGAAGAATTGATTATTGTCAAAGAAGGAGTATTGACGGTAACGGTCGAAGGAAAGACGAAAGAGTTAAAGCCTAGAGGAATTGCCTTGTTGATGTCGGGCGATAAGAGAAGCCTAGTCAACAACAGCGACCAACCCGTTACGTACTATGTATTTCAGCTCAATTCGGTTGAACCGCTTGACATTGAACGAGGAAGAAAAGCGGGTGGCTCACTGCTGCTCAATTGGGATGAGACTGAATTTAAAGGCCATGATAAAGGTGGACGACGAAACTTTTTTGATCGCCCGACAAGTATGAGCAAGCGATTTGAAATGCACGTAACAACTCTTTCTGGGAACTGGATGAGCCATCCTGCTCACCGTCATCCCGCTGCTGAGATTTTATTGTTGGTCAATAGCCAAGAAGGAGAAGCAGATAGCCAAGCCAAAGAAACCATTGATGGAGTTTGGCATGAATCAAAAGTGGGAGATATCATTTTCCTTAATTCAAACGTTCCACACGGTCTTCAAAATACGAGTAAAGGTTCGTGTACTTACTTTGCGTTTCAGTTTGAGTAGGTTTAAGCAGAGGCTATTTGCCATGGCAATCTACTCATTCCCAAAAAATTAGAAACATACGGTTGTACTAACTGTGAGAAAAAACCGTTTGTTATGCGTAAAAATTGTACATTTCGGATGTAATTTTACATCTGCCCAATAATTAAACGTGTAACAACTAACCTTAAAAACTATGATGAATCGCAGAGACGCAATCGCGCGGGTGGCCCTTCTCATGGGAGGAACTCTTTCGGCGCCTTCGTTGATGGCTTTTGGCGAAGGAACCCCCGCAAAACAGGCGGTAGGCGCTGCTTTTAGCCTAACGAGTGCGCAGAAAACCCTCGTTGCCGAAATCGCAGAGCACATTATTCCAAAAACCAGTACTCCAGGGGCCAAAGAAGCAGGCGTAGGACCTTTTATTGAAATGATGTTGGCGGATTGTTACAAACCGCAAGAGCAACAAAACTTTTTGGACGGTTTAGCAGACCTCGACGAAAGAGCAACCAAAGCCCACAGTAAGAAATTTTTGGAAACCTCGTCGGCCGAGCAAGTCGCTATTTTGAAGCAAGTCGAAAAAGATACGATTGAATTGATGAAGAGCGCCAACGTACAGCAAGTAAAAGTAGGCGACAACGTGGATAAGGAAGTGGTAAGTTCTAAAAAGCTCAAAGGAACACCGTTTTGGCGTTTGTTGAAAGAATTGACGCTATTTGGCTACTTTACATCCGAGCAAGGTGCGACGCAAGCCCTTGAATATGTGCCTATTCCTGGGCGTTATGATGCCTGTATTCCGCTCAAACCAGGCCAAAAAGCCTACGCGCTTTAATTTTTTAAATTCTCCAAATTTCAATTCAAGAGTCCAATGTATTTGAATATAGATGCACAAAAAGAGTTGACCTACGATGCGATCGTCGTAGGATCAGGAATAAGTGGCGGCTGGGCTGCCAAAGAATTAACTGAGCGTGGCTTGCGCGTACTTTGTATTGAGCGCGGTCGCGACATCAAGCACGTCGAAGGTTACGAAACGGCCATGAAAGCGCCCTGGGAGTTTGCTCACCGTGGACGTCCTGATAATATGGCGGCTGAAGAGTATTGGGCAGGAATGCGTACGGGCTACACAGCCAATGAAGAACACCGATACTTGTTTGAAAACGATAGCAAAAACCCTTACCTCGAAACCCGTCCGTTTGACTGGATTCGCGCCTACCACACAGGAGGTCGTTCGTTATTGTGGGGACGTCAAAGCTACCGTTTCAACGAAGAAGATTTCATGGCCAACGGAAAAGAAGGTGTTGGGGTTGATTGGCCAGTACGTTACAAAGAAATTGCTCCTTGGTACGACTACGCTGAGCGTTTTGCAGGTATCAGTGGTTCGAAAGATGGCCTTTCGGTACTTCCAGACGGACAGTTTTTGCCAGCAATGGAGCTTAACTGTCTCGAAAAACACGTGAAGTCGGAAGTAATGAAGAAAATGGGTCGTACAATTACGATTGGACGAGTGGCTCACCTTTCAAAACCACAAAGCTGGCATACCGCCCTTGGACGTGCTGCTTGTCAGTACCGTAACATGTGTATGCGCGGCTGTCCGTTTGGGGCTTATTTCAGTACGCAAGCGGCGACGCTGCCAGCGGCGATGAAAACCAAGCGTTTGACGTTGGTCAATAACAAGATTGTATCCGAAGTAATTTATGACGAGAAAAAAGGCCGTGCTACGGGCGTTCGTACCATCGACCAAAATACCCTCGAAGTAAAAGAATACTACGCAAAAATTATTTTCTTGAACGCTTCGGCGATTCCGTCGGCGTCTATTCTGCTTAATTCTAAATCAAGCCGCTTCCCCAATGGTTTGGGTAACGACAGCGATCAAGTAGGACGCAACATCATGGACCACCATCTTGGAGTAGGTGCTTCGGGTGAGTTTGATGGTTTCCAAGATCAATACTACTTCGGGCGTCGTCCAAACGGGGTTTATATCCCTCGCTACCGCAACTGGGGTAACGACAAGCGCGATTACTTACGCGGATTTGGTTACCAAGGTGGTGCAAGCCGTAGCGGTTGGGGACGTGGCGTAGGTATGGAAGGCTTTGGCGCGTCGTTCAAAGATGATTTGAGCAAAGTTGGCGGCTGGTCGATGGGTATTGGTGGTTTTGGTGAAGTATTGCCAAATGAAAACAACCGCTTTACCTTACACCCAACCAAAAAAGACAAATGGGGAATGCCAATTGTGGTATTTGACGCCGCTTACGGTGAAAACGAACGCAAGATGCGTAAAGACATGGCCAACGACGCAGCAGAAATGCTCGAAGCGGCAGGTCTTAAAAACGTTCGTTCGTACGATGACACCAGCAAAAACCTCGGAATCGGTATCCACGAAATGGGAACGGCACGTATGGGTAAAGATCCTAAGACGTCGGTGTTGAACAAAAATAACCAGTTGCACGATTGCAAAAACGTCTTCATGACCGACGGTGCATTCATGACTTCAGCGTCTTGTGTGAACCCATCGTTGACTTACATGGCATTTACGGCACGTGCTTCTAAGTTTGCGGTAGATGAGTTGAAGAAGAAAAACCTCTAGTTTTCGAGCGTTTTACCGCTTTTAGGAGCCCAGTTACTTCGGTAGCTGGGCTTTTTTGTGTTTTGGTATATCTATCTCTTATGTATTTAGTGTGGGTAAAATATAACTATTTGAATGTTTTGTTGATTTTATGGCTATTGTATTGAGAAAGAAAATTTTGATAAAGTGATTAAAAACAGAATAAAATAAAAAATATAATAATTTTAATATATTCTTAAATAATTCAACGTAAACAAACTTAAAAATCAAAAATTTGCAGTTTTTTACTAATAAATACTCAAAAATTATACTAAAAATTTGGATGTTTACAAAAATAGCTCCATGTTTGTATCGGAAAACAAAACCACGTATTGCCCACCTTAAACAAAATAATATTATGCAAAAGCTACAATTACTTGTTTTATGTTTGTTTTCAACTTTTTTGGCTTTTCCTAAGGGAATTGAGGAGAAAAAGTCAGACGCCAAAACAGAAACTAAGACCGAAGCTAAAGTAGAAGCTAAAACGGAGGCTAAAACCGAAGGAGAAGAAGAGAAGAAGGGGTCGTTTACATTTTCGGGATATATCGACTCTTATTATAGCGCCAATTTCAACAAACCAGCTTCACGTTCAAACTTGGGTGCATACTATGCTCGCGTGTTTGATCAGAAGTCAGGACAAATTTCGTTGGGTTTGGTACAAACAAAAATGCAATACAGCAACGAAAAGTCAGATGTAGTGATTGATTTGGCTTTCGGTCCAAACGCTGACCTTGGTAACTACGGAAACTTGCTCGGGCCACTAGGTTCAGGAGGTACATCATTGGCCATCAAACAAGCGTACTTTAACTGGAAAGCATCTAGCAAATTGACATTCACGGCGGGTCAGTTTGGTACCCACATCGGTTATGAAGTAATTGATGCCCCAGTAAACTTCAACTATTCATTGTCAAACCTCTTCAACAACGGCCCATTCTATCACGTTGGGGTAAAAGGTACGTATGCTTTCTCTGACAAAGTGTCTTTGATGCTTGGTTTGGTAAACAACGTAGATAACTTGAATGATAACAACCGCAAAAAAGGCTTTATTTCTCAGTTGTTTGTGAATCCTGCTAAAGGATGGAATGTGTATTTGAACTTCATCAACAGCAACGAAGCAAGCACTGATGACCAAGGAAATACACCAGATGCTCACTACCGCGTATTAGATTTGGTGACAACACTTCAGGCGACAGACAAACTTTTGATTGGAGCAAACGCAGCCTTTGGTTCACAAAAAGGCTCTTACCAAGGTGGCGCTGTCTTGACAGAGTCAACCCCTTGGGGTGGTGCAGCGGGTTACTTGAGCTACGCCGCTACTGATTTGTTTAGCATTGGTGCGCGTTACGAATACTTCGACAACACGGCAGGTGCTCGTGCGCTTCTTAACCGTCTTGGCAACGGAACATCGGTAAATTCATTGACCCTTACTGGAAACTTTACCGTAGCTGATGGCCACTTGTTGATCAAGCCTGAGTTCCGCATGGATTCATACAAAAAATTGACAGGTGCTGGTGAAAGTGGACAACAACAATTTGAAGATTCAAAAGGTGCTTTCACTAAAAACGCACAGTCAACGCTTGGTTTAGCACTCATTTACAAGTTCTAATAATTGATTCCTATTTTAAGTGGAGCCTTCAACGCCTCCACTTAAAATCCTTGATAACTATTTAAAGTACAACCAAAACCAGTCAAGTAAATCTATGAAAAATTTAATCCCACTCGTGATTTTGCTGGTAGTTAGCCTCTTAGGAGTCTTAATGCCAGCTATCCCAACCCAAATTGTAACCGAAGGGTTAAATTCAGGCGACATGGCCTGGATGCTTGTTGCTACGGCGTTCGTATTGTTGATGACACCTGGCTTGGCCTACTTCTACGGAGGTATGGTAAACCACAAAAACGTTATCTCAACAATGCTTCAGAGCTTTATTGCAATGGGCGTAATCAGTATCGTTTGGGTTGTAGTTGGTTTTAGTTTGGCTTTCGGTGATTCAATCGGTGGCTGGGTAGGAAACCCTATGACATTCTTTATGTTCAATGGTGTATTAGACGGAAAGCCTTGGTCATTGGCGCCTACTATTCCATTGGCATTGTTTGCATTCTTTCAATTGAAATTTGCGGTAATCACGCCTGCGCTTGTTACAGGTTCGTTGGCAGAGCGTATTAAATTCCGTTCGTATATTTTGTTCATGGTGTTGTTCAGCATTTTCGTATATGCTCCTTTGGCACACTGGACATGGCACCCAGAAGGTTTCTTGTTTAAGCTTGGTGTACTTGACTTTGCGGGTGGTACTGTAGTACACATGTCGGCAGGTTGGGCAGCGTTGGCGGGTGCGTTGTACTTGAAGCGTCGTCGCTCACACGAAGAAGCAAACTTTTTGCCACCAGCCAATATCCCTTACGTATTGTTAGGAACAGGTTTGTTGTGGTTCGGATGGTTTGGATTTAACGCAGGTTCGGCCGTAGGTGCAGGTCCATTGGCAGTTTCAGCCTTGGCAGCTACCAACACAGCCGCTGCTGCTGCAGGTTTGGCGTGGGTATTGTTTGATACAGCAAAAGGTAAAAAACCATCGGCCCTTGGTTTCTCAATTGGAGCCGTTGTAGGTTTGGTTGCGATTACACCTGCTTGCGGATTTGTTACTATTCCACAATCAATCTTCATCGGTACTATTTCATCAATGGTATCAAACTACTTGGCACACCTTCGTACCAAAACTACTTTGGACGATACGCTTGACGTATTCCCTTGCCACGGTGTAGGTGGTATGATGGGTATGGTTATGACGGGTATCTTTGCTTCAAAAGGAGTAAACGCAGCCGTTGTGGACGAAGGATTAGCTTACGGAACATTTACCCTCTTCAAAAACCACATGATTGCCCTTGTGTTGGTGTCGGTATTCGCTTTTGTAATGTCTTATGTTATTTTAATGATTACAGACTTCATCGAGCCACTTCGTGTATCAGAAGAAGACGAGAAAGTTGGGTTGGATATTAGCCAACACGATGAATTCTTGGTAGAAGCTTAAAAACCAAATAGAAAAGTTACAACGAGACCACAGAGGGCATGCCCTACTGACTGTGGTTTTGTTGTACTCGTTGAAGCTACTGGCATTGCTGGTAGCTTCATTTTTTTTGTAGCCTAGAATAGGGTAAAGCTACAATAGGCTCTTCCGTTTGGAGGGCTCTATTTTTTTGTGGGTGGAGTCAAGAGGAGATAGAAGATAGAGCTATTTGGGACTTAATCTGTATCAATTCGCCCAGAAGACTCGTTTCTTTGGCTAGTTCCTTTTCTTGTAAGTGATGTGCAATACTAGCAATGGCAACGTTTAACGTTTCAATCTCCGTTTTGCGTTTGTTAATTATATCTTGGTAAGTAGAAATCAACTGACCGTCAGAATGCTGGCTGATTAGCAAAAGGCTATTTAGTACCTCTTCCGTCCTCAATGAGATGCCTTGGGTTGCGGCCACCGCGATACATTCGTTAATGATTCTCTTGGCGATACTCAGTGCCGCTGGATTACGATAGAAAATCCCATTATCAATCTCTAATAGCGGACAAACTGAATTAAAGACACAATTGACGATGGTTTTTGACCATACTTTAGCATGGATATTCGGCTCCGTTTTAAACCTGAAATTCGGCGTATTTATTTCATCAACAATCGCCTGTAAACCCTCAGGGCTTCCATCAATGATCCCGACCGAAGAATCTGATACTGGCATAAACTGTAATTGGTTTTCTGACAGAGGCTGGGACGTTGCAAAAAGAACACAGCGGTAGATTTGTGGAAAATTATTTTCGATAAATGGTTTTTCCACGTTTAGCCCATTCTGTAAAATTAAGATTGGAGTATCATTGATTTTGGCTTGTAGCTTTTGGGCAATTGCGGCATTTCCGTACGACTTATTGGTTAAAACAACAAGGCCATTCAGTTCTGAGTAATTGCTTATCGTGCTTACGAGTACTTTTGCCTTTACAACTTCGCGATTTTTTAAGAAAACTTCAATGTGTTCCGTGTAAGCCGAATGGTCGTCGAGGTGTCCGCGAAGTAAAACAACTTCTTTTCCTTCATGTTGTAAAAAAGCTGCGAGGGCTTTGCCAATGGCGCCTGCTCCAATGATGAAAATGGTCTTGTTGTTCATAATTTGTCAAAGCGTATATGAGCCTATAAAATCTATTGGGTATTACTGACCCTCTATTATTTGACCTTCGTGTTTAGATTGCTGTGTTTTGCACCGTAAAGAAAATAAACAGCAATCCCTGCTAGGCTCCATAGTACTAATCTTAACCAAGTGGACGCATCGAGGCTAAACATAAGGAGTAGGTTAAAGAGAAACCCCGCCCCAGCAACCAGCGGTAAATTTTTTACTTTGTACGGCCTATGAAGCGCTGGTTGGGTTTTTCTAAGAACGAGTACCGCAATGCAAATCATAGAAAACGCAAACAAAGTGCCAATGCTTGTCATTTTTGTTGCTTTTTCTATTGGGGTAGAAGCTGCTATCAACGAAGATATGAATCCCAACAAAATGGTACTTTTCCACGGTGTCTTAAATCGAGGGTGAATGGTTGCAAAAATTTTTGGTGGCAATAACCCGTCAAGAGCCATGTTCATAAATATTCTTGTTTGTGAAAGTAGCATTACCAGCATGACAGAAATCAATCCAATAACGGCAGCAATGGTAATCAGTAATGATGCCCATTGCAGACCAACCGCACTGAAGGCCGATGCTACAGGAGCACCTAAGTCTAAGTCGGTATATTTGGTCATGCCAGTTAGGGTCAATGAAACGAGTATGTACAGCGTTGTACAGATAATCAGTGAAGCTATAATGGCAAATGGAATATCTTTGGTTGGGTTGATGGCTTCTTGCGATTGGGTGGAAACGGCATCAAAACCGATAAATGCAAAGAAAACAAGACCCGCCGCAGTGATTACGCCCGAAATTCCATAATGACTTACTCCTGAACTATCAATTAATTTCTCGGGAATGAACGGCTGCCAGTTTGCAGGATTGATGTATAAAAAACCTGCTACGACAACAAACAGTACTGCCGCTACTTTGATGGAAACAATAATATTGTTGGTTTTGGCTGATTCTTTGATACCACGAACAAGTATATACGTAACAACCCAAATAATGAGCGCTGCGGGAAGGTTGATGGAGAACCCTGGCGGATTGTACCCTAATCTGATGGCTTCTTCTTTGGCCGTAATAGGGTCATTGATTAACCAAGCGGGTATAGTATGAATTCCTGAAAGGAGCAAAAGTTTTGTGAAGTACTTTGACCAACTAACCGCAACAGTGGTAGCGCCCATCATGTATTCTAAGATAAGGTTCCACCCGATAAACCAAGCAAAGAATTCACCGATGGTGCCATAAGAGTAGGCATAGGCCGAACCAGATACGGGTAATATACTTGCAAATTCGGCATAACAAAACGCAGCAAGCAGACAGCCTATGCCTGCCAATACAAATGATAATGCTAAGGCGGGCCCAGCGTATTGGTTGGCCGCAACGCCTGTCAGCACAAAAATTCCGCCGCCAATGACAGCCCCGACCCCAATAGCGGTAAGCTCCCATTTGCCGAGTGTCCTTGTTAACTGACTAATTTTAAGGTCGTTTTGATAGGCTTCAAGTGGTTTTTTTCGGAAAAGTTTTTTCATTTTTATCGGAATAAGGTTAGAAAGTAGTTAAAGCAAACTCAACGGCTGCCTGTGCATGAATGAGGGTAGTATTGAAAACAGGGACAGCAATGTCTTCCTGAGAAATGAGTAAGGGGATTTCGGTACATCCTAGAACGATACCTTCTGCACCTTGTTCAATGAGCCTATTTATGATGGCAATGTATTCTTGTTTTGTACTTTGAAGAAGAGTCCCCTTACCCAATTCGTGCAAAAGAGTTTGTTCAATAAAATCTATTTCTGCTTTAGTAGCAGGTATGATTACTTCCAATCCTTCTTCGGTAAGCTTCTTTTTGTAGAAATCCAATTCCATGGTATAAACTGTACCCAGCAAGCCGATTTTTTTTAACTGTCGCTTATGAATAGCATTGGCCGTAGCGACTCTGATGTCGATAAGAGGTAAACCTACTTTTTGGGCAACTCGTTCTGCAACAATATGAGCCGTATTTGCCCCAAGTAGGATAACTTCAGCTCCCGCATCTTTTAATTTTGATGCAGCGTTAGACAACAACTCGAAAGTGGCCTCCCAGTTATAATCAGCGTTGTATGAGCTGAAGTTTTCAAAATTTACCGAGTAAATTATACATTCAGCAAAATTCAGGCTACCTAATTTTCTATTGGTTTCTTCATTGATAAATCGGTAATAATCCAGCGTTGAAGTCCAACTTATGCCGCCTACAATCCCTATCTTTTTCATCTTTTTGCTCAGAAAGTTTTATGGTAAATTCAGTGAATACACTCGTTTGATTAATAATGGATGGCTGTTAGTAGGTATCAGGAACTTTACTAGAAAAATAAAACACAAAATATACCGAACGGTATATTTTTGGTTAAAAAAATTAATGCTTCAAATTCACGATTATTTTTTCCAGAAAATTCATCGCAATCTTAAGTTCGGTTAAGCTACCAGTTACTTTGGCTTGCATGAATGCCCCTTCGATCAACGATATTAGAATAACGGCAACTTCAGCAGGGTCGGTATCTGGTTTTATTTCCCCTCGGGCTATTCCTCGTTTGACCTGATTTTCTACCGATACTTTCCAAAAAGAAAGAGCATTGGTAACTTTTTCTTTCAAAAGGGGATGAGTGTCGTCTGCTTCGGTTGCCGTATTCAAAATGGGGCAACCAGGTCGTAAAAAAGGTATTTTTAAATAATTACGATATACAGCTGGATAAACAAGTAATCGTTCGATGGAATTGTCGGTTGCCATTAATTTCTCTTTGATGTATTCATTGACTTTAGTATGGTTATAATCAAAAACCGCTAGCGCAACCTCGTCTTTATTTTCAAAATTGCCATAAATGCTACCCTTCGTTAATCCTGTCGCTTGGATAAGGTCATTGATGGATGTCCCAGCGTATCCTTTTTCATTAAAAATAGGGGCCGTTTTTTCAATAATAAATTGCCTAGTTCTCTCTGCTTTGGATAGTGTCTCATTCATAATGATGCAAATATAATACGCAAAAAATACCGAACGGTATTTTTTGCGTAAAAATTTATTTTGACCATGGATTTAAAGTAAAACCAGTAGCTGCTGTCGGCTATTTGGGCAGTACTACCTATAAAATTGACTATTTCTGCCTATGTTTTAGGGTTTTGGCATCAAGTAATTTTGCATTCATAATTTTTACAGCAATACAAACTATGAAACGTTATTTGATGATTATCTTACCAGTTCTACTTTTGACTGGTTGCAAAAAAGACAATGTAGATCCTAATCCGACTACGACATGTCTCGGAGAAAATGCAATTAATGAGGGAATTATTCCTGCTTCGGCTGTGAAAGCCATTATTGATTCTTATACCTCCGAACAACTCCCAGGGATTACATTTCTGGCACGTAAAGGGGATAAATATTGGCAGTACAACAGTGGGATGCTCAACAAAGATTCAAAGAAGTCAATGAGACCGTGCCTAGTATGGCCTGGCTACAGCATCACTAAAATGTACACAGCCACCGTTATTTTAAAGCTCGCTGAACTTGGGCAAATTTCGCTTGATCAAAAAATCAATACTTGCTTACCAGCCAATTTGCTCTCCAAAATTCCTGATGCTAACAAAATAACCATCCGAATGCTGCTGAATCACAGTTCTGGAATTGAAGATTATTGGCATAATGCTGAGTATGTGGATGGTTACGTGGAAAATCCCGCCCGCACCTACGAGGTGAGCGATTACTTGGAGGCAGGTAAGAGACGCTTTTTTGAGCCAGGAACCGATGTTTATTATTCCAACACCAACTACCTTATTTTGTCGCTCATTATCGACCACATCACCAATCAGAGGCACGAAATATCCTTTCTTAAATACATTTATAATCCACTTGAACTTTCGGATACTTTCTATAAAGAATTGCCTACAAACCTGCTAATAGATACACCACGTTTGTATGCCGATGTCGAAGGGGCGGGTAGGCTAATCGACTTTACGGATTTGTCTTACGTGCAATTTCGCAACGAATCAGGATCCAATAGCATTTTTGCAACACCCAAAGATTTTGTGGATTTCATCCATGGTCTCTCGCATGGTAAACTACTTAATGCACCCTATTTCACAGAAATGAAAAAAGAATATACAGGCGATACCAGTGCGGATGTATATGGTTTAGGATTAGAGTTTTACGAAAAAAATGGCTCCAAAATGTATGGGTATGCTGGTAGTAGTTTTGGGGGAAGGACGCTCTTACTCTACAATCCCAAAACAGACGTTAGCTTCTTTATTGGCGTCAATGCGGGCGCTGAACTCGGAGGACCTGTGTTGGAAAACATTGCGGCGATGATGGAAGAAATTGCCACTAAACTGGCCAATTAATCGCTCTCAGGTACAATACTTGTTATATTTGAAACTATGAGAGTGTCCGCCTTATTTATATTGTTTCTGGTAAGTAGCCTGCGCCTTGTTGCGCAGGTGATTACGTTGTCGGATACCATTCAAAAATATACCATCTCTTACCCTTCTTACCTCGAAGATCCTGATGCTTCTTTCACGGTTGGACAGGTTGAAAAAGTAGCGTTTGTGAAGTCTAAAGACAAAGTTCCTGATTTTCTTGGGAATTTTTCGGAAGCGATATGGTATAAATTTGACGTGGTAAACCAAAGTCGGACCGACGATTGGTACCTTGAAATCAAGGGAGGGTTTATGCACCATCTGACCGTCTATCAGCAACATAAAACGGGCACTTTTCGGGCATTAAAGCTAAGTGGCGATGACGATTTTCGGTCGAGGCCCGTGTTTTCAAATAACCTCGTTTTTCCAATTTCCGTGGCTTCTGGCGAAAAATTGAAAATTTACGTGCGGGCTACCAGTAAAACGCTCATTCGGACTTCCATGAGTTTGAACACAATGCAGAAGTTGTACGAAGACAATATCCGCATTTCCTACGGAGATGGCTTTTTTACGGCCGTCGCGGTTGCTTTGTTGTTGTACAACTTGTTTGTTTATTTTTCTTTGCGCGAGAAAGTCTATCTCTATTACATTGGGTATATATCTACCGCTATTTTACACACCAACTTAGTAGCAGGCCATGTACAATTGTTTTTGCCTTGGCTTGATGTGTTGAATACAACCACGATACTTCCCGTTATTTCCTTCTTTAGTATTTTGTTCACCAACTCGTTCTTACAAACCCAAACGTACGCTCCTTTCATTCATAAAATCCGCTGGCCTCTGATTGTGCTCTGCCTCCTACCGCTGGTATTTTATGCGTTTGAGGGCTACCGATTGGCCATCCTTTTGGCAGCTATTTTTATCTTTATCCTCTTTATTTATTGGCTTATTGCGGGTATTTGGGTGTATAGTAAGGGTTTTGCACCCGCCATTTTCTACATCATTGGTTTTGGTGCGTTGGTACTGATGAGTGTGGTGTTTGAATTGAAAATGAAAGGTTGGTTGGAAGAAAGCTACTGGACAGACTCTGCCCTTTTCATTGGCGCAGCCATAGAGGCCGTCATTCTTTCTTTTGCGCTTGCTGATAAATTCAATTTTTACAAAAAAGAAAAGGAGCGTTTGCAGGAAGAAGCCTACCGCCAAACCACTCGTTTTGCTCGGGAACTGATCAGTATGCAGGAAGCTGAACGAAAAAGAATCGCTTCTGAACTGCACGATGGACTAGGGCAAAAGCTAATCCTGATTAAGAATAAAATATTACGAGCGGCGCAGCCAGGGGCAGCGGCTTCTATTCACTTGTCGGGGGAGGCGTTATCGCAAAATGTCGCTGAGGCAATACAGGAAGTTCGGGATATTTCGTACGGATTGAGACCTTACCAGCTTGATTTACTGGGGCTGAGTAGTTCTATCAAAAGTTTGGTTGAAGAGACCCTTGACGCTGCGCAGATAGACTATCAAATTCATTTAGACAATGTTGATCAGCTTTTTGATAATAACGCGCAGATTAATATTTACAGAATTATACAAGAGTGTGTCAACAACATTGTGAAACATGCGGCGGCGGCTCAAGTATATGTACACATAAAACGTGAAAGTGACCAAGTTAAAATCATTATTAGCGATGATGGGGTTGGTTTTAATCATCAACTCAACCACGCAGGCTTCGGATTGAAAGGGATAAAAGAACGCTTACAAATTTTGGAGGGAAAGATGACCGTGACTACCCACCAGCCTAAAGGTACACTGTTTGAATTTGTCATTCCTCTGTTAACTGATACGACGTATGGACAATGAAAAAATTAAAATACTGATAGCGGACGACCACCCGATTTTTTTAAAAGGTTTGCAAGAAGTGATTGAAGACAAATCGCACTTAGAGGTGGTTTGTAAAGCAGACAATGGTACGGAGGCGATTCGTTTGGCACTAATTTATGACATTGATATGGCTATCTTAGATATAGATATGCCTGGGGCTAATGGATTGCAAGTAGCTGAACAGATTCTGGCCAAAAAACCTGGGGTAGCTATTATTTTGCTTACTATGCACAAAGCAAGGGATGGTTTTTTGAAGGCACTAGAAATAGGGGTGTCGGGCTATGTGTTGAAAGAAAACGCCGTGGTGGACATCATCAATGCCATCGCAGCCGTCAATCGTTACCAGTCGTATATCAGTCCAGAAATGTCGTCGTTTTTGTTGAAACACAAAAACCGCAATCGAAACGATGTCTCTTTCCGACTAGAATCACTCACTCCCTCCGAAATGAATATCTTGGAAAAAGTGGCTCAGTATAAGTCCACCAAAGAAATAGCCGAAGAGTTGTTTATCAGTGAAAAAACGGTTTCCAACCACCGAATGAATATTGCCAAAAAATTAGACCTTAGCGGTAAAAATAGCCTACTTCGCTTTGCTATTGAGCACATAAGTGCCTAATTATAAGCATTACTACCTATACATTTGAGGGGATATGCCCATTGCTGCTGAGTGGCAATGGGCATAATTTTGTACAAAAAAAAATAGGTATGAAATCCATGAAAACAACTCCCCGAAAGCCCAGTGTATGGCGCGCTTTCTCCCTTTCATTCAGTGCTTTAGGCATACTGCTGCTTTGTTTTTCCTGTGAGAGAAACAACATCCAAACTCGAAACCCAGACACACCTAGCCCTCCGTTGCAGTTGCCACATGGTCAACCTATTGGTGAAATTGCCACGGCACAGATAGGTAAAGAGGGAGGCACGCTGACCAGCAAAGATGGAACCATAACGATGGAGGTTCCCGCTGGTGCTGTCGATGCCGCTACGACTTTTAGCGTACAAGAAGTTGAAAATGTTCTCAAATCGAGAAGCAAGTCTTTCAGGTTGCTGCCTGAGAATGTGGACTTCAAAAAGCCTGTAACCCTCATCTATCATTACGATAAAATCTCAATGGAGGGGGCCAATCCCGATATGTTGTTTTTGGCCTACCAAGATAAAGAGGGGAATTTTTATTGGGCAAATAAAACCAAAGGAAATCGTCAAGATAAAACATTGACGGTACAAACGTCGCACTTCAGCGATTGGACTTTTTATTCGCAATATGATTTGTACTCAGAAAACAAACTCCTGAACGGCGAAATAAGCCTTGTGCAGGGAGAGGAAATCGCCATCGAATTGAAAGCAACTCCTCAAGATAACTTTGAAGGGGAATACAGTCAGATACAGCTTCCAGAGGTAAATTATGGCAACGTAATTAAGAAAACAGTCTGGGATTATAGTCCCAAAATAGGCAAATTGATTGTTAATGCAGGGGAGGGCTCTATTGTTTATGAAGCTCCCGCAAAAGTAGATAAGGTGGAACGCGTTTATATCAACGTCACCATCAATGGCAATCTTGGGAAAGATAACCTCGGAAATATCGTGCAGCAAATGCAGATAAGACAGCCCGTGGTTATTAATCCAGATGGGTATTTTATAATAAGCGAAAACGGGAGTGAAATGTCAGCGCTTGATTTTTCGGGCGAATTTATACAGCTAGTTGGTTCGCAGCTTGTCGCTAAATTTCCTAATGGTTATAATCTTTCTTTATATACCTATGACGGAAGCGTGGGAGGGTTTCAATACAATCTTCACGGTACGCCAGGGGCTGCGGTCATTGAGTTGACACAAAGTGAGGGAAAAGGTGGCATGATGGTAATGCGCCCCAAAGACTGTGGAAGTAAAGATACCGAACTCTATTTCTCACCTGGAGCTCTAAACATGAAAGCGGTTCCAAACAGAAAAGGAGAGTATTTTGAGGGGGAGTTTACTGTCACACTTTTTGGGCATGGGTATTGCGAAAAACCTTCAAGTAAAAATCTTTCTGGCAAATTTAGATTTAAAAAGACCATTTAATCAGGCGGTATGCGAAGCAAATACAACCGTTTGATGACGACGGTATTACTACTAACTACTTTTACATACTCAGCAAAAGCTCAGATGTCTGATTCGGTTCAAAGGTACCTTGATACCTGTCTGACTGTACTGAAAAACAACGCCTTGTATGCTCATCGTGTCAATTGGGAGGAAAAAAAAGCAGAGGTTCGAGCAAGGGCCAAAACAAAGGCCGAAGCCTTTGAAGCGCTGAAAGTAGTTTTTACATCACTCGGGGACATGCACGCGGCTTTTTACCATGAGGATAAGTCGTTTAGGCTAGAGAATACAGCACTGCTGGAAAGGTATTCGGATTCACTCAAAGCAGCATGGAAGCGCGGCCCGCAGATTGCCCCCCGAATGATTGATGGGTTTGCCTATTTTGTAGTACCCTATATGGGTGCAAAGGGGCAAAAGCAGATTGACTGGTATGCCAACTGGTTGTATGAGGAAGTTGTAAAACTTCACAAACAACACCCCAAAGGATGGATTATAGACCTCCGTCTAAACAGCGGAGGGAATATTCGGCCTATGCTGGCAGGTTTGGCTCCGTTTTTTAGGGAGGGCGTCATCAGCTACTATATTGGTAAAAATGGAGAATCTAGTGACGAAGCATCAATTAAAAACGGTGATTTTTTGATTGATGGTCAAGTACAGGCGACAATCAAAGACAAGATTGCCCAATTTCCAGCTGCCAAAGTAGCCGTGTTGATAGGGCCAGGCACGGCTAGTTCGGGTGAAATAACCGCCGCCGTTTTTAGCAAACGCACCAACACTCTACTTATTGGGGAGCCTACCGCTGGCCTAGCGAATGCTACCAATGGATTTGTTTTCAACGACAACAAGACTTATTTTCTTGTTTCGACGGCTCGTATTGCCGATGCGTCAAAAGCCGCCTTTCCAGAGACTATCCAACCCGAGATACGTATCCACGGTCAAGAGGCTTTCCAAGCGGTGACGCAGGATGAAATAGTAAAAACAGCCATAGACTGGTTGAGGCAATGAACAATCGCTCAACCGTATTTACAAAACTTTAAAACATTGATATACCATGACAACGTCAAGATTAACAGCATTCTTTTTTTTCTTCGCAGGTTTATTGCTCATGTCCTGCGAGGTTACCCCTATGAATCCCGACAATGCACAACCTTACACGATTAGCGGTACGGTGAAGGATGCCGTTGGCAATCCAATAAGAGGAGCAAGGATTAGAGTCGAAAACCCCAATGGAAACAATATACATTATACAGCCACTACCAACGAGGCGGGCAAGTACAGTGTGACGGTAAGCGCTATTGGAGGGTACAAAATATACGCTTGGAAAGAATCGGTGTTTGAAGATCAAGTCTATCAAATCAGATTGGGAATGGCCAATGAAAGCGATTATGACGCGTTTAATGTCCCCGCAAGCGGTACAACGAAAGATTTTGTTTGGAAATTGAGTGGACGGATTCCTGACAGGGTTGCAAGCAAAGAAAACGGTACGGGATATTTTGGCGGTACCATAAAATTTATCAATTACAACGCCTTTACCGATGAGATGCCCGCAGGAACTGAAGTTTCGGTCTTGTTTACCCCCGTCGCAGAAGCAAAATACCTTGACGGAACATCGGCGGTGGGAAAAACCATTGAGCGTAAATTTACCATCGCCTCAGGGGTTGGCCAGGCGTATTATCTAAATGATATTCCCGCTACAAAATATAAAATCACGATTTCAAGCCTTAAAAACGGAGTCAAGAAAACGGTTCATGTCGCAAGCGGGAGTTCGGATGAGTTTTTGGCCAGTGCGGAGTATTACTTTAAGTCTGAAGGAGGCTCGGGGTCTTATGAAAATGGCTTAATCTCCCCCAATGAATACTATTTTTATCTGATGAGTAAATAGATAAGTAGAGTGTCGATAATAAACTCAGAAAGAGCCTTCCGCTTGGAGGGCTTTATTTTTTGAATAATACCGAAATGAATAGCCTAACAAGTCAAAAAATGAAATTAAAACATGAAAATTTGATTAAAATGTGTTTATTTTGGAATATAAACATTGTAAAGTCGTTTTTTTTTATATCCAAAATAGCTAAATGTAGCAATCGTAATGGGAGCAATCATCATTAATATCGGACTGTGCTTGTGGGCGAGTGTGCTTTGCTTTCGCTTTAAAAAAGACAGCTACCCTTACTATTTAGGGGCTATTTTTGTGATTTTAGGCATTCACCAAGCGTTTTCATTGCTCCCAATCGGTATGATGAAGGGCTTTATGCGCTGGATTCCCGAAACGCTGTTATTATTGATTCCTGTGGCCCTTGTACAGTCGGTTCGGACGGCTTTGGGGCATACAGAAGCGTTTTCGGCCAAGTGGTTGCTGGTGCCAGCGGGCTTGTATGTGAAGGCGTTTTCTTACATGTATGCTGCTGGAATGGTTCAACAGGATAATTTTTACCAAAGCACGTTCTTCTTTACGGCACTCGGAGGTGCTTTTCTGTTTAACGTCGGTACGGCCATATACCTTGAGACTTTGGTATTTCAACATTACGAAATAGCTACCAAAGACAAACTTTTTTATAGTATCCAAGGGTTGATTGGTGGTATATTGACATGTATTTTAATCATGGGAGTTGAGGTCTTTTTTGTTGTACCCCAATATGTCTCTTTAACTGTGGTAGGTTTAATCAGCGCACTGACTATTTTGGCCGTGACAATGGAATGGTTTCAAGCGGGCGTTCCTGCAGTCTCGCTGCCGATTAAAGTTAAAGACGAGCGCTTACACGCCGTTCGCATTGCAAGTGCGACCAATACCCTTAGTCCGAAAAAAGAATTAGCGCCAGAGTTGAGAGAAGAATACGTACAGCGCGTAAAAGAAGCCCTTGAAACCAAAGAATTATATCTAAATGTTAAGTTGTCCCTTAGCGAATTTGCCAAAGAAATTGGCATGAATCCGCACCACTTATCCTACATCATTAACCGCGAATGGGAGCTTAATTTTAATGAACTTCTAAATGTATATCGCATCAACCGTGCCAAGCAGTTGTTGTTAGAACCTGGCAACGAAACAGCTACTATGTTTGCCATTGCGATTGACTCAGGCTTTAATTCGGAGTCGTCGTTCTACACAGTTTTCAAAAGAAACACGGGTCTTTCTCCCAAAAAATTCAAAGATTCCATAAAATCTACTTCAGAATTATAATTTTAGAGTGTTTGTTGCGCATTTGTATGTTCATTTGTACTACATGCTTTACCCGACCTTTGGCCGAAAATTTATGCCCTAAAGCACATTTGTTTCACACGCCATAAGTATGTACTAAAATGAAAATTAATTTTAACATCCAACCATCCGAAAAATGGCTGGATGATCTCGCGAGGCAGTTAGGTACAACTCCCGAAACTGCGACAACATTTACAATGCGTTATGAAGACTCTTTTTTAAGGGTCAACACGGTGCCTTATAACAAAAACTTCGTTCCGTTTGTTGGAAAGTTGGTGACTCAGCAACCACTGGGTTTTTGTAAGGAGAATTTTGGGACAAATGAGTATTGGACACTCCAATTAATCAAGTCGTCTCGAAAACACAAGTTGGAATTAAGAAACGAATCAGGAGAAGTAAGGTTATTTGAATCATATACCTCTGGCGTGTTTTTTAGTTCAAGTATGATAGTCGATTTGGAGCTAGAAGCTAACCAACAAACTACTGTACTGTCGGTAAACTTACACAGAGATTGGCTGTGTGAGCAACTGGGGATTAACGAGTCGGTTGAACCTGATGAAGTTAAGTTACGGGAGTTATTGAGGTCAGAATCGGCGAGTTTTTTGTGCATTAGTAGCTATCCCGATTGGATTGACGATTTGGTTGAACACGTAGGGGCATTCAACTGGAAATTGATGTTGCAGGCAAAGTGTTTGCAGTTAATTGCGGATTTAAGTTCGCAGTTGAAAGGAAAAAAGTCGGTTGTCTGCCAGTTGAATGGGCAAGATTTACAGAAAATTGAGGCTATTGAAGCCCAATTTTTTGGACTAAACATGATTTTGCCCTCCATTGATTTCTTGGCAAAAGAGGCGGGTATGAGTGTCTCAAAATTCAAGAAATGTTTCAAGATTCGTTTTGGTGCATCCCCGTATGAGTACTACTTGAACCTGAAACTAGACGAAGCAAAAAATCAATTGTTGGAAAAAAAGTGGACAATTTCAGAAATAGCGTCGCAGTTGGGCTATACCAGTACGGCCAATTTTGACAAGGCTTTCAAAAAAAGGTTTATGGTCAACCCGTCAACGATGCTACGAAACGCAAGCTAACCTATATTTCATAATCAACCCATTTTCAAAAGTTAATTAAACACACCCATTCTCAATTTTACATCATCATGACAATGAACTTTATGCCAGTAAGGCGCTACAACGAGCTTGAGGCCGATGAACAAGGTCTTAGGAGACTAACGGGGCTTAAAAACGAAGAGTTTTTGGCTTTGTATTATGCTTTTCGCGAAGAATGGCAATTGTATTTCTATTTTTTCACATTTACGGGGCAGCAGCGCCAAAGAAAGCAAATTTCTGTCCGTAAAAACAGCATTTTTAGTGATTCGAGAGATGCACTTTTGTTCGTGTTGACGTACCTCAAAGGAGGTGTTTTACAAGAGGAATTGGCCGAAACCTTTGGGATGGACCAACCAAAAGTAAGCCGATATTTGACGATTACGCAAAAATTATTGTTGCAAGTGATTTTCAAAAACCCGAACATTATTCCTAAATGGAAGCAAAAAAAACTAAGAGATGCTATATTTTCACGCACAAGTACCTACGAAGAAGGAATGGAAGAGTAGAAAAATAAGGCATCTAATACTTTAAAACGCGAACGAATCTAGCTGATTTGTTCGCGTTTTTTCTTGTATTTTTGGCAACAATCTCGCACTTCATTTTACAAACTACTATATGTCTTCCAAAAATACCATCACCACCTCGCTGTTCGATTTATTTAAAGTGGGCCCTGGGCCGTCGAGCTCACATACCATTGGCCCAATGAAAGCTGCGTATCGTTTTTTACAAGACCTCGCCTTGCTCCCCACCAAAATGGCGGAGCGTGCTACCTCGCTCGAAATCCATTTGTACGGCTCCCTAAGCGCCACGGGCAAAGGCCACGGTACCGACCGAGCCATTGTAGGAGGGCTTTTGGGCTGGCAACCGCACACCTGCGACCCCAAAAGTCTGAGTGACTTGATGAAAAAAGAATCCGAACTTTACTACGTTACTTTTCAAGGTGTAGAAGTACCTATTTCGGCGCAGAGTATTGTTTATCATAAAGGTAAAGCCAATTTCCCGCACCCAAATACCATGATTTTGCGGTTGTGTAGCGCGGAAGGAGAGGTGTTGTTGGAAGGGGAATATTACTCGGTAGGAGGGGGATTTATCCAACAAAAAGGGCAATTGCCCGAAGGAGCATCACAAGGCGAGCCCAAGTACCCCTACAGTACGATGGATGAATTAAAAAAACATTTGAAAACACACCAACTGACGCTGGCGCAGTTGATGATTCAAAACGAACAGGCCATTACGGGGGTATCAGAAAAAGAAATAATAAGGAAAATCGACCAGATTTTAGAGTTTATGCACAAGGCTGTCAAACGCGGAATTCGGGCCAAAGGGCTGTTGCCTGGCAGTATTCGCTT
The DNA here is from genome assembly GCF_057652155.1 of Runella sp. R0.1_18. Lineage (NCBI taxonomy): Bacteria > Pseudomonadati > Bacteroidota > Cytophagia > Cytophagales > Spirosomataceae > Runella > Runella sp. R0.1_18. The sequence goes on from NZ_JBYFCK010000006.1 coordinate 88,067, forward strand.
GCAGCGGAAAGCAGCTTTATTATACGAAAAAGCCAAACTCCATGCCGCCACAACCGATAGCTTTTTGATGTTTTTAAACGCCTATTGTTTGGCGGCTTCGGAAGAAAATGCCGCTGGAAGTATTGTCGTGACGGCGCCGACTTCGGGGGCATCTGGGGTATTTCCAGGGTTGACGTATTTGATGAAGAACCATTTTCATTACTCGCCTCAAAAGATGCGAGAAGGGATGCTGGCGGCGGCGGCTATTGGTTTTTTGGTCAAACACAATGCCAGTATTTCGGGAGCTGAAATGGGCTGCATGGGTGAAATCGGGACGGCATCGGCCATGGGAGCGGCGATGCTGATGTATGCCTACGGCGGAACAATGGGTCAGGTCGAAGCAGCAGCAGAGATTGGCATTGAGCACCACCTTGGAATGACTTGTGACCCCATTGGTGGTTATGTGCAAATTCCGTGTATTGAGCGCAATGCGATGGGCGCTGCCAAAGCCTACAATGCCTATTTGCTGGCCATGACGATTGACCCCGAAATGCAAAAAATTTCGTTTGATAGCGTCATTAAAGTCATGCGTGCTACGGGGCGTGACATGTCCAAAAAATACAAAGAAACCTCTGAAGCTGGCTTGGCTCTGAGTATGACGGAATGCTAGGTGCGTCAGGTTGCTCACAACCTGACGTTTCTGCGAATGTGGGCGCATACTGAGGTTATGAGTAACCTCAGGCACAATTGCCGTGCGTCAGGTTGCTTACGCCGTGCGTCAGGTTGCTCACAACCTGACGTTGCCGCGAATAAGGTGAGTTTAATTGCGTTTTATTTTGCCGAATTCGCCGATTTGCGTTGATAGATTCCTTTCCATTGGGTGGGTTGGTACAACTCGCCCAACTCAGGAAGGCGTTTGAATAAAACGGGCAAAAGCTTTTCTTTGTCGATGACGTAGGTGGGTGGGTCGGCTTGGAAATTATCAAAAATGCTAATAACGCTTTCGTAGCTGTCTAAGTTATCAAAATCGTAGCGGGCAAGCTCCCAGTTGAGGTACGCCGTTGCAGGAAAATTATCTTTGTATTCGCCCTCATCTTCACCAATCACCAAAATCTTTTGCTGACGAATTTGTTCAGGCAACAATGACGGCTGAATTTTTAGATTTTCCAAACGTGTAGATTCGTTGATACTGAATGCGTTATCAAGAAATGTTGACTGATAGCGAAAGAAAAATAGTATGACAAAAAGACCCAAAAAAAGAACTTCTGCCATCCAGCGACGTTTCATGAGCATAAAAAAGTTGACCGAAAACATGACCAAGGGCGGTATAAACACACAAAACTGCATCGGAGCGATAAAGGGCATTAAGCCAATCGAAATCACGGCAGTGATTGTCCACAACATCATGATTTGGTGAATACGCGTTTGATAGTTGATGAAACGAGGGTAGCTTAATGTTTGAAAAAAGCCCAAGCCAGCTATCAAAAATACCCCTCCCAACACGCCAAGCACACCAACAAAATCGTTGAAATTATAGCGCCGCGTCCGAAAAGCCGAAGTAAGTAAATTCTGGCTTAAATCATCCAGTGCATTACGAAAAAAGTAGAAGAGCAATATAAGTGCTAAAGGGAAAATATATCCAAAAAATGCCAAGGTATGCCGACGAAAAGTAGCGCCCGTATATAAAAGCATGGAAGCAAATGTCCAAAGTGCAAAAAGCCCCATGGGCAAATAAAATAGGGTAGCTACACTCAGGTAAAAGCCCATTTCAAAAACCTCGTCGGTGACCCCTTCGCGCTGCATTTGGCGGATGAGCGTGCCAAAAGCCAGCAAAATAAAGGTCGTACCCATCAGGGCAGGCGACAACGTACTGCAATCGAAAGAGACGTTTAAGAATAAAACGTAGAGAACTCCTGGAACGTAGTTGCGTTCGGTAAAAAGCTGCCGTTCGCTGGAAATGTAATTGAAATAGACTGCCTGAAAAAGAATGAGGACATTGGCAACCGTTCGATGTGCCAAGGGAGAGCGGCCAAAGAGTTCATCCATTCCCCAATAAACTGCTGCCGACAACGGGCTCAAATTGTCCCACACATCGCGATAAAGCATAAACCCTTGTGACATTTTTTCGCCGACAAGCATCCATTGTAGTTCTGGAATCAGCAAATCGGGCGAACTGATGTACAAAGGAACTTGTAGTATCATCAACACAACGATGAAACTCAAGATTTGATAAGGAGCATTAACGCGAAAGAAACTTAACATTGGAGTCGATAGTAGATGGTCGATAGTAGATGGACGATAGTCTATAGTTTAAAACCATGGACTATCGACCATCGACCGTGGACTTCATACTTTATTCCCACTCAATCGTTGCGGGTGGTTTTGACGAAATATCGTAAACAACGCGGTTAACGCCTTTGACACGGTTGATGATTTCGTTGGAAATATCTGCCAAGAAATCGTACGGTAAGTGTGCCCAGTCGGCGGTCATACCATCGACTGACGTAACGGCCCGAAGCGCTACCACGCGCTCGTAGGTACGTTCGTCGCCCATGACACCCACGCTTTGTACGGGTAGGAGCATGGCGCCTGCTTGCCAAACTTGGTCGTAAAGGCCGCGCGTTTTGAGACCATTGATAAAGATGGCATCGACTTCTTGCAAAATGGCTACCTTTTCGGGAGTAATATCACCTAAAATACGAATCGCAAGACCAGGGCCAGGGAATGGGTGGCGCTTGAGAATGTTGTCGGAGATTCCGAGAGTACGCCCAACGTTACGAACCTCGTCTTTGAAGAGCGTATTGAGTGGCTCCACGATTTTAAGTTTCATAAAATCGGGCAGACCACCCACGTTGTGGTGCGACTTGATGGTTGCCGAAGGGCCTTTGACCGAAACCGACTCAATCACGTCGGGGTAAATCGTTCCTTGACCAAGCCATTTTACATCTTCGATGAGGTGGGCTTCTTGGTCAAAAATATCAATGAATGCTTTCCCAATCGCTTTGCGCTTGGCTTCAGGGTCGGTCAAACCTTCTAGCAGACCGTAAAAATGGTCTTTCGAGTTAACCCCCTTGATGTTGAGCCCCATGTCTTGGTAGGAGTGCAAGACACTTTCAAACTCGTCTTTGCGCAACAGCCCATTATCAACAAAAATACAGTAGAGGTTTTTGCCGATGGCATGGTGAACCAGAGACGCTGCCACCGTAGAGTCAACCCCGCCCGACAAAGCCATCACAACTTTATCGTCGCCAAGTTTTTCTTTGAGGTCACGGATGGTGCTTTCTACAAACGACTCAGACGTCCAGTTTTGCGTACATCCACAGATGTCCACCACGAAATTTTTCAAAATCGTTTTACCTTCTGTAGAGTGCGTTACTTCTGGGTGAAACTGAATGCCGTAGGTTTGTTCGCCCGTAAGTTTGAAAGCAGCTACTTTTACCGAATCGGTGGAGCCAATCAATTCAAAATTATCGGGTATTTTGGTAATAGTATCTCCGTGCGACATCCAAACTTGGGTCGTGGGTGATACCGAATCCAACAAAAGTGAATGCTCGGGATGGTTGAGAATGGCACGGCCGTATTCGCGGTGCTTAGAGGCATTTACTTCGCCTCCAAGGGTATGCGCCATAAGCTGGGCACCGTAGCAAACGCCCAACAACGGTAGCTTATTCCGAAATAAATCCAAATCAACGCGCGGCGAATCGACGTCGCGCACGGAGCAGGGACTACCAGAAAGAATGACTCCTTTGATAGCAGGCGTAATTTCGGGGATTTTGTTGAAGGGGTGAATTTCACAGTAAATGTTTAGTTCGCGGACGCGTCGAGCGATGAGTTGGGTATATTGCGAACCAAAATCAAGAATTAGGATCTGTTCGGTCATAGACGTGTTTCTAAGGTGCAAAGGTAAAAAAAACCTAATAAATTGCCCTATGAGAGCATATTTCTTTGTAATTTCGTTAAAAATGTACTACAAATGCCTGTTACCACTTCAATACCATTATCCTCTGCTGAGTACCTTGCTTTGGAACGAGCAAGCACAACGCGGCACGAATATCTTTTTAATACACTTATCGAAATGGCTGGTGCTACTTTAGAACACAATCGAATTGTTAAAAATTTATTTTTATTGGTTGGAAATTATTTGCGCTCGTCCAAATTTGAGATTTTGGGTAGCGACATGCGGGTATTTAACCCTCAAAATGGTAGCTATTTTTATCCAGATATTGTCGTAAGTGATGGCGAGGCACAGACCTTAGAAAATGATAACTTGACGAACCCTATTTTGGTCATAGAAGTGGCTTCGCCTTCTACCGCTGTTTTTGATAAAACCGACAAATTTATTGCTTATCGGACTATTGAGACCTTGAAAGAATACGTGGTAGTTTCTACAGAATTGCCTCAGATAGAGGTTTTTCGCAAAAACGATGCAGGCGAATGGACTATTGAAACCATTCATGGCTTAGATAAGGAGGTTATCTTTCACTCAGTGGCTTGCTCAGTAGCGTTAAAAGAAGTATTTGAAAAGGTATTTTAGGCTTCCACTTCCCCAAAATACCTAACCACGGCTCAAGCTATGAAATTGCTCCACGAGCCAATCTCGTTTTTGTTTGGTTACGGGTACCTGCGCGCCATCGCTCATAAGTAAGTAGCCGCCTTCTTGTTTGACAATTTTCTTTAAAAACTGAGGATTGATGAGGTGCGATTGGTGAACCCGTACAAAACTATTGGCTTCCAATGCCTGTTCCACCTCTTTCAATGTCCGACAAATCATCACTTTTTGGCCATCGTTCATGTAAAAATGCGTGTAACTGGCATCGGCCATGCAACGAATGATGTTGGCAATCTCGATGATTTCGTGGCCTTCGTTGGTCGGGAGGGCTATTTTTTGCGGCGCTTGTTTGGGCGCTGAGTGTTCGTGAAAAAGCTGTATTTGAGGTGGTTGAAGTTGTTTGATGCGTTTTTGCTGCCAACGTCCCAAGGCTTCACGCAAGTCGTGTTCTTCAATGGGCTTTAATAAATAACTCAACGCACTGACCCGAAAAGCCCGAATGGCGTATTGGTCGTAAGCCGTCGTAAAAATCACATCAAAATGGAAATCAGCAAACTGCGCGAGTAAGTCGAAGCCATTGAGGCGGGGCATTTCAATGTCGAGAAAGAGCACGTCAAACGGTGTCATCCGAATAAACTCCACGGCGGCTTCAGGTTGGTTAAATTTGGCGATGACCTGCACGCCCATGTTGAGTCGTTTGAGTTTTAGCTCCAACAATTCCGTTGCGGGTTTTTCGTCGTCAATGAGAATGGCGCGTATCATGGTTGACATTAATTATAAATTATACCCAATCTTCACCAACGTTCCAGTGTGTGTATTTTTCTTCAAATCAACTACTTCGATGGCGAGTTGGTTGGGGTAATTTCGGTTAAATAACTCAATGCGGCGTTGGGTGATTTCCATCCCGTGCGACTTCCGACGCATCGTAGAACGGTTTCGGATTTCGGTCGCTTTTTTTAGACCAATACCGTTGTCTTCAATTTCAAACTCAAGCCGTTGTTCGCTTTTTTGGGTAATCCGAATCGCCAATTTTTTCTCGGGTTCATCGCTGGGCATGAGCCCGTGCCAAATGGCATTTTCAACAAACGGTTGTAACAACAACGGCGGAATCATCACCGACGATGTGTCGATGCTGGAGGCAATTTCTAAACGATATGTAAAATCTTCTCCCAAGCGGGTGGCCTCAATTTCTAAATAATAACTGAGGGCATTCAATTCTTCTTCGAGTGAAATGGCTTCTTCCCGCGAGTGCGACAAAATCATCCTAAGTAATTTAGAAAATTTAGAAAGGTATTGAGTGGCTTTTTGTTCGTCGTTGGCCACAATCAGGTACTCCAACGAATTGAGGCTATTAAACAAAAAATGTGGATTCATCTGTGACCGTAAAGCTAGCATTTCGGTTTCAGCAATGCGTTTTTCGTTGGCAGCCTTGGTTTGAAGTTCTTGAAAATAAGCGCGTTGACTTTCAGTTTTTTCTTTTTCATTTAAACGAAAACGGTGTGCAATAGCCAACGAAAGTACCAAGATTTCCATGACTACAGCAAACGAAAGCGTCAACAAATCATCGACACTGGCGGGTAGTTTAATTCCTTCTAAAATAACGCGCCCCGCCCGCAACCAAGCCAATAAACCAAAAAATCCTAAAACGACATTGGCCCAAATGACGTATGGAACCATGGGCGAACGAACACTCCGCCTTATCCAAAAAAGGGTAAGGATATAAATGGGGAAAGCCACAAAGCGCCCACCCCAAAACGAAATTTGCTGAAAACCAAGGTCGTTGGTGAGGAGCATCACCACCAAGTATAATACGCCGTAGCCTTTTAAGACAAAAGCCAGTCTCAAAAACCACTTTTTCATAGTGGGGTGATTTTTGGACAAGTCAAGTAGCTCTGTCATAAAAAAAAGATATGCCCCAATTCCCCACCATAAGAGCGATTCCATTAGGTGGGTTTTGAGCAACGGCCACTCGCCAAGCGACTGACCTAGCGGGGTGTAAGCGCGCGTTTTGAGCAGAGAAAAAATAAAGCTGCACAAGACGTAAGCGCCGTAATAGGCATAAATTCGGTGGCGGTATTGATAATAAAGCAAGGCTAAAAAAAGCGTAACCAGTGCCAGTGCGCCTTGGATCCAGCTTCGGTACTGAAACTCGGGCATATTGCGGCGGTATTCGTTGAGGACGCGTTCGGCATGGTATTCGGGCTTTTGGAGTTGTAGCCCCCACGAGGGTTTGGGTGTAGTAAAGTCAGTCCAAAAAGGCAGTGCTGCCTGTTCATGGGCGATGCGGCTCACGACCGTAAATGTGGTACGAGCAGGAATATTGAACAAAACATAGGTGTCCGAATAAGGTACAGCCCACGCTGAGGTGCGTATCATGGAGCCGCTTGTGGTAGAATGCCACTGCTCGTGTTGGGCATAAAAAAGCGTCACCCGTTGGTTGGCATTGGTGAGATAAACGTAAAACGTCTGCGTGGTGTCGGTATCGTTGGTCAAAAAAAAGCGAAGCCAATGCGAGCGTTGGGCAAAGGTAGGTGTTTGAGCCGTAAGCCGTTGCCAACGTTGAGGCTGTTGTAGCAAAAGTTGAAGAGAATCTTTGCCGCTGTTGAGCGAACTGGTCGTGCAGTAAGCGATGTCATACAGCATCGTACGGTCAGCGATGTGGCTGACATAGAGGGTGTCGGATTTGCCCCAAAGTGGCAAGCCCATAACAAACAACACCCAAAATACGAACCGACGATACATAGTGGCAGAGCGAATCAATTGATACCTTCAAAGAAAGACAAATTTTCTCCAATCTCCTTTTATTACTCTATATAGGTAGGATTTGAGTTGATTAAGCCTCGGTCTGAATCAATGGGCTTTGAAAACGGAAATTATTGATTGAAATGGCGGTTTGATAAAGCGAAAAACGTGGTGTATGAAATGAAGCGAAAGGGTATAAAGGAGATTGCCCAACTTTGGGCTCATCAGATTTCTATTCAAACACGTACACACTATGGTAATCAACGTAGTTTTCAAAGTTCGAGGAATAAGCCTGAGCATTTTCTTGGGTATGATGCTGGCGGTTTCGGCCACGGCGCAAATTCGTGTGGAAGACCCAAAAAAAACAGCTGAACGGAGTGTAGAAGGACGAGTAAATAGCCGCATTGACCAAGGTATTAATAAAGGTCTCGATAAAGTTGAAGAGGGGATTGGTAACATCTTCAAAAAGAAAAACAAAGGAGAAAAAGACCAAAAAACCAAAGGAAAGACCTCAAAAGGCAACGACGAGCAGCAGCAAGAAGATAGCGGCGATGCAAAAGATACTCAATCTGACGAACAATCAGAAAAAGGCGTTCAAAAAACCTCTAAACAAACTCCCCCATCGGGGGCAGGGGGGCTGGCGATGAAGGCGTACTCTAAATTTGATTTTGTGCCAGGTGAAAAAATAGTCGCTACTGAAGATTTTTCGCAAGATGCCGTAGGCGACTTTCCCGCCAAATGGAATACCAATGCCAGTGGGGAAGTAGTAACGATGGAAGGGACGAAATTTTTGCAGTTTGCCAAAAGCGGCATTTATTACCCTGAGTTTGTGAAAGAACTCCCCGAAAACTTTACGATGGAGTTTGACATGCTGGCTTCCGAAGACTTGAGCGTCAATATGTCGGGTCTGAAGGTTTTCTTCCCCGTGTTAAATGAACGAAAACTGACCTTCGACCAAAATTTTAACTCATCAGCCCAAGCAGGGATTGATATTCACCCTACTGCCAGCGAAGAAAGCAGCAGTAGCAGTGTTTGGGTATTCGACAAAAACAGTGAGAAAATTGTAGAAAATACCAATCGCTTGACTTGGAAAACCAATGTGGCCAACCGCGTGTCGATCTGGAAACAGAAAACCCGTTTGCGCATTTACGTAAACGAAACTAAGATTTGGGACTTACCCAAAGCCTTTGACGCTTCCCTCAAGTACTCAATGCTTTTTGCGACCAGTATTTTTGAAGGTACAGTGTATTTGAGCAACCTACGCGTGGCAGTAGGTGCGCCTGATACCCGTTCCAAGCTCATTACTGAAGGTAAATTTAGCACGACGGGGATATTGTTTGACGTCAATTCTGACAAAATCAAGCCCGAATCGTACGGTGTTTTAAAAGAATTAGGAACGGTACTAAAAGAAAACGCCACCGTCAAAGTCCGCATCATTGGGCATACCGATTCCGACGGCGAAGATGCCAAAAACTTAGACTTGTCGAAACGCCGAGCAGCATCGGTGAAAAATGCCCTTCAAAGTGAATTTGGCATTGAGGCATCGCGCATGGAAACCGACGGCAAAGGTGAGGCGCAGCCCGTAGCGCCAAACACAACTGCTGAAGGAAAAGCAAACAACCGCCGCGTGGAGTTTGTCAAACTGTAACAGGCTGAATGTTAATGAAAAATCTCTTTAAAATTCAGTCTGCCTGCTGGGGTATATTACTCGCTTTGGGAATGCAGAAAATACATGCTCAAAGTGTGGTCATTAGTCCTTCCAATAGCACGTTTTTACAAAATAGCCTTACGGATTCGGTCGTCATTCGTGGAAAAAGCTCCGTGCCTTTGACCCTACAAAGTGATCAGAGTTTTATCATGTTACCACTTTTTACCAAAAACAACACGTTTGTTGGAGGGATGTATGGGAAAGATAAATTGCTGAAAATTTGGGGATACCAAGGCTTAGAGTTTCAACTTGACGATATTTCAGCCGCTCATTTTGAATTTGGGCGCTTCTTTGTGGGAGAATTTGGTAAAGCCAAAGCCGCACTGGACGTCGAGGGTACCAATGGTATCGGGACAATCCGTTCCAGAGAATTGGATTTTAACCAAACAACTGACAGCGAACGGCGGCCTGTTTTTGCGGATAAAGATGGTATTTTGAGGGTTTCCAATACGTCAAATTACTACCAAAGTTACAATTTTAGCAGCGTTCAGGCGCAAGATTGGGACGACCAACTTCGCAAGGGGAGTGGCTATGCGTGGTTTAATTCGACTACTTCGGGTAAAACCATGTATTTGCCACTAAACCTCCCCGATGGCGTGGTGATTACCAACGTGAGAATGTACGTTTGGGACAATTCGGCCTCTAATATCTCTTTTGTATTTAATAAAAACACGCACACGACCAACGTGTTTACGACCATCGCCTCGGCCCAGACCTCTACGAATGTGGCCTCGATAGGAAGCGTGACCGCATCGGTGACAGAAACGGTGGACAACCAGAATAACTCCTATTATGTCAATATCTCGTCGGTTGGAAACTGGACGGGCGAGACCCTCAAGTTTCACAGCTTTGTCGTGACTTACCAGCACCGATAAACCATTTCTATACTAACACAACTTAAAATTTTATGAAAAAACTCATTGTTTTCTTCTGTTTGTTGGCAGTGCTGTCCTGTAAAAAAGGGGCTTTAGACCCAACGGGTACTACCTGCGAAAAAGCTTCGGCTGAATATGAAAAAGTAATCACAGCTTGGTCGCAAGACATCAATAACAAAGCAAAATGTGAAGCTGTCAAAAAATCGTTGACCGACATTATTCAGTCGTGTAGCGTTTATACAGCTGCCCAGCGCAAAGTATATGAAGATCAAATCAAAGACATTGATTGCGACTAAAGCCATGAAAAAAACAATCATTCTGCCTGTTATGGTGGCTTTTGCCATGACAGCCTGCAACAATACGACGGCTAACAATACTGAAAAAAGTGCCAGTGAAGCGCCAAAAACTGAGGCCATTGCTACTGCTGGAAATGCTGATTGCCTCAAATCACACGCTGATAAAGGGACGCTCGACCAGCTCCTTCCGCTTAATGTCATTAAAAAACATTACAACGTTCCTGCGCAGGCAAAGCAAAAGTATAGCTACCGTGCTGAGGCAAAAAAGCACGACAAAGACACCTACGAATACACTTGGGATAGTGATAGGGTTCGTAAAATGAAAATAGCGGGCCGAGAAGTGGAATATCCTTCGTCGAATCGAATAGGACTCAGATGGGTAGGAAGTGACTTGTTTACAATCATGGGAAAACCCACTCCACTGGAGAGCTTTAAGGCTTTTTATCGAAATACGACCGCCGCTGAAAAAGAAGCTGCTTTCAAAAAAGCAGGCGAGTCGATGAAAGAAAAAGGTTATGATGCCAAAACCACCGAAACTGCTACCAATATGGCCAAAGACTTGTCGGGCGACGACATCACGTTTAAGGACATCACTGGGGTAGGCGATGCGGCCTCTTGGCGTATCAAAGAAAAAGAACTCACGGTCTTGGTCGGTAAAATCACTTTTCAAGTGAGTGTAGAAGTGAGCAATAATGATGATGAAAACATCGAGTTAGCCAAAAAACTGGCCGCCGAAGTGCTTGCTAAGTGTAAATAAAAAAACGTTTGTCCAATGAAAAAAATCCTTTTCTTACTTATTTTCTTTTGCTCATATCAGCTTCTAGCTCAAGAGTGTTCGGAATATTTCAAACTCTCGAAAGGGATGAAAATTGAAATGGTTAGTTATGACAAAAAAGACAAGCCCGTTGCTACCGTGAAAACGGAAGTAGTAGATATGAAGCCTGTCAATGGCGGTATGTTGCTAGTGTTAGACTCTCAAACATTTGATACCAAAGGACGACTTTTGGCAAAAGGGCAAGCTTCTGGCAAATGCAATAAAGGCGATTATATCACAGATGTGCGCAATATCAGCAGTGATATGATTCCAAAGGCTGCCGATATAAAAGTAAATATTGACGGCGATAAAATGGTGTATCCTGCAGGCATGAAAGTAGGGGATAAGCTCCCCGATGCGGCCATAAATATTACTTCCACACTGGCAAGCGGTATGAACCTAATGAGTATCAGTGCAACAATTGCCAATCGAAAAGTAGAAAGCCTTGAAACCGTGGAAACACCCGCTGGAAAGTTTGACTGTCTGAAAATTACGTACGCTATGAATACCAAAATGAAGCTCCTCGGAAGTAAGTCGATGATCTGCACTGAGTACTTAGCGAAGGGAGTTGGGGTGGTAAAACAGGAGCAATTTGACGAAAAAGGCAAAAAACAATCCTCTATGATGCTCACTAAGTTGGAAAAGTAATATCGAAGACGAAACGTTATCTAACAACCATTCATTATGAAAACAAATTCCTTGATTATGCTCTCGCTTTTGGCGATTGTGGCTTTATTTAGTGCCTGTAAATCAACTACTTCTGATAAAAATGATCCAACGCCATCGGGTACGAATGCCTTTACGGCAACCGTCGATGGTAAAAGTTGGAAAGCCAATACCGCAAGCGGCGGAGTGGCTGTGGTTGGCGGTCTGCTGACGATTGTAGGAAAAATAGATGATGCCAACGAAATTTCGATTCAGATGGTGGGCAAAGACATCCAAACTGGGGTGGATTATTTGTTTGAGATTCCCGCCAATGAAACCAACAAAAATGCTAATCTACTTTATAAAAGGCAAAATAGTCCCTTGTTTGCTAAAAGTGGAAAAGTACGATTTACCACTTTTACAAATAAAAAAATAGAAGGAACATTTGACGCCCAAGTGAGTGATTTTGTCAATGCCAACGCCGAGATACAGTCGGGTACGTTTGTGATTAATTTATAATTCAAATTCGGATAAGCCATGAACGCAAAGCAGCTCGTTTGGTTATTGGTCGTGTTTTTGGGATTGTATGTTGAGGCTTTGGCGCAGCAAAAACCGTCAAAGCAACAGCAGGCCGAACTTGATAAAGCAATAAAAGAAGCCGAAGCCGAAATGGCCAAGCTCAAAGACCCTGCCTATATCAATAAGATGTTCGATGACCAAATCAAAGAACTCAAAGCGAAGGGACAAGCCACGCCTGAGTTGTTGAGAGAATTTGAAAAAGCGCGGGCTGAAATGCTTAAAATGGCCAAAGGGGGCGGTGTAGCTGCCCCTTCTCAACCCGAAGAACCCAACGAACCAACCGAAACAGCTCCGATTACCCCCAAGTCAGAAGAACAGCCTGTGCCTACCAACTTTGACGAAGTAGAAAGTCCGTATTCAAAAGTCCCTTCGTCGTTTCAGTTTTATCGGGAGAGTGAGGTGACGGTTGAAACCTTTGCGGAGTTTATGCAAAAAAAGTACGGTGTCCAGTTGCAAAAGCAACAGACAATTGCGTTGCCAACAGGCTTAAAAATTACGACTTTTCAGCAGTTTGTCGGAGAATATCCCGTTTTTGGGGCTTATTTTAAAGTAAGACACGAGACAAACGGAAAAGCCCTTGCGGCTTCAGGCGATGCTTTTGATAAATCGCGTTGGCCTGAATTTTTGGGGAAAATTATTGATGAAAATCAAATTTTTCAAAAGTTACCCAAAGAGGCTAAAATCACTGCTCCTATCTACGAAAATTTAATCATTGTTCCTCAGCACTTGAACGTAGCTAGCCAAAAGTTGCGTCTTGCACACCAAATTATTTCAGGTAAAACAAGGTACTATTTAGATGCGTATCGAGGGGATATTGTACGTAGTGAGTCGCTCATTTTAGAATGCTTTGATTCACACAAGATTACTCGTAAAGAAGAAAAAAAGCCGACGATTACGACAATGCAAACGTACCATTATGGACCTCAAAACATCGAAATTCACGTCAATAACGATTCGGCTAAATACATTTTAGTATCACACAAGGAACCGTTTGTGTCGGTTTATGATACGGCCAAATGGGTTGTCAATTACCCTACTACCAAATGGATTGATCCGCGCCTCACCAAAGAAGGGCTTGCGGATGCGGCTTTTGTGGGAAAAAAGACGATCGACTACTACAAAACACAGTTAGGACGTAACAGTTTTGACGACCAAGGTTCGATGCTTGTAATACGTCGGGCTTACGATGAAGATGGTAACTTAAAGGAAGGGGCTTTTTGGGAAGTTGAAAAAAAACGTATTGGTTTTGGCAATTATGGTGATAAACCCTTGGTCACGTTGGAGGTGATTGGACATGAATTTACCCATGGAGTTGTACGCTCGGGAATGGCAGATTTTGTAGGAGAAGGAGAGCCTGGCTCACTCAATGAGGCCGTCGCCGATATGTTGGGTATTGCCATAAAACATTGGGGATATCCCGCTACGCCTGATTGGGTGATTGCGCCGTATGTCTTACCTAACGGTATCCGAAACCTAAAATGGCCAAAATCAACCTTCCAAACTAGAACTTCTCTTCCGCATCCTGATACTTACGAAGGGAAGTATTGGCAAGATACGAATGGTTGTGTAGCAGAAAAAAAGAACGGTAATTGTTGGGTTCATAACAACAGCACGGTTGCTTCGCACTGGTTTTATTTGTTGTCGGAAGGTGGAAAAGGCACCAACGACCACAATCAGCCTTACAACATCCAAAAAGGTATTGGCATCCAAAAAGCGGCTAAATTGGTCTATCAAACTCTTTTTAGCCTGACTCCCTACACCAATTTTGAGCGTTTTGCGGAAGCTACCGTCAAAACGGCCGAGCAGATGTTTGGGAAATGTGCCAACGAAACGCACAGCGTCAAGCACGCGTGGTATGCCGTGGGCGTGTTTGAGGATGCCCCCGCTCGCTGTATGAATCTTACGTTTGACTGGACGTATGATCCCGAACCTGACAAAGCCATTCGATTTTATGTAAAGGGCGATAGCATCGTATCGGTGGCGCGAACGGAAGAAGGTTGGGTGAAGACGTACAGTGAGCGACATAGCGCGTTTATGCACATTGTTTCTAAAGACGAAGAGGGGGTAAAAAACCTTACTGTACCTAAAAATTGGGCAGGGACTGTTCATAACATGCTGGAGGAATATGGGCCTTTGGGTGAAAAAGCAGCGGAAGATGCCATAGAGGGCATCAAAGCACAACTTCGTGATCCTTCCACCCCAGCGGATAGAAAGGCAGAACTTAGTAAAATACTTCCTGACTTAGAAAAACACCTAGCAGAAGGCCGCAAAACGGCCAACGAAACCAAGAAAAATCTCAAAGAATTGAGCGATGGAACGCACCTGACCAGCGAAAAGGCGTTTTGGGGAGGGCGAAAAGGAAAGCGAGAATTTGACAAAGAAAACATCAAAGGTAGTTATCTATACCAAGGGAAATATTTGGCAAAACGCTATGTACTCAATGGAGGGATTAGCTGGGAATCCACCACCGAAATACCGCTTCATTTATCAGATTTAGGGTTATTTGTGCCGCTCGGTACGGGACAATTGCGAATGGGAGTCGATTATTTCATGCGAGGTTTTCCGCTAAAGATGTTCAGTGGAGTAAGCGTCCGAAATATCAAAGAAACTATCCCTACCAATTTTAACGCCCTTTTTTCTTCAAGCCCCGTTTTTAACTGATGAAAACCTCATATTTCTCTTTTTTTCTGTTCTTGTTACTTGGAGTTACTTGCGCAGCTTTTGCCCAAAAAACGTTGAAATTTACCGAGCAACTCACTTATTCTTACCAAAAAGAGGGGCAAAAGAAAGAGTTCAGCGTTTACCTTGACCGCAAAACTTCTACTTGGCTCTTTACCAATGCGGATAGTTTTGATGGCGTAGCCGATGGGATAGAGTTTGTCGTCGCCTATCCCAATGGGAAGTACCTTGTGTGTGGCATAGACGATGTTAATCAAAAATTTTGTCAAACGTTCGACGCGCCACTTGCCCGAAAAAACATACCGAAAGTCAGTGGAAAAACATTGGGGAAAACCCAAGTCTTTGGTCAAAACAACTACGGCTGGCCTACGCTCAAAGCGCAACTCTACCAAATCAATGCAGGCCGAATGACCCAAGAAGTGTTTTTATCCACGGTGCCGTTTGACTGCCGTCCGCTCTATGCCTACAATTTTTTGTTAGGAATTGAGCATTATTTGCCCATTTTTAATCAGATAGACTATCCAAGTTATTTGCCAAAAAATCAATTGATTACCTCCGACGGGGCTTTCAAGTTGGTAAGTCTTTCGCCCACCGAATACTTTATTGATTTGAAACAGTACAAGACGATACCTACCAAAAAATAGAAGATTTCATCACTTTTCTCTCATCACTTATCACTCATCTCATCTCTTCATTTTGGAATGTAGCTTCAAAAAGGGTTAATTTTGGGGCTTTATTTATCCAAGAATATGAAAAAAGACATTGAATTTACTCCAGTTGAGGGAGTTGTGGTGACCATTGCCCGCCGTATCAACGAGCTAAATGAAGCTGAATGGGGCGTATATTTGATAAATCAGAATGAAACCACCATCACCAACGTTTTTGTAACCTCAAGAGGGTATTCGGGGGACGATGCCAAATCGAAAGCTGACCAAGAGCGTACCTCTACCTTACGCCATTTTTTTACGGAAATCGGGGCGGGGCAATGGGTGCAAGTAGAGACCATTATGCCCGATGTTTTTCATCTCAATAATGAATATTGGGTGAGTTTTTACGTAGGAAGTAAGATTTTTGACAAAAAATTCATCTTCGTTCCCGACAGCATTATTGAAGAAAATCTCCGACCGATTCCCGAGCTTGGTCTCGACGGGGTGTTACACGTATAAAACCTTCGGGAAGTTCCAAGCTTCCCGAAGGTTAGTTTACTTTCTACGAATTTTCTCAAATTCTTTGACCAGGTTTCCCGCCACAATGTTGATGTCGTAAAGCTCCCATACCATTTCTTTGGCGTTTTTGGCTAGTATTTGACAATATTTAGGGGTTTGGAGCATTGTTTCTAATCCGTAATGAACATCTTCAACGGTGAGGGGGGCTTCGTGGGCAGCATTATATTTGTTTACAGTTCCGTCAAACCCAATGCGGTCTGAAACAAGCGAAGGTACCCCCGCCGTCATGGCTTCTAAAGCCGCTATTGAAAAGCCTTCGGAGTAGGAGGGAAGCGTAAAAATGTCGGCATCGGCCAGGGCTGCTTTTTTGGTTTCTCCCGTCAACATGCCCACCATAATCATTTTGTCCTGTAGCTGATTTTCGGCAATAAATCGCTCCGTTTCGGCCTGATAACCATCGTCGGGGCCTGCTAAAATCAGTAAGGCATCGTTATGTTTTTCGGTATATTTTTTAAATGCAGGTAGTAACAAATCCAAGCCTTTTTTGATGTTCAAGCGCCCCATAAACAAAACCAATTTTTTATCAGCTGGTAAGTTAAATTGGTTTCGGAACGTTCCCTTTGGGGGCAATTGTGCCAATTCATCCAACTGCATACCGTTGGGGATAATGGCGACGTTGGGATGCTGAAAACCTAAGAACTGGTGCAGGTCGTTGAGTTCGTCGTGGTTGTTAATCTGAATCAATTGTGCTTTTTTCAAAAAACGTTTTTGGAACAGGATTCCAAATAACTTCTTTTTCCAATAGCCGTGATTTATTGCCCACTTGTCGAGCAACCCGTGGATGGTAATGGCTTTGGGCGTATTGTTTTTAAACAAAAACGGCGCGACACTCCCAAAATGCCAAATTCCGTGGCAATGCACGACATCGTATTCGTGGATGTGTTTGCGAAGGTAGTCCCAAGCTTCAAGTGAGAATTCGGGAAAAAATCTGCTGATGGGCGTCGTACGTTTACAGACAATGACGCGAGCACCCTCGGGAGCAGGATAAACCTTGTCGCCTGGGGTAATCGGGCTTAAAATATCCACTTCGTGACCAAGTTTGAGTACCACCGTGGTATGGTCGTAAATGATTCGGGCAGGGCCACCAATCGCCCAAGTATAAGCGCAAATATTCAAGATTCTCATGCGGCAAAGATACAAACGAATCGCGGAGTTTTTTGGCACACTCTTTGTGAGGGGTTTTTATACCATACAAAGACCCATTATTTGATGAAAAAGCTACTCCTAGTGTTAGGCTGTGCATTGACCATGACTGCGCAAGCCCAAGATTTAATGCTGTACGGAATTTCGCCTAGTTACTCCCAAGCTGGGAAATTCACCAAAAAGCTAGGGTATAACGTAAACGTCTCTTCTGTAGTGAATGCCTTTAGCCAAACCGTCGATGGAAAACGCTTTCCGAGTGGGCATACACACCTTGTTTTACACGGCTTGGCAACCTATCAGCTTTCAAAACCGCTAACGATTGCGGCAGGCTATGCCTATGGGCGACATAATATTTTTGGACTCCGTGAAAACGAGCACCGCTTGGTAGCGCAAGCAACGTACCAACACAAACTAGGGAATTTTATTATTACCCATCGTGGTCGCTATGAATGGCGTCAACCGACTAATTTACAGACACATATCGTTTCTCAAGCGTCTATTGGACGCTATCAGGTCTGGGCAACATTGCCTTTATACGATATCAAAAAAGAAAAACAAGGATTTTTCCTGTCGGCCTCCAATGAAGCATTTTTATACTTCAAAGGAGCCACAAACGGCCCCGTGAGCTCCCGCAATGGTTCCTTAATTTCAGAAAACTGGATACACTTGGGAGGGGGGTATAATTTTGGTAGCACTCGTGCGGAAATGGGGTATTGTTTTCAAGCCCTTGTACGAAACAAAGCGCAGAATTATCGCTTCTTTAATTTGTTGCAACTGAATATTTATCATACCATTAATTGGAACGATATCCAATATTGGTGGTATTTGTAAGAAGTTAGGCACGAAAATTGTTATTGTTTGTGTGATAGTATTTTAAAGTTTTCTATACCTTTGGGGTAAAGTTTCATTATTCCTTGAAAAAATTAACTGCAATCGGACTCCTACTGCTGCTGCTCTACAATATGTTTGGGCTGACAGTTACCGTTTTGCTTTTTGACAAGGATTTTAGAACAGCATCGCCGACCGCCGAAAACGACGAGTGGCAAACCCTCAAAATGCACCTTCCTACGCTTCCTTACAATACAACTTGGGAAAATGCAGAAGGGCAGGAAGGACTAATCAGGCATGGGGATGAGTTTTATAACGTGACCGAACAGCGCCACGAAAACGACACCCTGTACGTCACGATGAAAACCAACCAAACAGCGCGTGATCGCTTTTTTGAGTTGGCCGATCAAATTCAAGAGATGACCGACCAAACGGCGCAGTCGCCCGATAGCCCAATGGGGAAAGCGGTGAAGCTCTTGTCCGATTTATTGAAAGTTTATCTTCCCACTTCTATCATGGAATGGCCTACTGCTCAGGTGATTGAATCGTTGAGTCAGGAAAACTACGCCACTCCTACAAACTCCTTACTTCAAGCTGTCTTATTGCTTCATTGTCCGCCTCCAGAGCAAGTTTAATGAAATCTATGGGTGAAGACTGCCTCAAGGGTAGCTCATTCAAATAGGCTATTTATCGCCTATTGACAACCATTTTTCATTAACCCAAGCTCATAATGAAGACACTTATAGGGGTACTATTACTATTGGCTACGGCTCTGCTTACCTGTAGAGATACACAGGCAGCTAAAAAGTGGTCTAGTAAAAGCGCGCAATTATGTACTGGTCCGAACGAAGTTCGTACGTTTTGCCTTCCAACAACTAGCGAAGCATCGGTAAAAGACATACCGCCAGTGGGGTGTGCTTTGCCAATGGCGCAGCTAGAAAAGGTAGTACAATAATGCTCCTGTAACAAATTCATCTATGTTAATGCTGGGTTGAAAACAAACATTTTCAACAACCCCCTTTCGCCAGCTTACGAAAGCCCATCGTTATTGAGCAAATTGCTTTCTGACGTAGCTATTTGTCTGTGCACGGAAGCTCAAGATTATCATAACCAGATGAAAAAAATTATATACTCATTAATCGGCTTATTTTTAGCCAATGAAAGCTTTTCGCAAGGTTGCGTAGCGGTTCGTCACATGAGCTGTGCAGCGACTAATTCGCTGACATCTTCCGAATATTTTAAACAAAAAAATGCCCAGTGGCAGGTCAACATGGGCTACCGCTATTTTCGTTCGTACAAACACTTTGTGGGCGATGAAGAGCAAAAACACCGCGTTGAACAGGGAACAGAAGTAATCAACTTGTCGCACGCACTAGATTTGGGAATCAGCTACCAACCCAACGCCCGCTTGTCTTTGGGGGTTAATTTGCCCATTCAGTACAACGACCGTTCTTCGCTTTACGAACATTATGGAAATGCCGTAAGTGCCAATCCTGACCAAAAACGTTTTCATACAAAATCACAAGGCATTGGGGATGTGCGTATCTCGGCAACGTATTGGATGATAAACCCTTACAAACTACCAAAGTTTAATTTTGCCATCGGTGGTGGTCTTAAATTGCCAACGGGTAACTACCACGTCACAGACGCGTTTCACAAACTCAATAAAGAAAAACAAGATTATACCATCGTCAAACCCGTTGACCAGTCGATTCAGCTGGGTGATGGTGGCGTAGGTTTTAGCCTCGAAACGCAAGGGTATTGGCAAATCGCTAAAACAACAACGGCTTATTTCAACGGATTTTATTTGTTTAATCCCAAAGAAACCAATGGCATTGTACGTAGTCCAGAAGCTACTACCATTGATTTAGTCACGGGTACATTTTCAGTTGCTGACCAATTTGCGGCGCGTGCGGGCGTGAGCCAAACGTTTGCCAAATATTTCTCGGTGATGTTGGGTGGGCGTGCTGAGGGAGTTCCTGCCATTGATGCCATCGGTGGAAGCAGCGGTTTCCGTCGCCCAGGCTACATTATTTCGGTAGAGCCTGGGGTTGCTTTTATGAAGGGTAAATTTTCGGCTGCCGCTACGGTGCCTTATGCACTTTATCGCAACCGTATTAGAAGCTATTCTGACCGCCTCGACCCACTTGGAGTACGTCACGGAGATGCAGCTTTTGCCGACTACTTGGTTTCGGTAAACATTAGTCGTTGGTTCTAACGTATAGAGAAAGCGTTATCTTTTTCTTCATGAATTACAATTACCTATCAATAGATTATTGAATGAAAAAATTATCTCTTTTATCGACGATAGTAGCTATCTGTTTCTCATTGTCGGCCATGGCTCAAATGCCCAACGACGCGATTTACATGTCGAAAGGCCAAGTGTGTGTAGCTACCATGTACACCAATAGTTCTTGGAAAGAATATTGGGAAAATACCCTCAAGCGCGAAAACCTTAACATTGGGACACATACCACGCAGAGTGTGATGGTAATGCCTGCCATTGGGGTGAGCAATCGCCTAAACGTGATGTTGGCTTTGCCTTATGTTTGGACACAAACATCGGCAGGTAACTTGATGGGGCAGAAAGGTTTACAAGATTTGTCGGGCTGGCTCAAGTGGAAAATGGTAAACGTTAAAGGCTTTACCCTCAATGGATTGTTAGGTGCTTCTATCCCAGTGAGTAAGTACGTGCCCGACTTTTTACCCATGTCGATTGGGCTTCAATGCCGTACGGTATCAGCGCGTATTTTGCCAAGCTATCAGCACAAATCAGGGGCGTATATAACGGGGCATTGGACGTATTCATGGCGCAGTAATATTCACGTAGATCGTGATGCGTATCAGGCCGACGACCGTGTGTATAATACCACAGAAGTAAGTGTTCCTAACGCAACAGATTGGGGCGCAAGGGTAGGGATTTTAAAAAGAAAATGGCAGACGGAAGTGTTTGTGGAGAATTTCTCTTGTGTAAACGGGGACAACATTCGCCGCAATGACATGCCTTTCCCAACCAACAACATGGAAGCCACTACTGTGGGCTGGTACGGAAAACTTCAGCCCAAAGCCTTGGGAATGAACGCCCGCGTAAGCTACGTAACCAACGGCCTTAACATGGGGCAAAGTACGAGCATAATGGTGGGGGTATTGTATCTGTTTAATTTCAAAAAGTAATAATGGCCATGAAGAAATATATACCGTATTTGAAGTATAGCGGCATTACGCTGACAATTTTAGTGAGCGTGTTTGCCTGCGACAAAACCATCGAAGAACCACAACGGGTAGGCTATACCCCAGCTAGTGTCGATGAAAAAGCAGGGGCGTGGAAAACTTACTTGTTGGCTTCTGCTGAGGAAATCAGCGTACCTGCTCCAACAGCAGTGACATCGTCGGATTATGTGGCCGAATTAAGCGCTTTGAAAGGTTTGGCCAGTAATCTGAGCCAAGAGCAAAAAGAAGCAGTTGTATATTGGGGAGCTGGCGCCGTATATCGTTGGAACGAAATCGCCCGTGAGTTAGCGGCTCGTTACAACATTCCGCCTGCTTCTACGGCTGATGGAAAGTATCCCGTTCCCGATGCCGCTAATCCGTTGGCCGATCCTAAGTTTCCGTTTGCCAACCCGCCTTATACGTCGCGTGCGTTGGCGTATTTGTCAGTGGCGCAGTACGATGCGTTGGTGTCAGCTTGGAATTATAAGTACAAATTTAAGCGTTCTGCTCCCTCAAAAGTGGACGCAAGTATTCCAGCAGCGTTACCTGTATCGACTCTACCAAGTTATCCTTCCGAAGATGCGGTGGTAGCGGCAGCTTCGGTGACGATTTTAAAGGCGATGTTTCCAGGTGAAGTGCCCTATTTGGATGCAAAATTAAAAGAACATTTGGCGAGTCGTCAGTGGGCAGGGATGAACGTTACCTCTGATTTGACAGCGGGTACCAACCTCGGTAATGCTGTAGCGGCTAAAGTAATGGGCCGAGCTAGAACCGACGGAATGAGCGCTGCTAACAACCAAACTTTGACCGCAGGTATGATTGAGGCCGCCAAAAGTCGTGGCATAAAAGAGCCGTGGGTAAGCCAAGAAGCACCTGCTCGTCCTGCTATGTTACCGAACTTCGGCGCGGTTCAAACGTGGAATTTTGACCGTAAAACGTTGGAACAAATTCGTCCTGTGATTCCTTACGTGGTAGGTTCGGCCGAATGGCAAAAAGAATTGGATGAGTTGAAGAGTATCCAAAATAAACAAACGCGCGAACAAGCTCGCATCGCCAACTACTGGGCCGACGGCGCAGGTAGCTACACGCCTCCAGGACACTGGCACCGTGCCGCTGCCAATGCTGCGCACGAGGCAAGGTTTAGTGAAATCAGAATGGCGCGTACGCTGGCCTTGCTCGGAACGGCCGAAATGGATGCGGGTATTGCGTGTTGGGAAACAAAATATTATTACTATACGCCGCGCCCACAGCAGTTTGGGTTGAAGACGTCGGTGGGTTTGCCTAATTTTCCGTCTTATACATCGGGTCACTCTACGTTTTCGGCCGCCGCAGCGACAGTATTGGGCTATATTTTCCCAAACCAAGCAGAGAAATTTAACGCCCAAGCACAGGAAGCCTCGGTTTCACGTATTTACGGCTTGATTCACTACCGTATCGACTGTGAGTTAGGTCTAAAGCACGGTAAAGTGATTGGCGACTACGCCATTGCTCGCGGTAAGGCCGACGGTTCTGGCTTGTAAAGGCTTGCTTAACTTTCTATGAAAAACTCTTAAAAAGAACAAAATGCAGGCAAAGACGCTAAGTTGCAAAGTGACCTCAATTACTTTGCGACTTAGTGGCTTTGTGTGACAAACTCACCTTAATACTCATTTAAAACAATCGCTTCATTGAGCGATGTCATATTAGAAACAATGAAACTAATCGTTACTTTACTTTTGACAGTGGCTAGTTATACGTTTGTAACAGCCCAAACCACACCTTCAGAAATTTCACAATTATTGACCAATTGGCACAATGGCTTGGTAAAAGGAGACTTGGAAGGAGTGAATGCAATGTATGCGAGCGACGCGGTCTTTTTTCCGACGTTTATCAATAGTGCCAACACCCCCGAAGCGCGTAAAGCATTCTTGACAACCTTGATTGCCAAAAAGCCCGTAGCGACTGTTAATAATGACCAACGGATACGCATCTTTGGGGATGTAGCCACAAGCTCAGGAACGTGGATGTTTGACGTAAATGCCGCCGACGGTAGCCGCGAAAAAAAGCCCGTCCGCTATTTATTTGTATATGAAAAAAGAGGAGGAAAATGGCTCATTATCGAACAACACGTTTCGGCCTTTCCTGAGAAAAAATAAGTAAAAACAAGGCACTAATAAAGTGAAAAGGTTCGTCTCTATACTACTTTTTGGGCTCTTACTCTACAACATGGTAGGCTACTCGGTAGTCTATTGGTTGGGGGGGAATGTGGCGCTTGAGGTACAAAAAGACGAACCTCTTGCTGCCGTACAAGAAGGGGATTTTGTCACCGTAAAAGTACCCGTTTCACTGCCGTACCAAACCGATTGGACAGCCCCCGAACCTGTCCAAGGTACCATACAAGCAGGGAATGAATTTTATGAAATGGTGGAGCAAATCATGCTCAACGATACACTTTTTATCAAATGTAAACCTAACCGTGATGCCCGCGCCAATTTTGAGGCGTTGTCAGAACACATTGATCAACACATTAAAAATCAGACTACTGAACTTCCAACGCCGTCAAAGGCTTGGGCTGGGCAGTGGCTAAAAGAATACGTTTCGTTTCAACGTTTACACGTATTTTACGTAGTAGAATGGCTGACCGACTCCACACCGTTAACAACTTCCTTGTCTTCCTTCTTGTCTCGCACAATGCGAGTCGTTTCTCCGCCCCCTGAGTTAGCGTGATTTTTAGCTTTTATTGGTTTTGCTCGTTTCCCTTTGCCCTCTGTAGGGTATTGGGTGGAGTATTGTCTATTTCCTAAAAATCAATGACTTTAACTCATGCCACATATTCCTCTTCCTGAGCATCTGCCTGGTATTACAGGGCTGCTCGAATACCGTTTAGATACGGCATTACCAATCCGAGATTTGACCCAAATTTTGTTGCGCGGAGAATCTACCTTGACACAGGGTGAGCGCGAGCTGATTGCGACGCTGGTTTCCTCCCGAAACTGCACCAACTTTTGCGAAGCAGCGCACACCAAAGCCGCTGATTTGCTGTTGGGTGAATCGGAAACGGCGCGTTTGGTAAAGCAAAATTTTGAAACCGCTCCCGTGAGCGACAAAATGAAAGCCTTGCTGAACATTGCCGCCTTGGCTCAAATCAATGGAAAAGCCGTAACATCCGAAGCGGTTGAACGTGCTCGCTTGGCGGGTGCTACTGACCTTGAAATTCACGATACGGTGTTGATTACGGCTTTGTTTTGCCTTTACAACAAGTACGTGGATGGATTGGCAACGGTCGCGCCGTCTGATCCAGCGTTTTATCAGACGTTGGGCGAACGGATTGTGGGACGCGGTTATACCCGCCCACCAGGTGGTTTTGTGGCTCCTAAATAACGTATCCTCTGTGTCAAAATCGTTTTTAACAATGAAAAAATATATACCATTTTTAGTTTTTTTTAGCTGTATTGGATTGGCTACCAATTTATTATTAGCCCAGCAAACGCGTCTAACAGGTGCCGTTTCTGACCCTGAAACGCAACAGCCTTTGGTGGGGGTTTCGGTGGTGGTGAAAGGAAAAGTAATCGGGACTGTGACCGATGCCAAAGGGCGTTTTGAATTGGCTACGGCCACGCCAGCTACCTTGGTGATTTCGATGGTAGGCTACGAACGTCAAGAAGTAGTGGTGAAAGAAAATCAGTTTTTGGCGATTGCGTTAAAATCGGATGTGGCCGAGCTGAATCAGGTGATTGTATCGGCATCAAGGGTGGAAGAAAGTAGTTTAAGGACGCCCGTAACCATTGAGAAAATGGAAGCCCGCGCCATTCAACAAGCACCCGCTGCCACAGCGTTTGAAGCCTTAAACAGCTTGAAAGGGGTGGACATGGTAACGAGCGGTTTGACCTTGCGCCAAATCAATACCCGTGGGTTTAACAACATCGGAAATAGCCGTTTTTTGCAGCTTACCGACGGCGTCGATAACCAATCGGCGGGTTTGGGTTTTGCGGCGGGTAGTTTTTTCGGCGTTTCTGACCTAGATGTAGAGTCGATTGAGCTCATTCCTGGAGCAGCTTCGGCGCTGTATGGCCCAACGGCATTTAACGGCTTGTTGATGACAAAAACCAAGAGCCCATTTGATTTTCAGGGACTTACGGTACAGCAAAAAATAGGTGTCAATCACGTCAATGACCCAAGTGGAGGAGGAGCAAAGCCATTTTCTGAAACAGCAATTCGCTATGCCAAAGCCTTTAACAATCGTTTGGCGTTTAAATTGAATGCTTCGTACATCAAAGGAACTGACTGGTATGCAACGGATTATAGTGACATTGATCCCAATACACCCGTTGAAAATAGAGGAAACAACAACCCAGGAAAAAACGGATTGAACATTTACGGAGACGAAGTTGCTTCGACCTTGCCAGGTATCGGGCGGGTGTCACGTACGGGTTATTTGGAAAAAGACGTAACCACTTACGATGTATATAGCCTAAAAGCCAATGCCGCGCTACACTACCGTATTTCGGACAAAATTGAGGCCATTTACCAAATCAACGTCAACCAAGGAACGGCCAATTATACCAGCAGTAGCCGTAACATGTTGCGCGATTTTCGCTTTACGCAACAGCGTTTGGAGTTGAAAGGGGCCAACTTTTTTATTCGAGCCTATTCGGTGGCCGAAAACTCTCAAAATGCGTACAATACCCGTTCGTTAGGGCAATTTATCAATCGGACGTGGGTAAAAGATTTGAGCGGCAATGTAGTACCTATCGGCAAAGCAGATGCTACTTGGTTTGAACGCTACGGGGCTGCTTACAACGGAAAAGTTAACGGTATTACGTCACAAAACCACACGGCGGCACGGGCATTTGCTGACGAAGGGCGGATTTTGCCAGGCACACCTGCTTTTGACGCGGCCAAAGACAAGTACAGCCACTTGTACGGTTTGGAAGGGGCTGGGGTGCTGAGTTTGTGCAAAATGTACCACGTCGAAGGCTTGTACGATTTTACGCCGCACTTTGAGTGGTTGAGCATTCAGGCGGGTGGAAACTTGCGCTACTACGACATGAATACGAACGGGACGTTGTTTGACGATAAAACCAATAAAGTTCGGGTCAAAGAATACGGGGCATTTGTACAAGCGTCAAAAACGCTTTTTGAAGATAAATTAAAGCTAACGGTTTCAGGTCGTTATGATAAAAACCAAAGCTTTGCAGGAAACTTTACGCCAAGAGCTTCGGCGGTGTTTTCGCCCAATACCAACCACAATTTTCGGGTAAGTTACCAAACGGGTTTTCGTAACCCAACGGTCGTTGACCAGTACATTAAACTTAATGTCGGTCCTCTGATTTTGTTGGGTGGAGCACCATCAAATTCAGCAGGCTTGAATGCTTACGAAAATTCATTTACGGCGGCTTCGGTGGGAGCGTTTGGAGCAGCATTTGGGCAAGAAACAGCGGCGGGGACATCGTTTGCCCAAGCCATTGCGAAGCACAAAGACAAGTTGGTGAAATCGGCTGTTCCCTACATTCGTCCTGAGCAAATGCAGGCGTTTGAAATTGGGTACAAAGGGGTGATTAACAACCGTTTGTTGTTTGATGTAAGTTATTATCACGGAAAATATACCAACTTCCTGATTAACCAAGTGGTGATTCGTCCCAACTCAGCGGCGGTGTTGTCGGCCGATGGAAGCATCAATCCTGCCGCAGCCCAAGAGATTTTGAGTACGACTACACGTCAGACCTTCCAATTATATACCAATGCCGCCGATAAAGTATCGACCGACGGTGCCAGCGGAGGAGTGACGGTGTTGTTGGACAAAGGCTACCGCTTGGCTGCCAACGCAACTTGGGCGCAGTTCAATATTTTGGATGCGAACCCCAACAACGTTCCCGCTTTTAATACGCCAAAATGGAAAACCAACGTCACGTTTAGCAATGCTCGCTTGACCGACAAAGTAGGCTTCAGCGTAGCGTGGCACTGGCAAGACGCCTTTTTGTGGTACGGCACATTTACCGAAAACCGTCCAGGCCCCGTTCCTGCCTACAATTTGGTTGACGCGCAGGTTTCGTACAAATTGACGAAGCTAAAAACGATGCTCAAGTTGGGCGCTTCCAACTTAGGGAACAACTATGTAGTGCAGGCGTTTGGTTCGCCAGCGGTAGGAGGTTTGTATTATGTGAGTCTGACGTTTGCCCCCTAACCCGCGCGGCGGACCGCCCTAATAGGGGAATAAATGCGAAAAATTATGAATGAGATACAACCTTTCAGCACTTCTGTCGGCAAAGCCCCCATCAGGATTGTACGCCGCGCAGGTTTGGGTGCTTTTTTCCTCTGTTTTATTAGCTATTTATTTGGCGGAACAGCGGCTACGCTTATGTCGGTCTATTTGCCTGTGGCCATTCCAGAGCTATTGGGAGAAACCCGTATTTCGGAAGCGCGTTTGGGCGAAATTGGCGCGTACGTGGGAGCGGCTTTTTTATACGGATGGGGGCTTGGAGGGCTATTTTTTGGTTGGGTAAGCGACCGCATCGGCCGCGTAAAATCATTGACCCTGGTGACGGGGCTTTATGGCACAGCTACCTTGCTAACGGTCTTTGTTCCAGACTGGTACTCGCTGATGGTCTGTCGCTTTTTTGCGGGAATGGGCATTGGAGGAGTCTTGTTGATTTCAACGGTTTATATTTCAGAAATATGGCCTGTCCCATCTCGCCCCATCGCATTGGGCATATTGGCGGTGGCTTTTCCGATTGGCATTGTGACTACGGGTGGCGTCAACGTCCTTTTTGCGGAGTGGCGCCAAGCGTTTTGGCTAGGACTGATCCCTATCGGGACGGCGCTTGCCATGTCGCTTTGGCTTCCAGAATCATGGGCCTGGGGAGAGTCAAAAATGGCTTCAACAGCCTCACAATCTCCCTTGTGGAGTACGTCAAACCGCTATCATTTGCTAATGGGAATGGTCATTTTTGGGTCGGTACTGATTGGGCTTTGGGGTATCTTTTCGTGGATTCCAACTTGGGTGCAGTCATTATTGCCTGAGGGGCAAAGCGGTCAGCAAGAACGTGGTTTTACCATGATGTTGCTTGGTTCGGGAGGCATCGTTGGCGGAATTTTGTCGGGTTTTTTAATCAAAAAACTAGGCGTTCGTTCCACCTTGATTTTAACGTTTTTGGGATGCGCTCTTCTGTCTTTGATACTGTTTTTGACCAATCAGCATTTTAGTCAATTGGTATATATCGAAATGGCCTGTTTGTCGCTCTTTTTTGGGATAAGTCAAGGTACGCTTTCGAGCTATATTCCTTTGCTTTTTCCCATTGCAGTACGCGCCACGGCCACGGGCGTTTGTTTCAACATTGGCCGATTTTTCACGGCAACCTCCGTCTTTTTTGTAGGGGCGATGGTCTCCTTTTTGGGAGGTTTAGGCAATGCCCTACTGACATTCTCGGCGGCGTTTGTTGTCGCTGTAATAGGGGCGATAGGTACTCGAAAAAATAATTTAAAAACATAACTATGCCACATATTTCATTGCCCGATGGTTTTCCTGGAATCCGCAGTTTGGCGGCTTATCGTCCTGATACAGGGGCGGCTTTGTATGCGTTGGCAGAGGCCCTTTTGAGGGGAGATTCCTCGTTTTCGCAAGCAGATGCGGAGTTGATTGCCACTTTCACATCGTCCCTCAATCAGTGTACTTTCTGTACTTGTAGCCACGCGGCAGCGGCGCGGTTTTTATTTGAGAGTAATCAAGACGTCGTCGATGCGGTTATTGCGGATTACCAAACGGCACCAATTTCTGATAAAATGAAAGCGTTGCTGACCATTGCCAAGTGCGTTCAAGAAGACGCTCGCACCGTTTCGGAAGAAATAGTTGCCAATGCCCGCCTGTTCGGAGCTACCGACCGCGAAATCCATGATACGGTACTGATTGCAGCGACGTTTTGTATGTTTAATCGCTACGTGGATGGTTTGGCAACGGTGACGCCCACCGATGTCGCTGATTATATCCCTATGGGTGAACGCATGGGTACGCTGGGATATGTGCCGCCGAAGCCCAAAGCTTAGACCTTATAGGTTTCAAAAACCTATAAGGTCTAAAAAAAAACGACACTCTGAACTCTAACATTTGACATTTTACAATGCCACATATACAATTTCAAAACGACTTACCAGGGATTTTGGGCCCGATGAATTTTAGCCCCCATACGGCTGAGCCCATGAATGCACTGGCCAATGCGCTTTTGCAAACCGACGAAGGACTGAGCCGCGGCGAACGTGAACTGATAGCCACCTACGTTTCATCCCAAAACGACTGCTTTTTCTGCCAAACCATTCACGGAGCAGTGGCAAGTGAGTACTTGGGAGATGACGATTGGTCGTTTGTCAAAGCCGTTAAATGCGATTACGAACAGACAAATCTTTCGCCGAAAATGAAGGCGTTGTTGGCGATTGCGGGTAGTGTTCAAAAAGGCGGAAAAAACGTAACAAGTGAGCAAGTAGAGGTAGCCAAAAACGAGGGGGCTACTGACCGCGAAATTCATGATACGGTGCTGATTGCGGCAGCCTTTTGTATGTTTAATCGGTACGTGGACGGATTGGCGACGATTGCGCCTCAAAACCCTGAGGTATATCGCGTTAGAGCTGCTAGAGTTGTTGAAAAAGGATACTCAGCAGAAGGAAAATACACTTCTGAAAAGATAATATCATAGGTTGGAGTGATTGGAAACTCCCAGTGTCTTTAGCTGGGAGTTTTTACCTAAAACTAACCCTATCAAAAGACATTGATTTCTATGAAAAAACTTTTTTACATCGGTATTATTGGCCTGATTCTTTTTGAAATCGCCAACGTGTATTTCATCATGCCTATGCCAGGTAGCCAACGAATGAACAGCATTGACGCGGCCTATTTTTTACACACGTGGCGGTGGGCATTTCGAGGGTTGTTTGGAGTACTATTATTAGCAGCCCCCAAACCCCCAATGGGGGCTTTACTTGTGAGTGTATTAATTTTAGGGGGAGTGGTTTATATGGCCAATTTCAATATGGCGGCTGATTCGATGTTTTATCAGCCTTCGGTACTGACGCTGAAAAATAGCACAACCAACAAAGTAGCCAAAGAACGCCTCGTGATTGGCGTGGAAGTCAATGGTCAAACGCGGGCGTATCCGATTCAATACATTGGTTATCACCACCAAGTACAAGATACGTTGGGTGGGAAACCTATCATCGTGACTTATTGCACGGTTTGCCGAACGGGCAGGGCATTTGAGCCCATTGTAAATGGCCAAAAAGAGACGTTTCGTTTGGTAGGGATGGACCATTTTAACGCCATGTTTGAAGACAAAACGACGGGCAGTTGGTGGCGACAAGCCAACGGTGAAGCCATTGCAGGCGAATTGAAAGGAAAATATTTGCCCGAAATCCCCGTCATGCAAGTGACGCTTGACAAGTGGTTGGCGTTACATCCAGCGAGTTTGGTCATGCAGCCCGACCCAACTTTTCAAGAAAAATACGATTCACTCAGTAATTATGAAACGGGAAAACGAAAAGGAGAGTTGACCAAACGCGATACAACTTCGTGGAAAGATAAATCGTGGGTAGTGGGTGTGGTGGTAAATGGGGGTACGAAAGCGTACGATTGGAATCAGTTACAAAAAGAAAAAATCATCAATGATATGATTGGATACTTGCCCGTGACGGTGGTGTTAGCGTCTGATAAACAGAGTTTTGTTGCACTTTATCGTGCTACGCCTGGGCAAAAGTTGAGTATGAAAAATGATTCTTTGTATGATGAAGGTGGGTGTGCGTATGATTTGGCTGGAAAATCGCACCGAAAAGGCATTCCCGATTTAGAAAGAGCCAATGCCTATCAAGAGTATTGGCACAGTTGGCAAACATTCCACCCCGATTCAAAAAGGTATAAATAATTTTTGGCACGATAATTGACGATATGATTTCGTGCTTTTACTTTGCTAATTATCATTGAAAAAACTACTCTCCACCGGTCTATTAATCGTACTGCTCTATCACATGTTTGGGCTGTCGGTGGCGTTGTTGTGTTTTGAAGATGACTACCAAAGTGCTTCTCCCGTGACCCAAAACGATCAATGGGATATAATTAAGATACCTCTTCAAGAGTTGCCTTACGTTTCTTACCAAGAAATCCCTGCCGAACAGGAAGGGCTGATTCGAAAAGACGGTGATTTTTACAACATTGTGAAGCAGTATCACAAAGACGATACGCTTTACATTGTTCTGAAAACCAACCGCGATGCCCGTGAGCGCTTTACCGAGCTTTCAATTCAGATACAGGAAGCACTGGATGCGTCCTCAAAAACTCCGTTGAGCCCTGTGAAAAAGACGGTTGCGTTATTCTTAGGATTAACCAAGACGTATATTTCTAACGGAAACTTAGATTGGCCACCACTGCTTTGCTCAGAAATTTTACTTCAGCCAGTCTATTGTTTTTCACCTCAATTAATTCCTGATTCATTTTTTCATCTGCTATCTCCTCCTCCAGAGCGTAGTAAACTTGCATGATGTAATGGTATTAAGCCTTTCTGATAGCAGGCCGTACTAAGTCAGCTTCTGACTTATGTAGGTCTGGTATTTAGTTGGTTTGATGCCGACATCTAGGGCGTCCCTTGTTGTGGGATGTCAGCTCAAAAAGTTTACGAATCAAATCATGGAGGAATAATATTAGATGGTAAAAAATATATGCCTTGTAGGACTAGGGTTATGCCTTAGCCAACAGGTGTTTGCTCAAAAAGCCAAGGCTGATACCACTCGAAACTTGAGAGAAGTAGAGGTGATCGGAATGCGAGAACGAATCCAAATCGAACGACTACCCGACGTGCACCAGCTACTGATTGCTGCGGGTAAAAAAAGCGAAGTGATTCATTTACTGGGCTTAAATGCAAACATCGCCGAAAGAAATCCTCGTCAACTGTTTGCCAAAATCCCTGGCATATTTGTGTATGACATGGATGGTTCGGGCAATCAAATTAACATTGCCACGCGGGGTTTAGACCCTCACCGAAGCTGGGAATTTAATGTCCGTTATAATGGTGTTATTGGTAATACCGATATGTATGGATACCCTGCGAGTCACTATAACCCACCTGCGGAGTCGTATGAGCGAATCGAAATTGTTCGTGGAACGGGCTCGTTACAATACGGAGCGCAGTTTGGCGGAATGGTTAACTACGTCAGTAAGCAAGCAGATACTACCCGCCGTTTTGGGTTTGAAAATATCAGCTCGCTCGGCTCTTTTGGGTTGTTGAGTTCGTATAATGCCATTGGTGGAAAAATAGGTAAACTAACGTACTATGCGTATTACCACCGCCGTAAGTCGGATGGGTATCGCCAGAATAGCCGTTCGGAATCAGAGTCGCAGTATGTGGGTTTGCAGTATGATTTTACGCCAAAATTATCCTTAAAGGCAGAATTGGGGCATACCGATTATGTGTATCAAATTCCTGGGCCATTGACCGATAGTATGTTTTTGGCTAACCCACGGATGTCAACTCGTTCGCGTAATTATTACGAACCAGACATTTACTTGCCTTCGCTTACGCTACGTTGGGAAATCACGCCCCGCACGCGTTTGCAATGGGTGAACTCGATGGTGCTGGGTGCACGTAATAGTGTGATGATTGATGCCTTTGCTACGGTCAAAGACGCCATCGAAGCCAGTACGTTGCAGTACAAAAATCGCCAAGTCGATGTTGACAAATTCAACAGTTTTACGTCGGAACTAAAGCTGTCTCACGACTACCAAATTGGGCACATGAGCTCGGTATTGGTTGCGGGAGTACAGGTGATGAACAACGATTTGAACCGCAGACAGATGGGCAAAGGCACAACAGGCAGCGATTATGATTTAACACTGGTTGGTACCGACGGCTGGGGACGGGACATGCATTTCAAAACGAAGAACGTGGCGTTTTTTGCCGAAAACTTGCTGTATTTAACCCGCCGCTGGACAGTCTCGCCAAGCTTCCGTTTGGAGAGTGGTCAAACCGACTTTTCGGGATACATCCGTTATCTCAAACCTGAGGTTGTACCTAACAGCATCCCGCACCGATTTCCGTTGTTTGGGGTGAGTACGCAGTATCGCCTAAACGAGCAAAATCGCATTTATGCGGGCTGGTCGCAGGCGTATCGTCCTGTGATTTTGAAGGACATTATTCCTGCCTCTGTGCTGGAGCGAGCAGATAAAAACCTGAAAGACGCGCAAGGATATAACCTTGAAGTAGGAATGAGCGGCCGTACTGGAAAGCTACATTACGATATCACTGGTTTTGTCCTAAGCTACAAAAATCGCCTCGGTAGCCTGATTTTGAATGACCCAGACGGAACGCCGTATATTTTTCGTACCAACGTTGGCGACAATCTCAATAAAGGAGTAGAAATGTACTTAGAATACGAGTTTTTGCGTACACGCCGCACTCGGTTGTCGGTCTTTACCTCAACAGCCTATATTGATGCCCGTTATGTAAAAGGCCAAGTGAGCAACGGAAAGGAAAACCAAAACATTGTGGGTAATCGTGTGGAGTCGGTACCCGAGTGGACGAGCCGCAATGGGATAGAGTTCAACCACCGTTGGTTAAGTACTACGTTGTTGGGGAGCTATGTATCAAAAACCTTTGCCGATGCCCTCAATACCATTCAGCCGTCGGCCAATGGCGCAAAGGGCGTGGTCCCAAGTTATACCATCATTGACTGGAATTCTACCATTCGGATTGGCGAAAGATACACCGTGCGGTTGAGTGTCAATAACCTCTTAAATGAGTCATACTTTACAAAACGCCCAACTTTTTACCCAGGCCCAGGCATTTGGCCTTCGGATGGTCGGAGTGTGGCGCTGTCGGTAGGAGTAAAATTGTAAAAAGACAAGAACTAAACGGAGAAGACCTACCAAGTTTTAGAAACTTGGTAGGTCTAGAAAAAGACAATAGCTTAAACTTAAAACAGATTTGTGAACTACACCAACTTTACTTTGTACTTATTATGAAACGACTGTTATCCTTTGTGCTACTGGTAGCTTTCTTGGCAGGATGTACAACCACTCCCGAAGTGGTAGAACCCGCCAAGACAAACAATGTGTCGGATTATTCGGCTGATTTTCTCCGAGAGTGGATGAAATTAGAGTGCCGAATCGTGAAAGAGACGGCGGGCTTTTTGCCCCCGCAGGCATCTCGGGCTTTTGGTTATGTGGGTATTACAGCCTACGAAGCTGTGTACAGCGGAATCCCAAGCGCGAAGCCTTTGGCAGGTCAAATCAACCGCTTAATGCCAGCAACCATGCCCGTGCCGCTTCCGCTCAATGTGCGTTATCATTGGGGGGTAGTGGTCAATGCCGCCGTAGCTGACATGATGCGTAAAATGTTTGATAAAAAACTGAGTGCAGATAATTTGGCAAAAATCAATCAGATGGAGGCCGACAACCTAGCGGCTTTTTTGAAAACTACTTCAAAGCTCTTGGCAGATGAGTCGATAAAACATGGACAAGCAGTATCACAAGCTATTTATGAATATTCGCTTACCGATGGCGGGCACGATTCGTACTTAAATCCATTTTCGCGCCCTTTTACACCCGTAACTGGGGTTGATAAATGGGTGCCTACCGATGCCAATAATGCTACCCCACTTGCGCCTTATTGGTTTAAATGTCGCCCGATTTTGGCTTCTAACATGACTTATGCCAATCCATCAAAACCCATTCCGTTTTCTACCGATAAGAGCTCTGCGTTTTACAAAGAAGCGCTGGTGGTGTATAATCAAGTAAAAAATAATACACCTGAGCAGGTAGAAATTACAAAATTTTGGGCAGATGACCCGTTTGTTACTTGTACCCCAACGGGACACACATTTAATATCCTAACCCAATTGTTGGAAGAAACAAATGCGACCCTCGAAAAAGCCGTGGTGGGCTATGCCATGTTGGGTATTGCCGAAATTGATGCCTTTATCGCTTGTTGGAAAGCAAAATATGATTATTCGTTGATTCGACCAGTATCCTACATTCAAAAGTACATTGACCCCGCTTTTAAAACGGTGATTGGGACTCCTCCTTTTCCTGCCTATACATCTGGACATGCAACAGAAATTGGGGTTGGAGAGCGTATTTTTGTAAAGTTATTTACGACTGGTGATGGCAATTATACTTTCACCGACCGCTCACAAGTTCAACATGGTTTTGCTCCACGTAAATTCACAAACTTCGCTGCCATGTCTCAAGAATGTGCCAATTCGCGCTTGTACGGCGGTATTCACTACGAAATGGATAACCAAAATGGCTTGTTGATGGGGCGTGGTATTGGCAATAATGTACTTAGTGCGATTCAATGGCCGCAAAATGTGAAGTAACCTAAACAATTGAAAATAGATGAAAATCAAGGTTTTAATTTGGGCGAGTTTAGGAGGATTATTGGTGATGAGCTGCCAAAAAATGGATCAAGCTCAACTCGAAAAAGATGCCCAACTCATGGCGAAATTGGAATGTGAGGCTCGCCAATTGAAAGAAGAACGCTTTAAAGTAGCCAACGACATTCGCTTTATGGAAGACTCGTTGGCCAAAAATAAAATTGGCCTGTCGCTCCAAAAAGCAGCAGAAATAGATTCGGTCAAAGAATATTATACCCTCCGCACGGGAGAACTGGCCGATAAAATTACAAAAACAATGGATAGCCTTTTTTCGACGACTTACCACAGCCCCGAAGAGCGTCAACAACTTGATGAGGCAACCGAAAAAGTGTTACAAAAGATTTGTCAGTAAGCAGTCATTGCTGCAATTTTACGGGCTAATAAACGTTGGGTACATCAAAACATACGTACTAGAATGAAAAGAATTAGCCTTTTGGTAGTGATTTTGGCCCTGGCTGGCCTGTTTCAACGCTGCGCCGTTACGAAACAAATTTCGGAAGTAAAAACCCTTGGCGACTGCAAATACACCGTTGCGTCGGCCGATAATATTACGCTGGCAGGCGTGGATGTTCGGAGCTTACAAAATCTTGATTTGTCGCAGTCGCCAAGAATTGGGTTAGCGATATTGACCAAAGACGTCCCGCTCAACCTCCGCCTTAATCTTGATATTACCAACCCAACCAAAAACTTGGCGGGTATCAACCAGTTTGAATACAAGGTGTTTTTGTCAGAAAATGAGCTATTTACGGGGCTGTACGACCAGCGTATCGAAGTGCAACCCAAAGGTGGCACCACCCGCGTTCCAATGCAATTGACAACGAACGCTTATCGGTTTATTACCGATAGCAAAGCCCGCGAAGCCATTGTGAATATGATGCAAAATCTGTCGGGGAAAGCCAACACGACCCCCTCTAAGTTGACCATCAAACTGCGCCCTACCTTGGGAATTGGTAACTCACAAATCAATTACCCTGGCTACATCACGATTGAAAAAGAGGTAAACGCCAAAATGCTTTCTGTCGAATAGCTTTGGCTGCGTCGCTCGTCCCGACACGTCGCTCGTCCCGACATGATGTCGGGACGGACACGGCCTAAAGTCTCTAACTTTGTTTTGAAGTATATGGTTGATTATCTACTCGTTGGCAGTTTTTACAGGTAACTTTCCTTTTGTCTTCGTGAAAACAAATCCTTAATTTTGTATAAAACAGAACATCATGGAAAATCTATTGAAAAGAATTACCATTAATGAAAATGTTTGCAACGGTAAACCGATAATAAGAGGGTATCGAATAACCGTAAAAACAATTTTGGAATATATCGCGGCAGGTGAAACTGTGGAGAATCTTTTAATGGCATATCCATTTCTTGAAAAGGAGGATATAGACGCTTGCTTGCAGTATGCAGTGCGGGCAGTTGACAACGAAACTCACTTTTTTAAAGCTGCCTGATAGAATGTCTTCCTATGAATTTTTAGTAGATGTGAATTTGCCAAAGCATTTTTCCTTTTTCAATGCGCCAAATTTCCAATTTGTCATAGATAGTGATGGGAAGGCTAATGACCGCGACATTTGGCGATATGCAAAAGAGAATAATTTGGTTATTCTTACCAAAGATGCTGATTTCTATGATCGGTGCCTAATTGATTCGGAACCTCCCAAGGTTATTTATTTCAAATTAGGAAATATGCTACTTAAAGAGCTCCACCATTTCTTTTCGTTAAAATGGGAAGTAATCATGGAGTATTTGCCGAATGCAAAAATGGTTATTGTCACACAGACTTACATTGAAATAATTCCTTCGTAGTTTTATCGCTCGTCCCGACATGATGTCGGGACGGACACGGCCTAAAGTCTCTGACTTTGTTTTGAAGTATATGGTTGATTATCAAACTCTAAGCATCGGTAAACAGCCCATGGTTATCACTCCAGCGTTGTGCCATACCAATAAATCGTTTTAAATAATCTTCACTGATAAAAAGATTGCACCAGTCGTCGTAGCGCTGACATTGGATACCTAAATAAAACAGCCAGACACAAACTGCAAGTGGGGGAATTAACGTTTTTTCTTCGTTTGAGACGGGTTGTATCGCTTCGTATCCTGCCCAAAAACTAGCTAAATTTTCTTCGTAGCGATTAGTATCGGGTTCGGTATTAAAAAGTTGGATGTTGAAATACGCCAAGTCGAGGCATTGCCAGCCATTTCCTGCAAAATCGAAGTCAAAAAGGGTTGCTTTTCCCGCTGCCGAAATGTTGAGGTTATCGAACCAAATATCAAGGTGAACAACTCCTTGTCGTAAAGAGGTGGTATCGGTTGTTGTCAGCAACTCAGCCAACAAAGGCACAACTCGCTCGATGTACTTCATGGGTTCGGAGTTGGCAGAATAATACTTTCTGATTTGTGCTAATGGGTGTTGGAGCAGGGTTTCGGCCGAATACGTAACCCGCTGTAAACCAAAGTTCTGAGTCGCTTGATGAAAACGTCCCATCGCTTGTCCGATAGTATAGCTATGTTCGGTAGTAAAAAAGCGAGTTTTCTCACCTTCAGCAAACGAAAAAAGCACTCCGTAACGTAACCCTTCATGTGCCTCAATTTCTTGAATATAGGCTCCATTTTTATCGGCAACAGGGTAGGAAACAGGTACCTCTGAGTCTTTTAAATGAAGCAACAGTCGGACTTCTTCCTCAATCTCTAACCGACTACGCCATTGATGAAAGTACAGACGAAAAATGTACGAATCAGTTGCCGTGCGAATCAGGTAGGTATGGTTAATCCCTGTTTTGAGAATGCGAGCTTCGATGATGTCTGAAAACTGATATAATGTTTGAAGGTACTGAGCTAATGGGGCGGCCTGGAACCGAGAGTCATAGATTGGTAAATAAGGCATGGCTAAATTTTTTTAAATTTGAGCATTAGAGAACCAACGAGGTTTTAAACAAGGAAAGTAACAACATGCTTTCACTTCAAAACATTCACCACGTAGCCATTATTTGTTCCAACTACGAGCGTTCAAAGCATTTTTATACTCAATTATTGGGTTTAAGGGTTGTCGCGGAAGTGTATCGTGCCGAACGAGACTCGTACAAACTTGATTTGGCCATCAATGATCACTACCAAATCGAATTGTTTTCATTTCCAAACCCTCCTGCACGGGTTTCTCGCCCCGAAGCCGCTGGACTGCGTCATTTGGCTTTTAGTGTGGCAGATGTTTCGCAAGCGCATGGCTTTCTGACCGAAAAAGGTGTTGAATGTGAAGCGATTCGGGTGGATGAATTTACCCACAAACGTTTTTTCTTTATCGCCGACCCTGATGACCTTCCGATTGAGTTTTATGAAAACTAATTTGGTCAAAACAAACAAATCCCGACGTCATTGGTGAGTTATTTGTAATTTTGCACTATGAAAATCAAAACTGCCGTTTTTGTCAAAAGCTCTTCGCAGCACGAACAGTGTCCTAAGCCCGACCGCCCTGAATACGCGTTTATCGGTCGGTCGAATGTGGGTAAATCGTCGCTTATCAACGCGCTTACCAACCACGGAAACCTTGCTAAAATCTCAGGCAAGCCAGGTAAGACACAGGTAATCAACCACTTTATGATAAACGATGCTTGGTATTTGGTCGATTTACCTGGGTACGGATATGCCCAAGTATCGCAAACCGAACGCCAAAAGTGGTCGATAATGATAGATGATTATCTTTTCAACCGTGAAAGTCTTACGTGTACTTTTGTTCTTATTGACTCCCGCATTGAGCCCCAAAAAATAGACCTTGAGTTTATGCAAAAGCTGGGAGAAAAAGGGGTGCCGTTCTGTTTGGTGTTTACAAAAGCAGATAAACTGACTGCAAACCAGTTGCAAACTCGACTAGAGAACTATAAAAAGACCCTGTTAGAAACTTGGGTAGAGTTGCCGCTTATTTTTGTCACTTCTTCGGAAAAACGAGTGGGGCAACAAGATATTTTGGCCCAAATTGAGGAGTGGAATAAGGCGTCCAAATAAGTCTATTATCCTATAAATAACGACAAGACATACGATGAAAATAGTAACCCTAACCGTCAACCCTGCGGTGGATAAAAGCACCCATATCGACCGACTGATTCCAGAACAAAAACTGCGTTGTGATGCGCCACGTTTTGATGCGGGAGGGGGAGGTATCAACGTTTCCAAAGCCATCAAGCGATTGGGAGGAAAAAGTACCGCTATTTTTACGACGGGTGGCCCTTCGGGACAAGTTCTTCGTGATTTGGTATCTCAAGAAGGGATTGACTGTGAGGTGATTCAGACCGAACAGTGGACACGGGAAAATTTTATTGTTGCCGAAACTTCTACCAATGCCCAATACCGTTTCGGGATGCCTGGGGCCGCCTTGAGTGAAGCCGAAACCGAGGCTGTTTTGGAAACATTACGGCAGTCAAAAGCCGAGTACGTTGTAGCAAGTGGAAGTTTGCCGCCACAAATGGACGTCAATTTTTACGAAAAGGTAGCGGCTATCAGTAAAGAAATGGGGGCTAGGCTTGTACTAGATACATCGGGTGAATCACTACAAGCTGCTTGTGATGAAGGGGTGTTTTTGTTGAAACCCAACATCGGAGAATTGGAAGCGTTGGTCGGTGCGAAAGATTTACAAATCGATGACGTGGACGATGCCGCTCGAATGCTCATTGGGGATGGAAAATGTGAAGTAGTGATTGTGTCGATGGGACCCAAAGGTGCTATTTTAGTCACAAAAGACCTGTGCGAGCATGTCCCCGCGCCGCCTGTTCAGAAGCGAAGTACAGTAGGTGCTGGCGATAGCATGGTGGCAGGAATGACGTGGGCACTGACGCAAGGACTGACTTACTCAGAAATGATTCGTTGGGGCGTGGCTTGTGGTTCGGCCGCGACCATGAACGAAGGAACGCAACTTTTTCTCCGCGCTGATGTTGAAAGGTTAATGGATTGGTTGAAACGATTTGGGAAGAGTTAAAAAATAAATTCTTTGAAAACATATTTTGAACATATCAACGACGGTATTCGTACCACTTTAGGAGGATTAAAACTGACCTTCAGGCACCTGTGGCAAGCGCGAAATCGTCGAAGCAACCACAATGTCAGTACAGGGGGGTATTTTAATGAGCAAGAAGGAATGGTGACTTTGCAGTACCCGCTCGAAGTGATGCCTATACCCGATAATGGCCGTTATCGCTTACATAATGAAATGGACGATTGTATTGTCTGTGATAAATGTGCCAAGGTTTGTCCTGTCGATTGTATTGATATAGAGCCTATTAAAGCCACTGGTGAAGTTGGAAAAGCTTCAGACGGTTCGCCCATTCGCTTGTATGCCGCCAAGTTTGACATAGACATGGCCAAGTGTTGCTACTGTGGGCTTTGTACGACAGTGTGCCCAACAGAGTGTTTAACGATGACCAAAACCTTCGATTACAGTGAGTTTGATGTGCGTGACATGAACTACCATTACTCTAATCTTACGCCCGAACAGGCAGAAGAAAAGAAGTCGTTATATGAGCAGTTCATGCAGGAAAAGGAAGCCTTGAAAAAGCAAAAGGCGGTAGTTTCAGCGTCCGCGGTCGATAGTCCACAGACGACGGAAGAAAAACCTAACATAACTGCCCCTATTGGGGGAACGGGGGCTAGACCTAAACCAGCTTTCGCGCCTAAAAAGCCAGTGGCGCAGCCGTCAGCG
The DNA here is from genome assembly GCF_057652155.1 of Runella sp. R0.1_18. Taxonomy (NCBI): domain Bacteria; kingdom Pseudomonadati; phylum Bacteroidota; class Cytophagia; order Cytophagales; family Spirosomataceae; genus Runella; species Runella sp. R0.1_18. The sequence continues at coordinate 129,405 of NZ_JBYFCK010000006.1, forward strand.
GAGAGCGTTGAGCAGTCAGCCTCAACTCCCGCGCCCACAGTCGATAGTCCACAGACGACGGAAGAAAAACCTGAAACAACTGCCCCCATTGGGGGAACGGGGGCTAGACCGAAGCCTGTTTTCGCACCTAAGAAGCCAATTTTAAATACTGAGCCCACGGTCGATAGTCCACAGACGACGGAAGAAAAATCTAACACAACTGCCCCCATTGGGGGAACGGGGGCCAGACCGAAGCCTGTTTTTGTTCCAAAGAAGCCAATTTTAAATACTGAGCCCACGGTCGATAGTCCACAAACGACGGAAGAAAAATCTGACGAATCAGTCCCCATTGGGGGAACGGGGGCCAGACCGAAGCCTGTTTTCGTACCTAAAAAGCCAATTTTAAATACTGAGTCCACGGTCGATAGTCCGCAGACGACGGAAGAAAAACCTGAAACAACTGCCCCCATTGGGGGAACGGGAGCCAGACCGAAGCCTGTTTTTGTTCCTAAAAAGCCAATTTTAAATACTGAGTCCGTGGTCGATAGTCCACAGACGATGGAAGAAAAATCGAACACAACTGCCCCCAATGGGGGAACGGGGGCCAGACCGAAGCCTGTTTTTGTTCCTAAAAAGCCAATTTTAAATACTGAGTCCGTGGTCGATAGTCCACAGACGACGGAAGAAAAATCGAACGTAACTGCCCCCATTGGGGGAACGGGGGCACGACCTAAGCCTGTTTTTGTACCGAAGAAACCAAAACAAGAATAAAAAGGGCAATAATTAACAAAAGCCTCCCAAAGAGCTCTGTGCCATGCATTGTCTTTGGGAGGCTTTTGTTGTTTTACGGTCTGACTGCCGTCTGACCTTGGTCGCGGTCAGACGATAGTCAGACCGCGACCAAGAAATTAATGAGAAAACTAGCTTTCGGCTAATGTATCTGATTCTTTTGGCTTCGAAACAGCGGGAGCTTTTTTCGGAGCGGGGCGTTTGGCGGGAGCCGCAGGTTTAGCCGCCGCAGGTTTTGGTGCTGCTTTGGGAGCAGTGGGTGCCACCTCAGAAGTGACTGTTTTTACAGACTCGTCCACTTTTGGCGTAATTACTTTTGGCTCTTTTTTCTTCTTAGGCTCTTTTTTAGCCTTTTTAGCTTCTTTTTCGGCAGCTTTCTTCGCTTTTTTTGCTGCTTCTTTTTCGGCTGCTTCTTGAGCCTTCTTTGCCTCTTTGCTGATTTTTAGGAGCTTTTTAGCCAATTTCTCAGAAGCTTTTTCAATAGCTTTGGCTATTTTCTTCGATACATTTTCGGTGGTAAGGGCAGTCGATATTTTTTGTGCAATATCGCTTGCTGCTTTTTTCTTGTCTGATTTCATTGGGATAACAGAGGATATAGTTTGAAAGAAAAGATTTTACAAATAGATACAACAAATGTCGTTAAAACAAAAACTTTGGTCAGGGATTTTTATTTAAAATTTCTTTTTTACTCCAATCCAACCCCTCTCGCAGCCTTTCTTCGCTAATCAGCCATCCAGAAGGAGAGTTTTTGTCGGTTCGGAGCGATGTTAGAGACACAACGGAATCAAGGGTAGATTTATTGACCGCGTAGCCCGCTGTTTCTTCAGTAAATACCTCTTCAAATTGATACCCATATTTTACGTTCGCAACTCGAAAGCCTCCGACATACTGATCTGATAAGTCAAATAGCAAGAATACTGTTTGCCCTTTTGACATGGACAAGATACGGTTTTCCCAATACTCGATAAGCCGTAAGGCACCATAGGCTATCGGAGCCATTTGCTGTTGTTTGATCGCTTTTATTTCTTCTTGACTTATTTCCAAAAAATCAAAAAGGTAATAACTGTTAGCAATTTTGATTTGACTTGGCATCACGTCGATTTTTAAGAAAAGGTCATGGTACCCGTCGCCTAATGGGTCAATGATGAGGCGCATAAATGTATAAAAATTTAGCTACACAGCGGAGCAGCGAAACGTTTGTAGAAATTATAAATACAAACCTTATAATCCACAAAGCTGCGGAGCTGCGAAACGTTTGTAGAAACGTTTGTAGAAATTAGGTCATCAATTTAGAAACATAATCCCAAGCCACAATCCCAGCAGTTACCGATACGTTAAGTGAATGTTTAGTCCCAAATTGAGGAATTTCTAAACAAATATCGCTTTGATTCACAACGTCTTCATTGACCCCAAAAACCTCATTCCCCAAAATAAACGCGTACGACTGGTTGACGACTGGCTTAAACTCGTGCAAGAGCGTACTCCCTTCGGCTTGTTCAATAGAAACGACGGTAAATCCTTCGGTTTTCAATTGAGTGATAAGGGCTAAAACCTCTTCCACGTGCTCCCATTCGACAGATTCGTCGGCGCCGAGGGCAGTTTTGGTAATGTCGCGGTGAGGTGGGGTGCCTGTTAGCCCACATAAATAAATTTTCGATGCTTTAAAGGCATCGGCGGTGCGAAAAACCGAACCCACGTTGTTGAGGCTACGAATGTCATCGAGGATAAATACAAAGGAATGTTTGGCGGTGGACTTGAATTCTTCGACCGACAGGCGGTTGAGTTCGTCCATGGAAAGTTTTTGAAAGCCCATACGGTTTATTAAATTGTATCCTTACCAAAAGTTTTAAAAACTTTCGGAAAGGGGTTGATTAAACCTCAAAACAACGCAGAAAACTGCAAAATCTCAAGGAATAGCAGGCTTTAAGGTACGTTGACGAAACCCACATCCACCAAAAACTGTTACCTTTGTAGAAGTGATAATCGCAAAGAATGGAAGAATACCGCTTACACACCTTGCCCAATGGCATTCGTGTTGTACACAAACAAGTACCACATACCCAAATCGCTCACTGGGGAATTATGCTCGACATTGGTAGTCGAGACGAGCAACCACACCAGCAGGGCCTCGCGCACTTTTGGGAGCACATGGCTTTCAAAGGAACTCAAAAACGTAAATCGTATCACATCATCAACCGCCTCGAAACCGTCGGTGGGGAGTTGAATGCTTATACGACCAAAGAAAAAGTGTGTTTTCACGCGTCATTGCTGGCATCGCACAGCGATAAAGCCATTGAATTGTTGTCTGACATTACTTTTCATTCCGTTTTTCCCGAGAAACAAATCGAAAAAGAACGAGGGGTAATTTTGGAAGAAATGGCCATGTACCACGATTCTCCCGAGGACGCCATCCAAGATGATTTTGACGAATTGGTTTTTCAAAACCACCAATTGGGAAAGAATATCCTCGGAACTGCCGAAAGCGTTCGGTCGTTTGGTCGTAACGATTTACAAACTTTTATTGCAGATAACCTTGATACCGAACGCATCGTGGTGTCGTTGGTGAGCAATTTGCCTTTTAGCAAGGCGGTGAAGCAAGCCGAAAAATACCTGTACGACCTCCCTCATTCAACCAGCCAACGGATTCGTACGTCGCCGAGTATTTATGTACCGCAAACGCTGCGGGTAGCCCGTGGTATGACCCAGACCCAAGTGGCGATGGGGCGGCCAGCGTATGCAATGATGGATGAAAAACGTTTGCCGTTTTTTATGCTGATTAACCTCCTCGGTGGCCCTGGGATGAATTCCCGTTTTAACATGACGCTTCGGGAAAAATATGGCCTAGTTTATTCAATCGAAGCTACTTATGCGCCCTTTTTGGATACAGGTTTTTTGGGGGTATTTTTTGGAACAGAACCCAAAAACCTCGATCGTGCTATCCAATTGGTACATCGCGAATTGCGTCAAGTACGTGAAAAACCGTTGACGACGGTTCAGCTTCGTAATTTGAAAGTGCAGCTTATGGGGCAATTGGCCATGTCGGAAGAAGGAAATCAAAGCTTTATGTTGATGATGGCTAAAAGTATTTTAGATACTGGAAAAATAGATTCGCTGGAAGAAATTTTTCGGGAAATTGAAGCTGTAACTGCCTCACAACTCCAAGATATCGCCCAAGAAATGCTCGACGAAAGCCAATGGAGTAGCTTGTGCTTTGTGCCTGAGGACGACGCTAAGTAATCGGGTTGTGAGTAATCCTCCTCGCGTCGTTTGTTGTGAAAAAAGGCCATTTTATATACTTTTAGGCGTTTTTCCGTTTATATTTGTTAAACAACCTACACTAAATGGAGTTTTTGTCTGAGGCCATAGAGGGATATTCGCAGGCGCATACCTCGCCCGAAAGTATGCTGTTGGCTCTTCTCAATCGAGAAACGCACGCAAAGGTTTTGCAGCCTCGTATGTTGTCGGGGCACGTGCAAGGCCGTTTGCTGGCACTTTTTTCTAGCATGATGCGCCCGCGTAGGGTTCTTGAAATAGGTACCTATACGGGGTATTCAGCCTTGTGTTTGGCGGAAGGATTAACTGAAGATGGGCTTCTGATAACCATTGATGTCAATGAAGAGTTAGAGGATTTTACAAGGTCGTTTTTTGACAAATCTCCGTATAAAAATAAGATTGATTACCGAATCGCCAATGCCGTAGAATTGATTCCTACTTTGCCCGATACGTTTGATTTGGTGTTTATTGACGCCGACAAACTTAACTATGCGCTTTATTACGATTTGGTAATCGACAAAGTGCGCCCAGGCGGCGTTATTATTGCCGATAATGTGCTTTGGAGCGGAAAAGTTGTACAAACAGACAAAAAAATAGATAAGGATACGCAGAACCTTTTAGACTTTAATCAAAAAGTACACAACGACCCAAGGGTAAGCAACCTACTTTTGCCTATCCGCGACGGCTTGATGATTGCATATAAAAATTAGTTATGAAGCGAACCGAAACCACAATGAAACGTATTGTAGCCCTAACCACTCTTTTTTCATTCTTTTTGGTAGGATTTGTCGTTGCGCAAGCCCCTGCCGTGCCTACTGTACCGCGTAGCGTTGGCTTTGCTGGGATGAACGTGCAGCTTGATGAAGATGCGCGGGCCGTAGTTCAAACAGATGTAAAGGCTCTTATGGGCAACAAAAAATTTTGGGAAGCGAAATTGGATCGGTGCCTGCTGTTTTTTCCCATCGTTGAAGGGATTTTGATTGATGAAGATGTACCCGTTGATTTTAAATATTTAGCAGTACAAGAAAGCAATCTACAGCCCGATGCAGTTTCGGCGTCAAACGCGGTAGGGTTCTGGCAGTTCAAGAAAGAAACGGCTTTGGATTATGGTCTGCGTGTGGACGACCAGATAGATGAGCGTAAAAACATTACTTCGTCAACGCGGGCGGCGGCTAAGTACCTTAAAAAAAGCAATACGCAGTTTAATAATTGGGTCGCGTCGTTGTATTCTTATTATTTGGGAGCGGGTGGAATTAGTAAAACGATACCCGCAGAATGGGGGTATGCCCGCGAAATTAAATTAGATGGCAAGTCTGACCGTTATATTTTGCGCTTTTTGGCACATAAAATTGCCATTGAGTCGGCCATCGAACGCTATCAATCGCCTAATCAGTTTGTGTTGTTGGAGTATCCACAAGCAGGTGGTCGCTCGCTGGAAGGAATTGCCAAAGAATTTGCAGTTGATGAAACAAACCTTCGCGCTCAAAACCGCTGGCTAACAGCCAACGACATTCCGTCTGATAGAGCATATTCTTTGTTATTGCCAGTAACCAACGACCAGTACGAAACGGTGCGTTCGCGTTTGTCGGTTTTCAAAAAACCAAATCAACGTGATAATTTTACTCAAAAAGACATTGGATTTCCAGTGCTTGTGCGGGCAGAAGGATATAGCAATGACCTGCTTTTGTACGAAATTAATGGTTTGCCAGGCATTATGGCGGGTGGTAATGACAATGTGGAATCGTTGGCCAGAAAAGCCCGCGTTAGTTTTAGTAGTTTCTTACGCTATAATGACATGTCGGAACGCGGCCCTGTTGTGCCAGGTGAAGTATATTATTTGGCCAAGAAAAACAAACGCGCCGTGGTGCCTTTCCATACCGTGCGTGAAGGAGAATCGCTTTGGAAAGTTTCGCAGATTTATGGTGTTCGCTTGAAATTTTTGGTTCGTTACAACCGCATTGATAACCGCAACACGCGCCTTCAAACGGGACGTGTGCTTTGGTTGACGAAAAAACGCCCAAGAAGCAAACCCGTAGAAATCATCGAAGCTCCGCAAGATGAATGGAAGCCAGGAATGGATAAGTCGCAACCTCGTCCAGCGGTTCAGGAACCTGTGCGTACTGAACAAACGGCAGGAGCGAATACAACAACCAATAAAGTTCCACAAAATGCGTCGGAGCGTAAGGTTTATACTCCAAAAATGGCAGATACCCCTGCAACAACAACCTCTACACCAGCCCAAAATCAGCCCCAAACAACGACTGATTCCAAAGGTGGAGGGGTGGAGTTTACAGACTTGGGTACATCGGTAGAGCCTAAACCAAGCAAACAACCAAGTTCGTCGAATTCAACGACTAAGCCGAACCGTCGCGCGCCATCGTTTAACCCTGGGGATGATGATCGCGTGGTCATTATCAATGATGAATCGACGACTTCTAGCTCAAAGCCTAAACCATCGAATACTAAAAATACGACGCCAGCTTCGTCGTCAACAACGCCAACTACGAAACCTACAACCAACGATACCCCTCAGAAGCAGACGACTGTTACTACTCCGCCAAAACAGGACAAAGTTGCTACTAAGCCTACAACCGAAGAACCCGCTCCCACAACGCCTAAAAACACAACACCAGCAACTTCGACGACTGGTAAAGCAATTGTACACGTAGTAGGAGCAGGGCAGACGTTTTACAGTATTTCGAAAATGTATGATGTAACGGTCAACGACATTTTGTATTGGAATAACCTACCGCAAGATGCAAAGTTGTTGAGTGGACAAAAGCTAAATATTCGTCCCGTTGGAAATACGCTTGACCAACAACCCAAAGCAGTGGAGTTTATTACGCACACCGTAGCTCAAGGCGAAACGATGTTTAGCATTTCACAGAAATACGGCGTAAAAGTGGATCAAATCAAGGAGTGGAATGAGCTGCCTGATACGGGAGTGAAGATTGGTCAACAAATTAAGATTAAGAAACAATGATAGTCATTGATAATACCGTCATCAGCGACGACATTGCTGATCAATATTTTGTTTGTGAATTGACAAAATGCAAAGGTGCTTGTTGTATTGAAGGCGATATGGGAGCCCCTCTCAACGAAGACGAACTGGAGCAATTAGAAGAGGTTTTCCCTAAAGTGAAGCCTTATTTGAATAAAAAAGGGCTTGACGCCATTGAAAAAACGGGCTTGTACGAACAAGATGCTGATGGAGACTATGTCACTCCAACGGTCAATGGACGAGAGTGTGCATACGCCATTTATGACCAAAAAGGAATTTTGAAATGTGGCATTGAGCAGGCGTTTTTGGATAAAAAAATTACGTTCCGAAAACCGATTTCTTGCTATTTGTACCCTATTCGTATTACCAAATACGACCATTTTGATGCGCTGAATTATGATCGCTGGCACATTTGTCGTCCTGCTTGTGACAATGGACAGGAGCTGGGTGTGCCTTTGTATAAGTTCTTGAAAGACCCGCTAATTACCAAATATGGGGAAAAATGGTACGGTGAGTTGGTCAATAAAATCGAAAAGCCTTAGGAGAATTTGGAACCATATAAGAGATTATAAGGGCACATAAATTTTCTTATAATCTCCTATATGCCTAATATGGTTTAAAAACCAACCCATGGAATCAAAGAACTTCTTCGATGACGTGTATGACGTCGTTCGACAAATACCCGAAGGGCGCGCTACTTCTTACGGGGCAATCGCTAATTTTTTAGGGACAAAATTGACGGCTCGCATGGTTGGCTGGGCCATGAATGCCTGCCACGGTATGCCCGACGTCCCTGCCCATCGGGTCGTAAATCGTGACGGAATGCTCACGGGTAAACATTTTTTCGGAACACCTACGGCCATGCAAGAACTTTTGGAGCAGGAAGGCGTGAAAGTGAAAAATGATAAAATTGTGGATTTTAAAAAAGTCTTTTGGAATCCTTCGGACGAATTGTTGTAATTGGCACGATAAATGTGCAGCTACCTAAAAAAACTTGTAATCATGCGTTTTTTTTCGTTTTTTGTACTGTTTATTGCTAGTTATGTGCTTCATTCACAGGAGGTTCAGTGGGCTTCAAAGGTCATCGGTGTATCTTCGGAATATGCGCAAGGAAACGGGGCGCAGTACCGCCCTTCCCAACTTTTAGGCAAACCTAACAAACTTCCTCAGGGAGAAAGTGGCGCTTCGGCTTGGCGGTCGGCACAGCCTGACGCGGGCGAAGAATGGATAAAAGTGGGGTTTGATACACCCGCTCAAATTCGTCAAATTGTGATTGCCGAAAACCACGGTGCTGGCTGCGTTACGAGCGTTGTTGGGTACGATACCGATAACAAAGAATATACATTCTACAAAGCCAAGCCCGACGCGACTAAACGTGGCGCAGGAATGCACCGTATTTGGCTGCCACAACTGACGGCATTTAAGGTGACTTCTCTGAAAGTAACCCTCAACACGCAGTTGGTAGAAGGCTGGAACGAAATTGATGCCATTGGTATATCAGCCTCAGAAAAGCCCGTGGAGGCGGTGATTAACCTCGCTAAGAATGTTCCGAAAGAGCTAAAAAAAGAGAATCTTGGTCCGAATGTTAACTCTAAAGCCAACGAAGTAGCTCCCGTAATTTCGCCCGATGGACGCACAATCTACTTTACTCGCTACGACCACCCCGAAAATATTCGCACATCCGAAGATTATGATGTTTGGTACGCCGAGGAAAAGAATGGGGTGTGGCAAAAAGCGCAGAACATGGGTAAGCCCATCAACAACGCCCAAGAAAATTCTATTTGTTATATCTCTCCCGACGACCGTACAGCGCTCTTAATGAACATTTATCACCCCGACGGAAGCTTGTCGAAGGGGGTATCAGTGAGCCGTAAAAACCGTACAGGCTGGACTGCTCCACAGGAGTTACGCCTTCAAAGTTATGTCAACGAACACTCTTTCTCGGGGTTTTACATTGGCCCTAACGGAAAAGTAATGGTGTTGTCGTTGCAAGATGGAAATACCAAAGGGGGAGCAGATTTGTACGTGTCTTTCCAACAAGCTGACGGTACTTGGTCGCCCGCTAAAAATATGGGTGCTGATTTGAACACGGCCGACGATGAGTTTACGCCTTTTTTGGCTACCGATAATCAAACGATTTATTTTACCTCCAGTGGCCGCAGCGGATACGGTGAGATGGATATTTACGTAAGTCGTCGTTTGGACGAAACTTGGACGCGATGGTCGGAACCAGAAAATCTCGGCCCTGCCTTCAATACGTCCGATTTTGAAGCACATTTTACCATTCCTGCCTCAGGAGCGTACGCGTATTTTTGTTCGTCCGAAAACTCATTGGGTGAATTTGATATTTTCAGAATGAAGCTTCCAGAGCAGATTCGCCCCGTTCCGACGGTGATGTTGAAGGGAGTGGTTCTTGATCAAACTACCAAACAGCCCGTGGCAGCCGAGGTCATTGTGGAAGATTTAGACCAAAAACAAACCCCGCAACGCATCGACTATGATCCTGCCGTGGGTGATTTCAAAGTGGTCTTAGATACCCAAAAACAATACGGCCTAACGGCGCAACGAAAAGGGTATCAGTCGGGAGGAATGGTGATTGATTTGACAAAAGAAACGCAGTACCGCGAACTTCGCCGTGAACTCATTTTGGCTCCCATTGAAATTGGCCAAAAAGTGACGCTGAACACGATTGGGTTTGCCCAGAGCAAGTTTGATTTGTTGCCTGCGTCGTTGCCAGAGTTAGACCGAATCGCGCAAATGATGACTGAAAACGGGACGATGGAAGTGCTCATCGAAGGACATACAGACAACGTCGGGGATTTTGATGCCAACTTGCAATTATCAAAAGATAGGGTAGAGGAGGTGAAGCGTTATTTGGGTACTAAAGGAATTGTGGGTGATAGAATCCAGACCAAAGGTTATGGCCCTACTCGACCAGTTGCTCCTAATACGACGGAAGACAACCGCAAGAAAAACCGTCGGGTAGAGTTTACGATTTTGAAGAAATAATTTTTTTAAACCATATAAGACATATAAGGGATTATAAGAAAAGCTTAGATGCTCTTATATGGTTCAAAACTAGAAAAAATCATATTTTGACAAAATTGAACCGAAGGAAGTATAAAAATATTTTCTTCGGTTCTTTTGTTTAATGCGATATTTTCTTGATATTTGTTTAAGTAAATATCTCACTTCAAAGATACCTTGTTCTTTCTTTTGTCTATTTCGGAGCCTAATGTAGCTTACCCTACAATGCTACAGCTCATCAATCAACCTACAAATTAAAAACCCCTCAAACGAGGAAGCCCTACCGAAATTCATTCGGTACAAGAATCCATTGTTTTATTCGTTTTTGCTTTTCAATAAAGCCCTACTTCAATCATTACTGCTATGAACCGTTTTTCAATTTTATATTTGTTCAAAGGAAGTTTTTATCACCTAACTTACACCACGCGTCCTGAGGCGGAAGAGGCGATTAAAAACTTTGCCCAAATCTCAAAAGGATTGCCTTTAGGGATTTATGATGCTAAAACAGAGCTGTTTACCTGGGAAACCGCGCGCGAAAAAGAATACAACCAGCTTGCGATTGAGGAGCAAGGTCGGCGTGGAAATGAGATTATTTCCATTATCGAAAAATTGAGGGCCTCGGGCCTCGAAATTGCCCCTGTAGAAGAAGAACCAGAACGCCCATTGACGCTGCCAGCGGATGAATCAAAGGAAATTTCTTCAAAAGGAAGGCGTTTGGCGAAAGCGGTAACGGAAAAATAGAGAAAAGAAAAGCGTCGGTGGAAAATTTCCCTGCCGACGCTTTGCCATTGATTTTGAAGTATTTTTGTTAAAACTAGAATTACCCGATTTCAATTGTGCCTCGTAAATAGAGTTTTACTTGGCCTGCTATTTCTACGCGGTCTCCGATAAGCTTTGTTTTTAAAACACCACCACGGGCAGAAACTTGCAGGGCTTCCATCTCGGTTTTGCCCAATTTGTCGGCCCAATAGGGCGTGAGCGTGGTGTGTGCTGAACCCGTGACGGGGTCTTCGGCAATGCCTGATTGTGGTGCAAAAAAACGCGATACAAAATCGACCGAATCGCCTGGGGCTGTAATGATTACACCACGCGCAGGCAAAGTCGATAAAACAATAATATCGGGCTGAAGCGTGCGTACTTGCTCTTCGGATTCTAATACCGCCATGAAGTCGGTTTTTCCGCGTAAAATTTCAACGGGACTGATGTCACCCAACGCTTCCAACAAAGCAGGAGGCGAAAGCAATTGTTTGTGAATGCTGTCAACGGGGAAGTTAAGAACGAGCCAATCGCCTTCTTTGCGAACATTGAGAATGCCGCTTCGTGAGTCGAAATTTATTTCGTTGTGAGGGTAATTTTCGATGGAGAACAATACATAAGCGGTGGCCAGCGTGGCGTGGCCGCACAGGTCCACTTCGACCGTAGGGGTGAACCAACGAATGTGAAAACCTGCTTCCGTCGGGACATAAAAAGCCGTTTCGGCCAAGTTGTTTTCAGCGGCGATGGCCTGCATGGTTTCGTCAGGAAGCCATGAGGTAAGCGGCACGACAGCGGCAGGATTACCGCCAAAAACTTTGTCGGTAAACGCGTCGAGTTGATAAAGTGATAATTGCATAAGAGTAATTAGAAGAACTAAAATACCCCCCCTTATTGTGCTTTGGCGGTGTATTTAGTAGGGTAAGTCTTTTGTTGAAACTGGTCAAAAGGCTCTTTTTGGTGATTATTGTCGCCAAAATATGCGAGCACTTGGTGGAACATACGTGGTTCCAAATAACCAGCAATCGGTTGGATGAGGTTCATTTTTTCATCCATGAAAACCGTGGTTGGATAGCCCGTCACTTTGCCATTGATTAGGCTACGGAACGACACTTTTCCAAACATGACGTCGGCATCTTTTTCTGGATTGTATTTTACGGCGTAGAATTTCTTGTTTGTAAACTGAACCACTTCCGCATTTTTGAAGGTATTTTTATCCATTACTTTGCACCATCCGCACCACTCTGTATATAAATCAATCCAAATTTTGCGTGGTTGTTTTTGGTTAAGTTTGTAGGCTTCTTCCAACGTCACCCACTGAATTTTGGCTTCTTCGGTTTTGGGTTCAACGGATTTAAAAGCCATAAGGCTTACCATTACAGTAGTGATGACGGCGGCGATTCCAATCTTTTTCATGGTTTGGCGTATTATTTTAAGATGATTGTTTAACGTTTAAAGTTTTCAATTTGTTCCAATACAAATACCAAGCCATTTTTGTAGTTACCTCACAGCCATCGCTTTTACAAATTCGCGCTGGGCTTTTTGATAGACTTTGGTCTGGGAAGGGTCGGGGTGATAAGTATCGGCAAATCGAACGTATTGATGGACTCCTTCTTCCAAGCTTTCAAGTTTTCCCAACGATTTCATTGCTAGCAAAGTCGCCCCAAGGCAACCGCTTTCGTTGCTTTCGTTGACCCGAACGGGCGTACTGAAAATATCTGTCAACAATTGCACCCAAAATTTGGAACGCGTAAAACCACCGTTGGCGTGCAAGATGCGGGTTTTGTTGAGTTGAGAGTCGATAATTTGACGAATTTGGTTGAGGTTCATCAATACCCCTTCTAGCGTAGCGCGCGCCATGTGGGCTTGGGTGTGCTGCCACTGCAAACGTTGGTAGCTCCCATAAGCGTGGGCATCCCAAACGGGAGCGCGCTCACCCAGTAGGTAAGGCACAAACAACAAGCCTTCGGCGCCTGCGCCGATACTTTCGGCCATGGCAAGCAGTTCGCTGGTGTCTTTTAAAAGTAAGTGTTTTGAAAGCCACTCGAGTACATTGCCGCCGTTGTTGGTGGGGCCGCCCGATACGTAATGGGTTTCGTCCAAAACGTAGGTAAACAAACGCTGCTGAGGGTCGCGAGCGGGAGTAGCGGCGGTTTGACGCACCGCTCCGCTGGTGCCAATGGTGAGGGTAGTGACGCCCATGTCCAAAGCTCCTGAGCCCAAATTGGCTAAACAGGCATCGCCCGCACCAATCACAAATGGAGTACCAACAGGAACGCCTAGCTGTTTGGCAAGGCTTCGTTGGGTAAGTTTTTCTTGGTGATAAGTTGGAACTAGGTCGGACAGTTGGGAGGCGTTTATACCTGCATAATCCATGGCCAATGCACTCCACCGAAACCGTCGATTGTCGAGCAGGGCGGTGCCAGAAGCCATCGAATAGTCGATTTGAAATTTTCCAAAAAGTCGGTACCAGATGTATTCTTTTTGGGAAACAAAACGGCTGATTTTACTAAAAATAGCGGGTTTTTGTTCGCGAAACCACACCATTTTGGTCAATGGTGCGTAAGGGTGGGCAGGTATGCCTACTTGCGGATAAAGCTTCGTTAAGAGTGGGTGCGTTTTAAGGACATCGGCCTGGGCTTCACTGCGGTTGTCGGCCCAGAGGAGCGAACGCGTAAGCCGACGATTGCGGGCGTCGATAGGAATGACGCTGTGCATGGCCGAACACAAGCCAATGGCTTCGATGCTGGCGTTTTTGTGGCGTAATTGCTCCGCAACTTGCTGGATTACAGCCACGAATAGCCCATAAATTTCGTCAGGATTTTGCTCAACGTAACGCGGCTTTGGATGGTAAGTAACGCAGGCTGCTGAGGCGTGTGCGACGGTTTCTCCTGCTTCGTCAATGGCAGTTGCTTTTACGTTGGTTGTGCCAATGTCAACCCCAATCCAAGTTTTCATTCTTAAAGGTTATTTTGGGTAACTGATGGGTATCGACGGGGGTTGTGCGTAACCCCTGTTTTGGTTTTGAGAAACCGAAAGCACGATACGAGTAACTCCTGTTTCGGTTTTGAGAAACCGAAAACACAGTTTATTCTTCTATGGGAACATTACGTTTGAAGGCTGCCCCAAAATCAATCAGCGATTCGGTTTTGAGAACGCCAGGGATATGGTCAATTTTTTCGTATAAAACTTTGCGCATGTGCTCGTTGCTACGCGCTACTATGCGAATGTAAAGCGTATATTTTCCTGTAATATAATAACACTCAGTAACTTCTGGGATTTGCTTGAGTGCGTCAATAATTTTCTCAGAATCAGAGTCTTCTTTCAGTGTAATGCCTGTAAAAGCCCCCCATTCGTAGCCTAATTTTCGTTCGTTTAATACAATCGTGCTTCCTTTTAGAATGCCAATTCGTTTCAACTTTCCTACCCGTTGATGCACCATTGTGTTGGAAATCTGTAAATCATCGGCGATGGCCGAATAAGCTTTGCGGGCGTCTCGTTCGAGTTGCTGCAAAATGAGTCGGTCAAATTCGTCAAGTGGTTCTTCCATAATTTTTGATACTCAGAAGATAGTAAATGTAGTAAAAGTGCGTCGGGTTTTGACCCGACGCACAAGGTCTTCGTTAGACTATTTAGGGTCTAACGCCTTCTTAATGCGGAAAACGCAATCTTGAAGGTGGTATTTCGTCATTTTGTCGGTAATGGTAGGAAGTGCTGCTTGAATTTCGCCTTGCAACGAAGCCAAGTGTGCACGTACCATCGACTGCACATCATTTTTGCGTATGTCCACCGATGGAGCGACTACAGCGCCAAACATCTTCATCGGAGTTGTTGAAGGAAAACCAACTGCCGCAGGTGCGTTTAGCGTTGCAATCATGCGCTCTACATAGATTTTTTGAAGGTTACGACGGTGCGCATCGGCTGCTTTGCGCGTTTTTAATTCTCCCCAAACTCCCCCTTTTACATCGGCAAATAACTCATCCATTGAGTAGGCATCTGCCGTTTTTTCTGTCATCTCAATCATTCGCTGGAGGCGGTCGCTGGCAAAAAGGCTACTAAGGGTAGTTTCTTGGATTTTTGAAATAAAATCAACCCCCATATCAGGACGAATACGACGCATAATATTTTCGTCTAATATCCATTTGGGGGTGTTAAACAACTGTTGATTCAAGAAAGCGACCGCATCTTTTTGCATTTTTTTAGGCGTAGGTTCATACACAGGCCCTGCTTGGTCGGATGATTTTGGGGTTTCGTAAATCCCCCCCACGTTTTTGGTGACGTGGCCCATGTAGCGACGAAACTGCGTTACCACTTCGTTGAAACCTTCTTCCAACATGTCATAATCTTCGCCTTCTTGTTTGGTCCATTCGATGAGGTTAGGAACAATACGCTGGAGGTTTTTGATACCGTATCCGCTGGCAAGCATGGCGTTGTCACCGATGTCTTCGTTTTGAGAACGCGGGTCGTACGGGTTGGTTTCGGTCAAGAACCACAAACGGCGGTTAGGAAGCGCTTTTTCTTTGTACCATTTGTTAAGAATTAATTTATCCTCCTCAGGTGTTTTGGTGTCGTAGATGGGTTTGTAAGCCCACTCAATCGCCCAAATGTCGTAGTCGCCGATGCGAGGGAAAAAGTCAGTCACGCCGTCTTCGGGTTGAGCCACGTAGTTGAAACGAGCGTAGTCCATGATAGACGAAGTGTGTCCATTTTTGGTAATAAACTCTTTGTCACGAAGCTTTTCAACTGGGGTCGCCGTCGATGCGCCGTAGTTGTGACGAAGACCAAGCGTGTGTCCTACTTCGTGTGACGACACAAAGCGAATCAGTTGTCCCATCAATTCATCGTCAAACTTATTCTTACGAGCGCGTGGGTCAGCGGCTGCGGCTTGGGTCATGTACCATTTTTTGAGGAGTTTCATCACGTTATGGTACCAACCGATGTGGCTTTCCAAAATCTCTCCCGTACGCGGGTCGTGTACGTTGGGGCCGTACGCATTTTCAATGTCGGACGCAAAATAACGAATCGCTGAGTAGCGGGCATCTTCCATGCTAATGGTGGTGTCGTTATCGGCCAAAATTTCGCCACGGATGGCATTTTTCCAGCCTGCTTTTTCAAAGGCTACGTTCCAATCGTCAACCCCCATTTTTAGGAACTTACGCCATTGTTTCGGCGTAGCAGGGTCGATGTAGAAAACGATTGGTTTTTTAGGCTCAATCAACTCACCACGGCGCTGACGTTCTTCGTCGGCTTTGTTTTTAGGTTCTAAGCGCCAACGAACCACAAATGTTTTGTCTTCGGTACGTTGTGAGTTTTCGCCATAAACGGTATAACCATTGGCAAAATAACCTACGCGCAAGTCAAACAAACGCTGTTTCATTGGTACGGCTGGTAGGGCAATAAACGAGGTGTTCAGCTCCATTGTCACTGCGCCTGCAATCGAAGCAGCGGGTAGGTTTACCGAAGGAATAGGGCTTGTAGAAGGCCCAAAGCTTGGTGTAGGAGGGGTCACACCGTAGGTTTTTACTACTTTTATTTCCGTGTTGATGGGGAAAGACTTGATGCTCTGTATGTAGGTACGGTCGTTTTGAAGCATCGTCAATTTATAGGCTTGACGAACGAGGGGAGACATCGAAATCACGGTGTTGTCGCTTTTGAAGAAGTCGGTTACTTCAATGACCACCGAGGTGTCCTTGCGCACTGCTTTTACATCAAAGGCCATGGCAATCGGGTCAAGGTTAGAGTTGCGAACGGCCTTGTAAATGGGAGAATTGGCATCGTCACTCACGTTGATAAAAGCTACCGAACGCATAAAAACCTTGTTGTCAGGGCCTTTTTCAAAACGAACTACTTGGCGGTTAAGCAATTCGCCACCGTAAGCAGGCAAACCTACCGACCCAGGCGTGGTACTTGACTGTGAAAGGCGCGTGATGGCCATCATCTCGCGACCAAGTAGCGAATCGGGGAGTTCAAAGAAGTATTTTTCATCTATTTTGTGAACGATGAATAAGCCCTTGGTCGTCTTACTTTTGTCGGTAATTACTTCTTTGTAGGGCTTGGGGCCTGCCTTTGGAGCAGCGGCGGGCGCGGCGGGTGCCGTTGCCGCTGGGGTGCCACTGGCTGCGGGTGGCGTGGTGGGGCGACGGTCTTGCGCGATGGCCGAAAAGCTAAGTGCTGTGGCCAAAAAAAGGAGTTGTTTAAACATGTTAACGAAAGTTAGATTTGGTTTTATAGCGTGTTTGAAATTAAAAAACTGTTTTAAATTTAAGTGTTTGAAAGAAATTTGACTTGTTAAAAATTGAAAATAAGTTAAAATGTAAGTTTACAAAAGTAATAAAAATTGTTGGCTCCAATCTCTAAAATCACCATGACGACCGAACTTACTCAAACCGACTATCTTATTGGCCTTGAAAAGCGCTACGGAGCGCATAATTATAAGCCCGTACCAGTAGTGATTGAGCGTGGCGAAGGGGTTTTTGTGTGGGATATTGAAGGCAAGCGCTATTACGATTTTTTGTCGGCTTACAGTGCGGTCAATCAAGGGCACTGTCACCCACGCATTGTGACGGCGCTAACCAATCAAGCGCAGAAATTGACGCTTACGTCGCGGGCGTTTCATAACTCCGTATTGGGCGAATGTGAGAAATTTTTGTGTGATTATTTTGGGTACGACAAAGTGCTGATGATGAACTCAGGCGTAGAGGGCGGAGAGACGGCGCTCAAGTTGACCCGAAAATGGGGATATTTGGTCAAAGGGATTCCAAAAAATGAAGCCAAGACCGTTTATGCCGCAGGGAATTTCTGGGGGCGTACGCTCGCGGCTATTTCGTCCTCAACCGACCCCGAAAGTACCGATGACTACGGCCCTTTTTTGCCAGGATATATTATTGTACCGTACAACGATTTAGAAACGTTGGAAAAAACGTTCCAAGCCGACCCGAACATTGCAGGCTTTATGGTAGAACCCATTCAGGGGGAAGCGGGCGTCGTGGTACCTGATGAAGGATATTTGCGCGGCGTTCGGGCATTGTGTACCAAGTACAATGTGTTGTTTATTGCGGATGAAGTTCAAACGGGTCTTGGGCGTACGGGAAAACGCTTGGCGTGTGACCACGAAGGCGTGAAACCTGATATTTTGGTGTTGGGAAAAGCCCTTTCGGGCGGGGTGTATCCTGTTTCGTGCGTTTTGGCGAATGACGAAATCATGCTCACCATCAAGCCAGGCCAACACGGTTCGACCTACGGCGGAAATCCATTGGCCGCCGCTGTAACAGTAGCGGCGTTGAAGGTACTAGAGGATGAAAAATTGGCCGAAAATGCGGAGCGCTTGGGTGAACTATTCCGAGAAAGAATGCGGCAAATCCAGCAAAAAACGACCCTGATTGAAACCGTTCGCGGAAAAGGATTACTCAACGCCATCGTGATTGCGACCGACGAAGAAAGCCCACTAGCGTGGCAGATTTGCCTCAAACTCAAAGAAAAAGGGCTACTTTGCAAACAAACCCACGGCAATAAAATTCGTTTTGCTCCGCCATTAGTGATTACAGAATCGCAAATTGAGGAAGCTTGTGATTTGATTGAGGAGGTGATTTTGGGGGTGACTGCTCAAAAAAGTAAGTAATATTAAAAATGCGGAAATTCTACACCCTTTTACAAGTCTGTGCAGTCCTTTTTTTGTCTTTAACGGTAAAGGCCCAATCGTCTTTTACTGAAGGGGTTCTTATCTATAAAGCTGATACCTTAGAAAAGCGTGAAGCATCTCCTGCGGCTTATATTGTGTCACAAGTAGTTGTTTACAAAAAAACAAATGACCTTCGAATCGAAGTTTGGCGAGTCAATAGATTCGATAACAAAGATTTTTATAAGGATATTCATATCAGAAATAAGAGCGGGATTTACATGCTTGTGGAGTCGTCTGATTCGATGATGGCATCATTGGCAAACTTTGCCATATTTATATCTTATGAGGAAGAAAAACGTTTTCAAAATGAACGCGTCATAGAACAAAATGCCAGCCATTACAAAGTGAGTAAAGTGATTGAAAACACAAGTTGGTTTAATTGGCCAGCACAAAGAGTTTTGGTGAAAGGAGGGGCAAAGAATGAGGAATCTGAAATGACACTAACAAATGCCATTGAAGTTCCTGTGGGCTCAGTTTTCGATTCTCTACTGGGTGCTATAGATGGCACACCCTTACAATTTGTTTTCAACGTATATGGTTGGATGACCCGTTTGACAGCATCCGATTTCAAATTGGAAAAAGTTGCTGACACAAAGTTTCAAGTAAATCCAAAGTTCACAATCATGGGCTTTGAGGAGACGCTAAAGAAAATTTCAGATTTTAAATAGACGTTTTCATTTTACAAATTTGCCCCGCCTTTGGTGATTACTGAGTCGCAAATTCAGGAAGCGTGTGATTTGATTGAGGAGGTGATTTTGGGGTGGAAGTGGTTGGTTAGATTTTTTGTTTAGGCTGCGCTGACCAAAGCTTTATTCCAATCATTTAAGCTGTTGCACAACTCTGATTTATGCATTGCCTTTTGAAGGCTTACCATCCCCTTGTGAGCTCCAGCTTTGCCCCGTACATTAACCTTTCGTAACCCATAATACTCCACCAAACTACCTAAGACCAGTTCAACTGTACGTTGACGAATCCGTTTCATGCGCTCACCCCGCAAACTTTGTTGTCAATCCATCGCTTTAATTGTGGTTCTCAAACGCAGTGATTATTTGTATAGATTATACAACCGGAAGTGTAATGATAAATTCACTCCCTACTCCTTCGGTGCTTTCTACGGTCAGCTTTCCCCCATGTCCTTTAGTGATAATATCATAAGAGAGTGATAAGCCTAAGCCCGTTCCTTCTCCAGTGGGCTTAGTGGTGAAGAAAGGCTGGAATATTTTGGCTTTGATAGGGTCAGGAATCCCCGTGCCATTGTCTCGCACTTGGATAATGATCTGCTTGCCAGATTGAGAAGTTGATACGGTTACTTTGGGCAATTTAACATTCTTTACTGCATAAAAAGCATTATTCAGCAGATTCAACAACACCCTGCCTATTTCCTGCGGCACTACGTTGACAAAAGGTAACGTTGGTTCGGCAATGAATTCAAAGTCGGCATGAAAGTCTTTATTTTTGGCTTTCATACCATGGTAGCTGAGGCGCAGGTATTCATCGGCCAATTTGTTTAAATCGGTCGATACTTGCTCACCAATTCCAGTTCTGGAGTGTTCCAACATACCTTTTACAATGGAGGAAGCACGGCTGCCATGATGATTGATTTTTTGCAGATTTTGGGCCAGGTCATCGGCAATAAAACGGGCTTCCTCTATGTCTCCTTTGGATAATTCTTCTTTAAGTTCATCCACCAATTCTGCGGATACTTCTGAAAAATTATTGACAAAATTTAACGGGTTTTGAATTTCGTGAGCGATACCCGCTGTCAGTTCTCCGAGTGAGGCCAGTTTCTCTTTTTGAACCAATTGAGCTTGAGACGCTTTGAGTTGGCTGGTTCTTTCTTCGACTTGTTTTTCAAGCGTTTCGGTTTGAGTGGCCAATATATGTTGTTTTTCCTGTTCTTGGGCTAACGTTTTTTGAGAAAGAACTTCTAAATCAACAAGTTGTTTTTGGAGTAATTTATTGGCAACGGCTTGCTCTTGCGAAAGTAAAATCGAGATGGTAAGAGCAAGACCTAAAAAACTTACCGAAAAAAAGCCCTCACCCCCGTGTTTTAAAAGAAAATCAGTAAAAGAATTAGGTGGTGAAAAAATGGTTATCGTATATAGAACAAATGTTAATAAAAGTATTCCATGAACAATTGCAAACGTTTTTGCTTTTTGCTGTTTATGTTTGGTTTGTATTATTCCAATTCGCAAAATTTCAGACCAAGGAACAATAAAGCCCAAAATAAATACACAGAAATAAGCAACTGTAGGATTGGTAATAAATATATAGGAAGGAAAAGTAGCTAAAGTGAGTAGCGCAGATGTAAAAAACCAAATTCTTTTAGGTTGTTTAAAATACTCGTAAATACCTAACAGATAAAAAAAAGCAGAGAAAGTAATCGCTATAGTAAAAATCAAGTAGGTTATGTCATTAAACATCAAAACATTTTTAATGGCTAATAACTTGGCGATGGAATCCTTGTCAGCCCCCCACCCAATATATGTGTAATGGCCTGCATGATTAAAAATAATCCCAAGTACAGAGGAGCTCTTTGAGTAGGGTAGATAATATAGAGTGACAATTGCAAAATCCCCAGAATCAGGAAAATACCCCAAAGAGTTGAGCTCACTAAATAGCTAATAACATTGTTAACATACAATCTTTCGCCTTGCTTTGAAGACATTAATTTTAATCGAAGAAATGACTCAGGTTGTATGTGTAAACTTTCTTTAGTGAAAGCATATCGAATAGCTATTACCTGTATTGTATCGGTACTTAGATTTGCTGTCGGTAAATAGGTGTACATCCCTCCTTGCTGTACCTGTTTTTGGGTATTTATTATTCCATTCCTAATGACGAATTGACTATTTAAAAACAATTCTGTAGCTCCTGTTTGGCTAATAGACAGACTTATATTTTTCCCTTTCAAAGCTGTTGGAATTTGAAAACGAATTCTTAACCAGCCTATACCATGTTGAGGTAACTTTTGCAGGGTAGATATATCTTGAAAAGGGTTAATCTTTTCCCATTTTGAGTCATCAAAATCAGCCATTGCCCACGTAGGGTTATCGCCAGCGTGCCAACGCCAACCTTTATCCAGAAATATCCCTTGCTCCGTTAGGCTATCTATTTTAAGAACATCCTGTGTAAGAGTTTGCTGAGCCTTCAAGCGGCTTAGAAAAAAAATCAGGAACAAAAAGGGAAGCCACTTAGTATAAATAGGATTCACTACAGGCATGGGAAAGTCAGGTAGAAGAGTTTGAGCAAAAATACACTCAATTCTTTATGTTTAATAACCCTGATGAATGATTATCCGTTAATTGACTGACCTAATCTCAAAAACAAAGCCGCTTTCCAAAAATGAACCCCAAATCTGTCAAGCTATTTCAGGGAGATACAGTGCAACTTTTTTTTGTTTCACCTGTCTAATGTGCTATTATCATGCAATAACTCAATAACAAGGTGGAAGAGAAAGACTTGATCAATAGGATTTTGCGGGGAGAATCGGCACTCTTTGCGGCTATTATCAAGCAAACCCAAGGACTTGTTGCTCAAATTGTATTTAAATTGGTCAAAAACCCCGAAGACCGAAAAGACCTAGCACAGGATATTTATCTGAAGACGTATAAAAATTTATCAACCTTTCAGTTTCAATCTAAACTCAGTACATGGATAGGGCAAATTGCTTACAATACCTGCCTTGCCTATCTCGACAAAAAGAAACTCGTTCTGCCAGACGGGCACGATTCGGTCCATGAAAATGAAGAAACACTATTGGAATATCTGTCTAATAAAACGCTTTCCTCAACTGACAATGAAACAGAACAGTTGTTGTTTCGAGCCGAACTTACCGAACTGATTCAAGCCGCTCTGGATACCCTGCCGCCGATGTACAGGCTTTTAATCACGCTTTATCATTACGAAGAGTTGAGTTACGACGAAATGTCCGCCATTACCAACTTGCCTGTTGGAACCGTGAAAAACTACCTGTTTCGCGCCAGAAAAGCGCTAAAAAATTGCTTGTTGAAAAATTATAGTAATGAAATTCTATGAATAAGGAACATCTTTCAGACCCAGAGCTTCAGGAGTATGCGTTGTACGGGGAAAATTGTCCGCCACAGCTCAATGAGCATATCCAATCATGTAATTTTTGCCGCCAAAAGGCAGGGCTTTATCAACTCATGTTCTCTTCAGAAATAAAGCCCGAAGCACCGATATTTGATTTTGACCTAACGCAAACGGTGATGCAACAACTGCCCGTGCCGCAACCCGCCGCTCTTGAGAAAAGCTATACCATCTATTGGGTCGGAGCAAGCGTGTTTTTGAGCGCAGGAGCACTTATCTATCTGATTTTTATGAGTTCCAGAGGCTTTCTGTTTGGCAGAATTACCCCTATGGCGTTAGGGATTTCTGTCACTACCTTTTTGGCCATTTTTGCGGTTCTTGGCATTGATATCTTCCAGAAACACACCAAACAAATGAAAGTTTTACAGTCAGAATTGCAACAATTTGGCTCCTTGTCAGTCTAATTCACTATTACATTTTTATAGAACAACCATGAAAAAAAATTTCAGCTTCCTTTGTCTTTTAACTGTCTCCTGCACAGTCCAAGCGCAAGAGGTAGCCGCTTCTGGCGTCGATGAAGACGTTTTCAACATAACGGCCTCCATTTTCACTCTGGCACTGATGATGCTCTTTGTGCTCGCCGTGATGAAACGAATTTTGGATCATCGAATCAAAAAAAGAATTGTCGAAAAAGGAGTTCCAGAAAGTGTTGCTTCAGCTTTATTACATGTCAACCCCAAAGAAGACAGAAACAACAACATCAAGTGGTTTGCTATTCTGATGGGAATCGGCATTGCTTTGACCATTATTCACTACAACTTACCCTTGGGCATTCATTCATTGGCGACCATGGCCTTCTGTGTCGCGGGCAGTTTTCTAAGCTATTTCTTCTTTAGTAAGTATTCAGAAAAGTAACTTTTTCACACTAAAAAAATCATCACATGCAATTCAGTAAAAAACTCCCCGTCGGGGATTGGGGACGTATTGTCCTTTGGGTAGGAATGTCACTAATCGTCTCTCTCGTAAAAGCGCAGCAAACCCCTCGAATCATCAAGGCAACCTCTGCCACAGTTGACATCAAAGACGGTTATGTGATTCAAAAAGGAATTTGGAATTTGACGCCTGAGGCAAAACCAGATGTTTACCACGCCTTATCACCAGCACTGGAAAGAGAAATTACATTTTATACGAACATAGATTCGATTTCCTTTCAGGCAAAGCCAGGCCAACACTATGATTTTATCGTGGTGCTCAACGGGAAGGATTCCTGTTACACCCGCATAGCCATGCCCGCAGAAAGTGCCGCAACTACTCCCGATATGATTAGTGCCGAACGATTGGCCATGGACTTTGTTGTTTTTCGAAAATCATTGGAAAATGAACATGCGGGATTGTATCGGTATAAGTCCAAAAAAGTCGTGGACAGACTATTGGATGATTGTTTACTGAGTATCAATAAGCCAATGACACGATTGGAATTCGGCAAAATAATCATGCAGGTAATCAGCTTTATTCAGGATGGTCATACTACTGGGAACATTTCTTCGCTCCTGTTGAAAAACTATCAGGCGCAGGGTAAACTCTTTCCTTTATATCTTTATTTTACTGCTGATCGGGCGTTTGTGCGATGCAATTATGCCAATATATTTTCGACTGGTACGGAGATTTTGTCCATTAATAACCAATCCATTACTCAAATTACACAGGAATTGTTTGAGTATTTACCTTCAGATGGTAGTATTACCAAGAAGAAAATTCATACCTTAAACAACGGAGCTTTTGCTTTTTTGTATCGATGGGTGATGGGCAACGATAGTCTGTTTTTGGTAAAATACAAAGATGGACAGGGGCGTATCAAAACCGAGACGATTGCGGCCATTCCAGCGAATCAAATTGATTGTGAAACAAAGAATCTGCCAACAGCACCCCGAGACTTGTATGTACAGTATCTCCCCAAAGATGCAGCTATTATTACGATTAAAACATTTGACGAAGGTCGATTGCAGCGTGCTGGACTGAGTTTTAAAGAGTTTGTGCAAACCACCTTTGCCGAATTGAATGCGAAGAAAATCAGTCGATTGATTATTGATTTGAGAGGTAACGGTGGCGGCTTCAATGCTTACAGCCCTTTGCTTTATTCTTATTTGGCCGATAAACCGTTCCGTTATTTTGCTTCCGTGAAATCGACTTCAAAGATTTTTACGGTCGAAGACAATTACCTGCTGGGGCTTCAGCAACCTCAGACAACCAACTTTAAGGGAACAGTCTTGTTTCTGATTGACGGACTGACTTTTTCAACGGCGGCCGATTTTTGTGCAATCGCTAAAAGTAATCGACGCGGGAAATTTATTGGAGAGGAAACGGCTGGCGGCTATTATGGCAATACCTCTGGGCAAACTGTACGTATAGAACTCCCACACACTAAACTCATAATGACCATTCCGCGCTTCAATTATGGCTTGGCAGTGAGAAAGAGCCGTTATGCTGATAGAGGTGTTATACCAGAGCATGAGGTTTTGCCTTCTATCAGAGAATTGCTTGAAGCACAGGATGTACAATTGCACTATGCACTCCAGCTAATGGATAATATTTAACTTTGTTAAAGTTCATTATTGAAGGAATTCCATTGGCGTGACAGGTTAAAAGAATTAAAAAAAGTGGCCTCAGCGAGGCTAAATCTTAGTAGAAAAAGAGGGGGTAAAGGCCGTCTAAAAGCCCCATCGGGGTGACATCTTTCACCGAACGTCGGTCGTCCCCATGGCGCTTTGGGGGGACTTGATTGAGGAGGTGGAATCGTAAAGTGGCATAGGTTCTAAATCAAAATCCCTGTGATAGCCTCGTTTTGAGTGTTTTCACAGGGATTTTGTATAATGCTAAAGCGTATTCTCTACAAAAGAAGTGGCACTGATAGCGTATCAGTTTCAATGACATTACTTACGTTCAAGGCGCGATCGCGGACTTTAATTTGGAACTTAACGGTTGTTAATTTAGAATTTCTTGAATAAGGAAAATACACGGCATAGTCGAGGAGTCCTTCGATGGGACCTTTTTTGCCGTCAGGTTTTAGCACAGGAAAAAATAGTTTGGAGTTGGCGGCCAAAACTACTTCTTCGTACTGGTTTCCGCTCACTCGGCGGAAGGTTTTGAGCTCATAATTTCCCCAAGTGTCATACTTCGGATTGGTACGGTTGTCAGTGCTTTCCCCCAAATCACCATCACCATCTTTGAAATTAATGGTGATGACAACCGAGTCTTGTTTGGCTTGTGAAAAAGGCTCAATCACCTCAAACTTATCAATGCTATTGAAGCCGATTTCGGGAACGGAGCTGTAATTGGGAGGAGTAAAACAACCAGTTGTCGAAATGGCAAATAGTAAAAGAGTAGCAATAAAACGAACGAAGCCCTTCATCTTTCTTGTTAAGTTTGTTCCAAATATTGGATAAATTTAGTAGTTATTAATGCTTTGTCAATCGGAAATTGAAATTCGACCCTAGTAAAATGTCAACTTTGCCCAATTTACGAAATGCTGTACGAACCTTAACGGCTGATACGTTTGAGGAAGTTGCCTTGCAGGTGTTTCATTATCAGGCGGTTCATACGCCCATTTACCGTCAGTATCTTTCTCATTTGCGAATTCGCCCCGATCAAGTTAACCGTTTGTCGTTGGTGCCGTTTTTACCAATTAGCTTTTTTAAACAGCATCAAGTGGTCACTGGCAATCCCAACATACAAACTATTTTTGAAAGTAGTGGTACAACAGGCACCCAGACGAGCCGTCATTTGGTGGCAGACTTGGGGTGGTATGACGAAATCAGTACTGAGATTTTTGAAAAAAACTACGGCCCACTTTCTGACTTTCACCTGCTGGCATTGTTACCTTCGTATCTTGAACGAAATAACTCCTCGTTGGTGTATATGGTTCAACAATTTATTGCAAAAACGCAGTCGTCCGTCTCTGGATTCTTTTTGCACAATGTAGATGAACTATTAATGGCACTCAAAAAACTGGTACAGCAACCCGACGGGCGGAAAGTAATTTTGTGGGGGGTGACGTTTGCATTGTTGGATTTGGCGGAATCGAAAAATGACCTCTCGTTTCTGAAGGAATTACCAGAATTAATGGTGATGGAAACGGGCGGAATGAAGGGCCGCCGCCGTGAAATGCTGCGTGAAGAAGTACATGCAGAACTAACGGCTGCTTTTGGGGTTAAAAATATTCATTCGGAATACGGAATGACGGAACTGCTGTCGCAGTCGTATTCTAATGGTGACGGGATTTTTGAGATCTCCCGCACGATGCGAATCTTACTTAGAGATATAAATGACCCTTTCTCGGTGGCTGATTCTCCAAAAATGGGAATGCGGTACGGAGGTATCAATGTGGTTGATTTGGGGAACTTAGATTCTTGCTCATTTATTGAAACCCAAGATTTGGGACGGTTTGTGGGCGATTCTTCTACTCATTTTGAGGTCATTGGTCGTTTTGACAACTCGGATGTACGAGGGTGCAATCTGTTGATATAGCGTGTCTTTGGTTTCTCAAAACCGAAAACACGTACGCTGAGAAACCGAAATTACATACACTCAAAAACCCCAAATCACGGCGCTATTTCCAATTCAACTTCGACAAAATCAGCCACGGGAGCATCGCAAAGTGGACAGACATAAGAAGACAGTAAAGGAAGAGGTAAGTCGGCTACCGTTTGACAATGCGTACACTGCATTACTCTTTGGGTAGGAGCAGGTTTTAGTCCCGACGTTTTACGGGTGATACTTGTCTTTTTATCCGTCGAAAGCTGTTCGTAGTATTTCAGCGTGAGGCGTCGAAGGATCTCTGGGAGGTTCTTGCGTGCAACATCGCCCGCAAAAACCTCCCATTCTGTATTTCCAATGTAAAAATCAGGAGAATGAACTACGCGAAAGCGCTGATAGTCCGTCGATAACGGCTCTATGACAATGGTAGAAGTCGTTTCTGCGTTTCGATAGCCAATGCCAAAACTAAGGCTAGATGTCCGAATGCGCAGTCTTTCAAAAGCTTCGACGAGCTCTGTTTTGAGGCGCAATGCCGACGCGTCGGCATCGGGGAGCTGCCAGTTGAGTTCGAGCGACGAATAATGCGTATGTATCCCCCAGATTCCTAAGAGTTTTTCCCATTGATAAATCGCTTCTTTTGGTATATCGCGAACGATGAATGTTTTGAAAGGTGTTGGATACAAACGTCCGATTTTGGTATCGATGCAAAGTTGACAAAGGGCTTCTAAAAAAGCCGTGTCAAACTCGTTCTCACGCTGGTATAACCCCATCCAATAGCGGTCATCGTAGCGGTAAATACCCTCGTGGTGCGGGTATGGTTTGGGTGTAAGCTTCAGTTCTTTTTGAATGGGGCGTGTTCGTCCCATAAAGGTTTTTGAAACAGTCCCGTACAGTTCTTCAAAAGAACGATTAGGCGGTGGATTTTCCAACCATATTTTTTCAATGTGTTGGGCCCAGTCCGCAATTTGTTCCCCGTCAACCAGTTTGGGCCAGACATGAATACCCCCTAATTCGGATAAATTGACCACCAAATACCAAAATGAGGGGGTAGGGGAAGCGATAAAATTAAGCTCTCCTGTCAACGGTCGAATCAACTCCTGCGTGGGGTCGATGAGGTTAATCTTGAGACGTGGTTTAAAGGTAAATTCGTCTAAAATATCCAGATAGTCACCCGACCGAAGCCAAGAGAGCTGGGGAAAGATATTTTGTGCAACCAACGACGAAACAATGTTGGGATGCACCGCTGCGGCTTCTTCTATGCCAAACCCCTCCGACATTAATTGCGACCGAAGCAACGAGCGTTGAGAATCGGTGCAAGGAATGAGCAAATCTTGGCGAAAACCAACTTCAATTTTGCCCAAAGCCCATTTTTTTGCTAAAATGGCCAAACGTTGGAGCTCGTCGGGGGTAATGACCCCACCTTGGGTAGCGATGCGGAGGTACGGCATAGTGGTTTGGTTAGGTAGAAATAGCTGCTAAGTATTTTTTTACTTCTCTTTCGGCCTCGCTGTTAAGCTGAACGGACGAGTCAAAAAGGACGGTTCTGGTTTGTTCGTAGATAACAATGGCTTTGTTCAAAGAAGTTACCAACGAGGTTTTTTCTAATAAGGCAACGGTTTCTGACAGTGCCTCAAAATCGGCATTGGGGAGTTTGGTTTCAACTTTTCGTACACCTCGGGGCTGGTTGCCATTTTTGATGTGTAAAAGAGGCCCTAAAACAACCATTCTCAAAAAGGCCAGAAAATCAGCGGCTTCTGTTAACTCTCCTCGGCCAATTTTTAGCGCACCATAGTGAATCCATACCCAAAAACGGTCTTCAATCCATTGATAATCAGGATAGGGCCAAGCGGAAGTCGTTTGCTGGATAATTTTTGTCAAAATCTCATCCCGTTCCCACACGACGACGGGGTCTTCGACGCGTTGATAAAATTCGTCGGGTGTCAAAAACTTGATGTCAACGTGCAAAAGCGGATTCCCGTACAAACAAATCAATACACGCGGCTCTCCGACGTGCTCCCCCGTGAATGCCGAAAGAATATTCCCGAATCGTTTTGCAACCGATTTCATTTGGGCGGGGTCGGTCGAGAGCTTCGTTTTTGAAACAAGTACTAAGTCCAAATCCGAGTACGCGTCCATTTCTTGCGTAATCCAAGAACCCGCTATCGCCAGTCCTAGCATGTCGGGAGATTCTTGTAAAACAGCGACAACTTTGTTGATAAATGCGTGGAAAATAGTGTCTTGCATAAGCTAGTTCGTTTTAGGCAATTATCGCAAAACCTTCGGCATTTGCGAAAAGTTCATCCTCGCCCAAAAATTATGCTTTGACCAGAACATCCTCCAATAATGCCTTCACTTCTAATTTACAACTTCCACATCCTGTACCCGCACCCGTCTGTTGGCAAAGTGATTGAAAATCGTGGCAGCCCGCTACAATCGCCTCTCGAATATTGCCATCTCCTACGTTATTGCAAGAGCATACGACTTTCCCTTTCAAAGCAGGGGCACTTTTGCCACTTCGTAACAGCTTTAGCCGCTTGTCCGACAGTTCGGTTTGGTGCTGAATCAGTGCTTTGTATTCAGTAAATTCTGCTTTGTCGCCAAACAAAATAGCACCCACCAGTTTATCCCCTTGAATGATGCACTTTTTGTAAAAACGTTTTTGCTTATCTGAAAAAATAACTTCTTCAAAATCGGCTCCTGCACCATTGGCAGGAATTTCGGTCATCCCGAGTGAGCATAAGTCTAATCCTTCCATTTTTAGGATATTCATTGAAAGGGTAGGGCGATAAAAACTTTGAACGTCGCCGTTGAAGTAAGCGCAAAGCGCCTCGGCTTGTTCTTCGGCAGCAGCGGTGATGCCAAAAAGTTGCCCTTCAAATTCGGCCACTTCACCAATGGCAAATACGGCTGGGTCGGAGGTTTGAAGGTAAGCGTTGACCACAATTCCCCGTTGCACGTCAAGGCCCGACTTGCGGGCAATTTCTACATTGGGCGTCGTACCAATGGTCAGAATCACGGCGTCGCAAGTCAACACGCGCCCCGAGGTCAGGCGAAGACCTTCTACGCGTTGTTGGCCTGTGATGTACTTTACTTCATCGTTGTAAAACACCTCAATGCCACGGTCTGACAGCTCTTCGTGAAGGAGTGTACTCGCTGGACCATCCAGTTGGCGATTCATAAGCCGTGACCCTCGGTGAATAACGGTCGATTTGATGCCAATTTCTCTCAACGAGGCCGCCAATTCTAAGCCCAATAACCCACCACCGACCACCACGACGTGGCGCGGAGCAGAAGTTAATACAAGTTGATTCAAATAGTTGGTAAGGCCATCGGCATCTTGGCGCGTTCGCATTGTGAATACCCCCGCCAACGACGTATCATAGTCGCGAGGGAGTGCCGAACGACTTCCAGTCGCAATAATCAAACGGTCGTATGAATGGATATTTCCTTGAAAATCAGTGACTGTTTTTTTTGTGCGATCCATCTGTTCAATGCTGACACCTTCGTACAGATGGACAAGTGAGCGTTCGTCTTCTTGCATTTTGAGCAGTTTATCCCACGACATAGCCCCACTTATATAATCGGGCAACATCACGCGATTGTAAAAAGCAAAGGGTTCTTTGCTGAAGACATGTATTTCGTCGGTGAGGTTGTGCTGGCGGTGAGCAGTGACAAATTTGTAGGCCGCTGCACCCGCCCCAATCACAATGATTTTTTCTTTGGGTTTGCTAAACTTTGTGACTTGAACCGCCGCAAATTTAAAATCAGGTTCTTTTGAAAGCGGGTCCACGAGGTCGCTGGTGAGGTTGTTGGCTCGGGCAGCGTTGCTTTGTAAAATTTTTCCCCAATGCATCGGTAAAAAAACTACTCCTTGCCTAATGTCAGTCGTGATTTTGGCGGGTACTTGTACTTTTCCACGGTCATTCTGAATGACGACGATGTCACCATCTTTGATGCCTCGCTCGGCGGCATCTGTGGGGTGTATTTCTACAAAAGCTTTGGGAAGGTGTTGGGTGAGTTTATTGACCCGCCCCGTTTTTGTCATGGTGTGCCATTGGTCGCGAATACGCCCCGTGGTGAGGACAAGCGGTAGGTCGTCGGTAAGCAGCTCGGACTGATTTTCGTCGGCAACGGCCTTGATTTGTGCCTTACGAGAAGGTGTAAAAAAAGCCCCATCCGCAAAAAGCCGAGGTGTACCTTCCGACTGAGGCGTAGGAACGGGCCACTGGAGCGTACCTTGGCTGCGGAGTCGCTCGTGCGAAAGTCCGCTCATGTCCACGTTTGTACCTTTGGTGAGGGATACGTGTTCGTCGTAAATCGCGGCGGAGTTGGGGTAGTCAAAGGCATCACCAAAACCCATTTTGTGAGCAAACTTTACGATGATTTCGCTGTCGGGTAGGGCTTCGCCGAGGGGTTCATTGAATTTGTTGAGGTACGAAACCCGCCGCTCAGAATTGGTCATGGTACCTGTTTTTTCGCCCCAGGCCGCTGCGGGAAGCACCAAATCAGCAAAAGCAACGGTATCTGAGCGGTTGGAAACATCTTGAACTACCACAAACTTAGCCGTTTTGAGGGCTTCTTCTACGAGTCGAGCGTTGGGCATACTTACCAGTGGGTTGGTACACATGATCCAAATCGCTTTCATTCGCCCGTCTTTGAGTGCTTGAAACATCTCGGTGGCCGTATAACCTGGTTTGGGGTTGAGCGAGGGCACTCCCCAAAAATCGGCGACTTCTTGGCGGTGTTGGGGGTCAGCCAAGTTGCGGTGAGCAGGCAGGAGATTCGATAGCCCACCTACTTCTCTCCCTCCCATTGCATTTGGCTGACCCGTCAACGAAAATGGCCCTGAGCCAGGTTTTCCAATGTGGCCTGTAATGAGGTGTAAGTTGAGTAAAGCCAAGTTTTTATTGACACCAATCACACTTTGATTAAAGCCCATGGCCCACATCGAAATAAATCCTTTGGATTTGCCGATGTATTCGACGGCTTGGTGAATGTCGTGGAGACTAATACCGCAGATTTTGGCAGCTTCGCGCATGTCGCGCTCGGCCACTTTTACCCGAAAACTGTCAAAGCCTTCGGTATGGTTTTTTATAAAATGTTCATCAATGTATCCCCTGGAAATCAGTCCTTTGGCGATGGCGTTGAGCAACACCACGTCGGTGCCAGGCTTCACCTGAAGGTGTAAGTCGGCCATCCGTGCGGTATCGGTATGGCGTGGGTCAACGACGATTAACTTGACGCGCGGATTGGCAGCTTTGTGAGCTTCCATGCGGCGAAAAACGATGGGGTGATTCCAAGCGGGATTGGCTCCTGCCACCAAAAAACAATCGGCGAGCTCGATGTCCTCGTAGCTGCACGGAACCGAATCTTCCCCCAAAGCCATTTTATACCCAACCACCGCCGATGACATACATAAGCGAGAATTGGTGTCTAAGTTGTTGGAGCCAATGAAACCCTTGATGAGCTTATTAACAACGTAGTATTCTTCCGTCAGGCATTGCCCAGAAGCATAAAAACCAACAGAATCGGGCCCGTATTTCTCAATAAATGTCTTAAAAACGGCTGCCGCTCGTTCTAATGCCGTATCCCACGTCACCCGTTGTAATGCTGTTTGCCGATTCCAGCGCATTTGGGGGTAAAGCAAGCGGTCGCTGTTGTCCATGACAGTATAGTGCAAGTTCATGCCCTTCGAACAAAGCATTCCTTTGCTGGAAGGATGGCTTGGGTCGCCCTCGACGGATACTTGCCCGTCGCGGTTTTTTTTGACCAACACCCCGCAGCCTACCCCGCAGTAACAACAAGTGGTTTTGTGGATTTCTACCATTGGACAATTTGGGTTAAACTGCTTGTAATTCTGCTTCAGGCTGCTCAATGGTGATGGTTTTGCCAAAATTGACTAAGAAAAGCAGCAAGCCAACGGTAGCCACTAATCCGCCGATGTACATAAATGCTTGTCCGTAAGTAATCGACTGGGACTTAAACAAAAAGCCCATCAACATGCCGCCAACGTTGCCTCCTGCGCCTACTACCCCCGAAATTACTCCTACCGCTTTTGGGTTAACAAAGGGGACAATCGCATAGGTGCCGCCATTGGCCATTTTCAAAAACATGGCAAAACCTACTTGAGCAAAATTCCGAGCCCTTCCAAAAGAAGCATGGAGGCTAAAAGAATACCTTTACCGCGCATCCCGTATTTTTGACCTACTTTATCTGCAACATGCCTCCAACAGCACGGGCAAAAATGTTCATAAAGCCAAACAACACCTTAAAATTATCAAAGAAGTACAAAGCTGCTATGCCGTCGAACGTGATTTCCAGGCCAAAGCAACACGCATATATTAGTATTGTTTGTACTCAGCTGGAAGCCCAACTGAGTACAAATGCAACCACTTATTCATCTTCAATCGAAAACTTGTCGAAGAGCAAACCCATTAATTTGTCATGGGTTTCCATGTAAATCGGGTCGTGCACAATCTCCTTTTTGTTGCGTGGGCGTGGTAAGGGAATCTCCACAATTTCTTTGATGGTGGCTTCGGGGCCATTGTTCATCACTACCACGCGGTCAGACAAGAAAATGGCTTCTTCGATGTCGTGTGTTACCATCACGATGGTTTTGTTGCGGTTGTCTAAGTTCCAGAGTTTCAAAAGTTCGATGTGCATCGACCCTTTGGTGAGGGCATCCAGTGCGCCAAAAGGCTCGTCGAGCAGCAAAATGCTAGGATTGATGGCAAAGGCGCGTGCGATGGCTACGCGTTGTTTCATTCCGCCCGAAAGTTGTCCTGGGAGTTTGTCTTTGTGCGCCCAAAGGTTGACCATTTTAAGGTTTTCTTCGACGATTTCTCGTTTCTCGGCGGCTGTTTTGTCTTTAAAAACGGAGTCCACCGCTTCGTAAATGTTTTTATAAACCGTCAGCCAAGGGAGAAGCGAATAATTTTGAAAAACGATGCCTCGGTCGGGGCCAGGGCCTTTGACCACTGCGCCGTTGGCGATGACCTGCCCGTTCGTAGGAGCCGTCATGCCCGAAATTGTTCCCATTAACGTGGATTTTCCGCAGCCAGAGTGGCCAATCAGCGCCACGATTTCGCCTTTTTTGATGGTGAGGTCAATGTTCTTGATGGCCGTAAAAACACCTTTGGGGGGTTTGAACGAAACGGTTATGTCCTTTACTTCGATGGAAGCAGGGCGCGACTGAATTTTATGAAACTCACTCGCCGAGTCTATGGGGGCAATGGTTGGGTTGGAAGTCATGGAAGTAGTGGATAGAGGTTAAGAAAAAGCAAAGCGTTTTTGGAGCCAATCGAATCCTTTGTCGAGCAATAACCCGACGGTGCCAATGATAAGGATAGCCGACAAGATTTTTTCAAGGCTGAGGGCGTTCCAGCTATCCCAAACAAAAAAGCCGATGCCAACGCCACCTGAGAGCATTTCGCCTGCCACAATCACCATCCAAGCTACGCCAATGCTGAGGCGTAAACCCGTGATAATGTGGGGTAAAGCGTAGGGGATGATGACTTTGATGATGTATTTCCAACGAGAAAAACCGAAGGCTTTGGCGACGTTTTTGTGGTCTTGCGGAATCGAGGCTACGCCAAAGGCGGTGTTAATCAAGGTTGGCCAAAGGCTTGTTACAAAAATGATGAAAACAGTGGCTCCTTCGGCGGCCTTGAAGGCCAGCAGTCCCAACGGAAACCAAGCCAACGGCGACACAGGACGGAGGATTTGAACGATGGGATTGATGAGGCGAAAAGCGGTTTTGCTCGAACCAATCAGCAGCCCCAGTGGAATGGCCAACAGGCTCCCCGCCCCAAAACCGCTAAATACGCGAAGAAGAGAGCTGAAGAGTTGGTTGCCAATGCCTTTGTCGTTGGGGCCGTAATCGTAGAAAGGCGTAGCGAGCATTTCGCTAAAAACGGTCCAAGTGGCCAATGGATTCGGGATTTCGTTATTGGTCAGTAATGAAACCGTCCACCAAGCACCCAGTAAAAGTACTGCGCTACCTAGGCCAAACAACAGTGGCAAGTAAGTTTGGAGATTGAGTAGTTTTTTCATGGGGGAGCTATTTTTTTGTTGAAGCTAAATACGCACCGACATTGCTAGGATCAAACGACACATCGTACGTGGTTTTGAAAGGTTTCATGTCGTCGGTCATTACGGGTACTTTGGCCTCACGGGCAACCTCCGCAAACAAATCGTCTAGGATGAGTTTTTTCGCAATTCCTTTAAAATCAGGGTTTGCTTTGAGGTACCCAAACCGAACATACTGCGCCATAAACCACATTCCGTGCGATTTGCGCGGGGTGTTTACGAAGCCTTTGTTGTAAAAAGTCATGTAATCTTCTTTGTATTTGGCAACACCCAATTCGCAACCTAAATCGCTTGAGCCGAGCAATCGGGCTTCAATGACAGGCAGGGCGGCGTTTACATAGAAGGGTTTGGAGAGCCAGCCCGCAGCTTTCCTACGATTGCCCATGTTGTCGAGCCATTGGCAGGCTTCCAAAATAGCCTTCATCACGTTTTTGAGGTTTTCACGCTCTTGGGTCGCAAATGCTTTGTTGACAACCAATGCTTTTTCGGGATGGTGTTTCCAAATATCTTGCGATGCTATTTGGGTAAAACCGATGTTTTGAGAAGCCGCCACGCCGTTCCATGGTTCGCCCACGCAATAGCCTTCCATGTTATCGACGCGCATATTGGCGACCATTTGTGGGGGAGGAATGGTGATGATACCTACACTTTTCTGATTGATACCTGCCGCCGCCAACCAGTTGCGAAGCCAAATGTCGTGCGTTCCTCCAGGGAAAGTCATGGCAAACGTTACTTCCTTACGGCTTTGTACTTGTTTTACGGCTGCGGCTACTTTGTTGATTTCTTTGTATCCTGCCAGCCCACAGAAATCTTTTGATAGGGTGATGGCTTGTCCGTTGTTGCTGAGCACCATCGCAATTTGCATTTCGGAGCCAGCTTTACCACCCACCCCCGTATAAACCGAGAAAGGCATTCCAAATAGGCAATGTGCGCCGTCGAGCTCACCATTAAGAACTTTGTCGCGGATATTGGCCCAAGAGGCTTCTTTGGTCAAAACGACTTCAACGCCGTATTTTTGGAAAAGACCGAGTTCTTTGGCCGCAACCAAAGGTGCGCAGTCGGTGAGGGGAATAAAGCCTAATTTGACTTGGGGAAGTGCGGCTTTGCGCATCGACATACCAGCAAGGAGAATCACGGCTGCACAGACAGCAAGGAGAAATTTATAGCTTAATTTCATTGATTTAGACAGTTAAAATGGATTATTGTTTGATAGCCACGGGTTTGGTATAGAAGAAATCAGGGCGGATGTTTAACATCAAGTACGCCCAGTTAGCGCTGTGTTTTGATTTATCCATCGTGCCCAACTTGGCATATTCGAGGCTATTGGTGCCACTCAAGTGCGAATACCCCAATTCGATGTTGGTGAATTTGTTGAGGTGATAATTGACAATAAAGTCAAATTCATTGCCCAATTGCCGTGCAATCTTTCCCCCCGAAGCATCTAGGCCATTTTTCATGTCGTTGGCCAAGGCAAAATTGTGGAAGTCGAGGGTAAAATAAAGGTTTGGATTGGCGACGTATTTGGTTTTTAGAAAGGCATTGGCCAAGCCACCTGCGGCTGCCCCCGTCCCTACGTAGAAATAGTCCATGTAGCCCCAGTGGCGGTGTGGTGTGCCATACAATGGATCGAAACGGTGGTCTTTACCGTCGGGAGATACAGTATTGTTGCCCGAAAGTACTTCATAACCAGGGCCAAACGAGAACTTTCCTTTCTGGACGGAGAAGTTGGCACCGTAGTGGTAGGCTGTGAGGTCTTGCTCGTCGCGGTTTTTACCACTTTGTTGGTAAGCAAAGGCTTGCCAAGCGATTTTGCCTAATTTAGAAGAGGCATTGCCAATTAAACCCGTAAGCATCGCCCCGTAGGTAATGCGACTATTGGTGCCTTCTACGTCGTAGCGGCGGCCATAGACTACGCCGTTGGCGGTGCTACCGAGGCTGTCTATACGGTACTTTTGGAAATCGTCTTTGAAGACCAATCCTGAGAATTTTGTTTGTCCAAATTTGCGACTCAAGTAGAGCATTTGCATTGATTTGAACATCTGGTTTTGTCCGTTGGTACTGAGCGGGGAGGCCAGTACAGGAGCACCCCCTTTGCCCGACGTGGGGATAAAGTCGGAAGGAATGCTGACGTACGCCCCTTTGGAATTGGCGACAGTGGTAGGAGCATTGCCAGCGGTATAAAACGTGCCTGCTCTGCCAAAGGCGTCCGAGTTTTGGTTGAAAGCAACCCCTAGGTCGATTTGCCACCCTTTTTTCATTGCTTTAAGCAGCGCCATATCAAATCGGCGACCTTGCTGAAGCCAGTCTAGGTTGCCAATCAAACGCACATCGTCGTAGATTAACTCCTGACGGCCTACTTTGAGAGAAAGGTTGTCGAACGCCTTGAACTTAATGGTGGTATCGGCGATGTTGGCCAGTACAATTTCGGCCCACGCTTCGTGGACAAACAACTTAGAGCCATCGGCGTTGTTGATAGACGCCGCATCTTGTCCCCATACGCGTACATCCCGTACGTTCATGCCAAACGTAAGCCGATCCCACTTGTAGCCAAAGTTCAAACTGGTTCGTTGGGAGGTAAAAGCGGCGGGTTTTGCGCCGATTTTGGCAAGGTTGCCCAGGCCATCCCGCACTTCGGTACGGGTTCTTAGTTGGCCTTGAAGAGAGATTTGAGAATGAGTAATTCTACTTACCAGTAGAGCAAAAAGAAGTACGCTGCACGATTGGACGTGTAACAATTTTTTCATAATTTTGTAACGTTTTAAGTTAATCCCTAATTTAGAACTACCAATAGCCCCGTCAGAACCGCCATTCTGCGGGGTTTTTCTTTTTCCTTACCACGAGCGTCCGCCAACGCCGTTATAAGTTCACGTAAGAGCATTCGATGTTATTGAGGTGGGTGATTGCTAATATTCTTAAAAAAATTCAATTTGTCCTTTTTTTGTTTTTTTTGGCATCAATTCGCTAAAAGACCACTTGTGAAAAATATCGTTTGTGAAAAAAAGATTCTCGAAAAAGTTTATACATTTACTACTCGATTTAAGCAAAATAATATTTGTTATTTGTGCTTGCTTAAAAATTTTACTTAAAGCTAGGTTCAATTTGTATAACTGCCAAATTTTAGTTTCGTTTTTTGAGTAAAAAGTCAAAAGTTCTTTATATTTTCAAAAAGTTTCTTTGAAAAAGTACTATTTGAAAATAGTAAATCGTAATATTTGATAATATTAGTTTTTAAACTAAGTAATCTATAAGTAATTGTGACAGCAACAGATTTCGCCTTAAAATACAATATAGATACACCTCTTGCGAAAGGAATTCGACAAGTAGGGATAGGAAAACATGGAAGCAAATCACTTTCTGCCGAATTGGTGGAAGAGTGTTTGACCGAACTTCACCGAGGTGCAGCTAGTCATCTACAAAAAGGCATCTTTTTTGGTGCACTGATGATGAAAGGCCCGACCGAAGCAGAGTTAAAATTAGAAGAATATATAGGTAAACACGCGTTTAGCAACCCTGTGTTTTTTCTAAACCGACTATGTCCAGATTTGCCACCCCAATTGTTTCCGATTGGGGTGAAGCTGCTAAACGGGCATTCACTACAAGTGTCAGAAGCGCATCAGTTGGGGGATTTTTTATTTACAAGCGATTGCTGTGAAACTTTTAAAGGAATGGCCGTCAGTATTCTTCGGGTACGATACGAGACAAACGATGAATACGAAGGTTTGTACGATGCCGTGAAAACTACTTTTACGCCTGGGTTTCAGCGGCACGTCAAAACCAAATTCCCCATTGTACAACTGGCCGAACCATTTGATGGCGTGGAACATTCGTACATGATTACACCGCTGTTGGCTTACTTTTTTCAGGAACGAAATTACAACGCTGTTACGGCACTTGGACGGTCGTCGGGGCCCAAATATGGACTTAATTCCCACGATTTATATTTATATATGGGCAGTTGGTTGCTGGCCGACAACCACGAGTTGCTCGAAATGAATCCTACTTATGGCTGGGTACTCGACCAAAAATTGCTTTCTCCCGCCCTTGATGGTTGGGTTGAACGCCGCCGAACGTCCATAAAACGCCCGTTTTTGGCTACCCTCGAAAAGGTATTAAATCCTTGCGGTGCTCGTATATTGGTGACGTCGGTGTTTCATATTACGTACCAAATGAAAATGGCCGAGTTGGCTTTGATGGCAGGTTTTGACGGCGTGATGGTGCTTAAACGTGGGTTGGAGGGAAGCCTTGCCCCTGCCACTTCCAAAGCCAATGGCTTGCTGTGTGCCGTAAGAAATGCCAATGGACATTTGTTTTTTACGCACTTGGAGCACGATTTTCCGATGTTTTCGCAGTTCCGTA
Source organism: Runella sp. R0.1_18 (assembly GCF_057652155.1). Taxonomy (NCBI): domain Bacteria; kingdom Pseudomonadati; phylum Bacteroidota; class Cytophagia; order Cytophagales; family Spirosomataceae; genus Runella; species Runella sp. R0.1_18. The sequence goes on from NZ_JBYFCK010000006.1 coordinate 168,932, forward strand.
CGGAAGCCGATGATGTTGTCGCAAATCCCACGGCTGAGGTTAACGCCACGCTGATTCGTAAGTATTTGCACAATGGCCGTACCGATTACCATGATTTTGATAACCGTGTCAATTATGCCAAAACCTTGTATATGCGTGGACTTGACTGGATTGAAAATCAGATTGGGTACTGAGTAAAGTACACAAAGGGTATAAATAAGAGGAAAGGTGTCTTTTGGGATAAACCAATCACTTAACTCTTGAAGAAAATGAAAAAAGCCTTTTGTATGATTGCCGTTGCTTCGCTGTTGGTAGGGCAAGGAGTTTTTGCGCAGTCAAAAGTATATGACAACCTGAGTTTACCGAGTAAAATCCTCAAGAGCGACCGCAAGTTTGCCATTTATCTTCCTCCCAACTATGAAGCCTCTCAGCGGAGCTATCCTGTGTTGTATTTGCTACACGGCGCAGGAGATGACCAAACGGGTTGGGTGCAATTCGGTGAAGTGCAGCATATTGCCGACAAAGCATTTGCTGAAGGTAAAGCCACTCCGATGATTATTGTGATGCCAGATGCCAATACAGGACAACGCGGCTACGCCAATGACCCTAAAAACGAATGGCGGTACGAAGATTTTTTCTTTCAAGAATTGATGCCTTACATTGAAAAGAACTACCGAACCAAACCTGAAAAGCGTTTTAGGGCTATTGCGGGCTTGTCGATGGGGGGAGGCGGTACGTTTACGTATGCGCTTCGCCGTCCCGAACTTTTTTCATCGGCTTGTCCTTTAAGTGCTGCCACTGGGCCTATGAATTTGGAAATGACCAAGGCCACTTTAAAACGCGCTAAACCCGAAGTTGAATATACCGATGCAGAAGTGGATGCGTATTACAAACGCCAAAGTGTACTGGAGCTTATCAATGCCGTTCCAGATGATAAGAAAAAGGCAGTTCGTTGGTATATCGACTGTGGCGACGATGATTTCCTTTATGAAGGCAACTCGTTGGTACACATCGCGATGAAGAAAAAAGAGATTCCGCACGAGTTTCGTATCCATGATGGGGGACATACTTGGACGTATTGGCGCCGTGCCCTGCCCGAAGTATTGGGCTTTATTTCGGATGCTTTCCATCAATATTGATCAAAAAACAAAAAATCCCTCGGCTTTGGCTGAGGGATTTTTTGTTTCCGTTTATCCTTGTTTGTCGCCGTTTATAAAAATATTTTACTACAACAAGGTACTATGTATTGCAAAGTATCTTTCATAGCATATATTCGTGGGTAAATTAACAACCATCCATCAAGTTTAATAAGTAATGCTATGAAAACAACCGTCTTCTTTGCTACCTTTTGTATTATAGTCGGAATAGCGAGTCTCCCGTATTTTGTCAAGGAGGCCAACGGTGACAATGTGAGTATCAGTGTGAGTGATTCGGACAATATCTATAAAGTATCGGCAGATTATCCCAAGGACAAAGCAAGGAACGTTCAAAAGTGTTTGGATAAATGCCTTGACCCGTCGGGGATGTCATTTGTGAATGCCGAAATAGACGGTGACATTAACCCTGGAAATGACATGTTTTTTTACATCAAATCATCTCCTGGGAAGTTGAGAATTAAATTTGACAAACGGGAAAACTCTGCAAGCTCACTACGAAAAATGAAACAACTAGGAGAAGAGATTAAGAACGCAATACGCTAATAAAAATGCCAATAACAGAATGTCGAGTGCAGAGTGCAGAATGTCGAATAAAAATCCATTCGACATTCTGCACTCGACGCTCGACATTCAATTCGACATTCTGCACTCGACGTTCGACATTAAAAACTATTCTTCATTGAAGCTTTTGCTGATCCAGCCTCCGCCTACCACGTCGTCGCCTTCGTAGAAAACTGCCGCCTGCCCTGGAGCAATGGCGCTTACCGATTCGTGGAAACGAACCTTGATGCGGTCGTCTTCGACTTGGGTAATGAGGGCAGGAGCGCCGTCGTGTTTGTACCGTACTTTCGTGATGGTTTCGATGGGCGACTCAATACGTGCGTATTTTTGAAGGTTTAGTTTTGAAACATACATGCCATTTCGCTCAAGTTCTTTGTCGCGACCTAGCACTACTTCGTTGGTTTCTTTGCGAATTTCAGTCACGAAAATAGGATACCCCAACGCGATGCCTAAGCCTTTGCGCTGCCCGATGGTGTAAAAAGGATACCCTTCGTGTTTTCCTACCACAGTTCCGTCTTGGAGTACGTAATTTCCGCCCGCTACTTGTCCTTCGAGCTCGGGTAAGCGGCGTTTGAGGAAGCCACGGTAGTCGTTGTCGGGCACAAAACAAATTTCATAGCTTTCCGATTTGTTGACCAAATCCATAAAACCACGCTCTTTGGCCATTTCACGGATTTCGCTTTTGTGCAAATTCCCCAAAGGCAACTTCGTGCGTGCCAAGCTCTCCTGCGATACACCCCAAAGCACATAACTCTGGTCTTTCCAAGCATCAATGCCTTTTGATACGACAAACCGACTGTTTTCTTCGCGGAGGTTGGCGTAGTGTCCTGTGGCAATAAACTCACAGTCGAGGCGGTCGGCGCGGCGTAGGAGCGCATCCCATTTGATGTGGGTATTACACAACACGCAAGGGTTGGGCGTGCGTCCTTCCAAATATTCACCCGTAAAGTGGTCGATTACATAGTCACCAAACTCGTTACGAATATCTAATATATAATGAGGGAAGCCAAGCTCAACGGCAATGGTGCGGGCGTCGTTGATAGAATCGAGCGAGCAGCAACCCGTTTCTTTTTTGGTACCGCCGCTGCTGGCATAGTCCCAGGTTTTCATGGTCATGCCAATTACTTCGTAGCCTTGCTCGTGCAATAAGACAGATGCGAGAGAGCTGTCGATGCCGCCACTCATGGCGACCAAAATACGTCCGTGTTTGCTCATTTGTGTGTTCTAAACGGATTCAAAGTCCGCCGAATTAGTTGAAAAAAATATTGTGGCTGCAAAAATAGCCATGAAAATCGTAACGACATGCATCCTTTTAAAGTTCGTTTCGAGACGACTTGTAAGATATTTTAAACGTTTCATCCCCCGAAAAGGATGATTTAACACATTTTTATTCTTGGATGCAACCTTCCGTTATACATTTGCATCATTAGATTGCGTTAACAACCAGAAGGGTTCATTGAAATTACTGAATGACAGCATAAACAAAGCGAAGTGTCCGCTATTGCAATTTAAAATGTTCGGAAACGGACAAATTTAAAATAGTTAAAATTTTACAACTAATTGATAATCAACAAGATAAGGTGAGTGGCATAACTGGCACAACCTTTGAAAGTAAATAATTATAACAGCGATGTAACCTTTTGAACGATAGACAGTATTTAACAACAGCCATCAAGATTTTTTTTTACAGCCATGAAGACAAGTAATTCATTCACTCAAATTTCCCTCATTACATAACAAAACAGGCATTTGCCACCCATCCTTTTTAAGTACCGCTTGTGTACTTTGTATTGCAAGGTACTAAATAAAACAAGCATCTTTGTAACGTCATTAAGACAACAGCCATTGAAAATCAAATTTTAATCATACACAACACAGCCAATTTTAAATTTCCAAAACCATGAAAACTTTCGTAACAACACTCGTTTGCGCTTTAGCGCTTGGTTCAACTGCCACTTTTGCTTCTGATCCAACAGAAGAGAAAAAAGCGAAACCGATTCAAATCGGCGTATTTACTACAAAGGAAGCCAAAATTCAGATGGCGGTGCGTAAAGGACAGGGCGAAAGGGCCGTCATTACCCTCCGCGATGCAAAGCAAAACATCTTGCACGAAGATGTAATGAGCAAAAAGTCAGAAAAGTACGATGCGCGTTTTGACGTAAGTCAGCTCGAAGAAGGTGAATACACCTTAGAAGTAACTTCAGGGAAAGACAAAATCCAGAAAAAAGTGTCAATCCAGTCTGCCAAACAAGAGGCAGTTCGTAATGTAAAACTCAATAAGTAACAGCCATTTAATCCACTGCCATGAAATTCTTATCAAACATTTTTTTAGGGGGGCTCCTCCTGACAGCATCCACTGTGGCTTTTGCAGGTCCAAGGGTTGGGGAAAAAAAAGTTAGTCGGGTTTCGGACAACCGAACAGGAGTAACTTTTGAAACCAGTGCGTTTGTAACGAAGGATGCGGCCATACGCTTGGCCGTGAAAAAAAATGCGCCAGAGCGCGTATATATTACGCTACGGGATGCTAAAAACGTCATTTTGTACCGTGAAACAATCACCCAAAACGAAATGTCGTACGCTGCTAAAATTAACGTAAATGACTTGTCAGATGGTAATTACAAGCTCGAAATTGCCACCAATCAAGACCGCGTTGTCAAACACCTCCATTTGACTTCACCAAAGTCGGAGACCGAACGCGTTATTTCAGTAAATTAATTTTTTTCTTTCATAATCACAGCCAATTTAAAACAGTCAAACCATGAAAACGTTCATCAAATCAATTGCTTGCGCTTTGGCGCTTACTTCTACGGTAGCTTTTGCTCACCCTACAAAAGAAGAAAAAACATCCACTCGTCCCGAAGCTGCTTTTGAAAGCAGCGCTTACGTGACAAACGACGCTAAAATTAAAGTAGCCATCCGAAAAAACGCACCTGCAAAAGTGTTTTTGACGCTTAAAGATGCCAATGGTGATGTGCTTTTCAAACAAACGGTGGCTAAAAACGAGATGAATTACTCGGCCAAATTCAACATCAATGAGTTGTCGGATGGGGTGTATAATTTGGAAATTGAGTCGGGCCAAAACCGTGTAGTAAAACAATTGAATGTGGTGTCCAAAAAAATTGAAATCGAACGGAAAGTGACGGTTCAGTAACAAATAGGAGTGTTAAGTGTGCGCATCGGGTGATGCTGAGTAGGATTCCTACTTAGTATCACCCGTTTTTTGTTGACTCCTTGGTTCCGACAGTTCACACCGTACATCCGACGGGTCGTCGTAGATGTGTGTGGTACAATTTACGGGATGTTGTAGTTTTGATACTAAATAATTCCTTTACTTTGGCTTTTATGAATGGGAGAAAAACACCGATGAAGTTTGCCATTAACCGAACTGATGCTATTAGCTGGTCGATTTCGGCAGCGTTGATTTTACTCTTGAATACAAACCTCAAAACAGGTGAGGTAAACTGGACGTGGACACTACTTATTTTTGCATCAGCCCTGGCGATTAGCCGCATTCAAGAATACTTGATGCCGTTGTTGATGCGCCGTGCGGCCAACTGGCCCGTGCAGCGGATGCTGGGTGCCTATGTACTGGTATGTGTGCTCGTGGCAATTATCATCAGTACGTTGGTGTTAATAATTATTCAATTGGTAAAAAAAGAAGCATTTCCCGCCCGAGTCTATGTCTCAAGCGGCCTGACGTACGTCTTGATGACCATTGCATTTACGTCGGTGTATGTGATTCAGCAATTGACCGACCGCTGGAAAAAGTCATTACTCCAACAAGAACAACTCAATCAGGCGCTGCTTAGGGCAGAATATGACGCCCTCAAAAATCAGGTAAATCCCCATTTTTTGTTTAATTCGCTCAATATCCTGAGTGCGCTTATTCCCGAAGACCCCGAAAATGCGGTAAATTTGGTCGAAAGGCTTTCTAAAGTATTTCGTTATAATTTACAAAACAACGACCGCGTAACGGTGGAGTTGGGAACGGAGCTTAAAATCGTGGAGGCATATTTGTTTATTCATAAAATGCGTTTCGGGGAAAATTTACAATATGATTTGTCAGTTGATAAAGCAGATGGAACCCGTTCGATTGTCACCCAAGGGCTGCTGACGTTGGTGGAAAATGCGTTGAAACACAATGAATGTTCTAGCGAAAAGCCTTTGACGATTTCGTTGTTTGTTGATGGAGATCGAGTAGTGGTTCGAAATACGTTTCAACCCAAAAATAAGCAGTTTTTGGAATCAACGGGCATTGGATTAAGTAACCTGAAAAGTCGCTATAAGCTCGTTACGTCTGCACCTGTTGAGGTGAAAGAAACTGTTGATTTTTTTGAAGTAAGTATTCCTTTTTGTAGCGCCTCTGGCTTCGGTGCTTCTGGTTACTAATAATCAGAAGAAAAGTATAACTTAAACGCTTTCAACAATGAACATTGTTATTTTAGAAGATGAGCCTTTGGCGGCCAAGCGATTGGAAGCACTCGTCAAGTATATTGAACCCCAAGCGGTTATTTTGGCTAAACTGGAAAGTGTGCGAACTGCGGCAAAATGGTTGAACGAAAACCCGCAGCCCGACTTGATTTTAATGGATATTCAACTCGCCGACGGCCTGTCGTTTGAGTTGTTTCAACAGGTCGATATAACAGCGCCCATCATTTTTACGACGGCTTATGACGAATATGCCATTCGAGCGTTTAAGGTAAATAGCGTCGATTATTTGTTAAAACCAATTGAGAAGGATGAATTAGAGGCCGCTTTTGAGAAATTTAATCAACAGCAAGCGGCCAATTCTCAGGACAAAATCGGGAAAGTGTTAGAGGCGATGTTGAGCCAACGCACCGACTGGAAGTCGCGTTTTTTGCTGAAAGCAGGTGCGCGCTTCGACGTGGTAGAAGTGCCCGAAGTGGCGTATTTATACGCGGAAGACAAAGTGGTATTTTTGGTGACCAAAGAGCAAAAGAAGTATTTTGTGGACGATACCCTCGACGAGCTGGAGCAAAAGTTAAATCCGAAACAATTTTTTAGACTCAATCGGAAGTATTTGAGCCAAATTTCGGCTATTGAGCGCATTGAGCCGCATTTTAATGGGCGATTAAAAATCAAACTTCGTCACCGTGATGATGATGAAATCTACGTGAGCCGCGAAAAAGCAGAGAATTTTAAAAAATGGCTAGATGCCTAGAAACTTGCCAAGTTTGGTTTGAGTCTGAGTAAAAACTTGCCAAGTTTGATTGCGTCGGAGTAGAAACTTGGCAAGTTTGGTTTGAGTCTGAGTAAAAACTTGCCAAGTTTGATTGCGTCGGAGTAGAAACTTGGCAAGTTTGCTAGTTCATTAATTTTGATTTGATCCACCAGCTAATCTCTTGTTGCGGGTAGGTGGTTTTCCAAATATAATTCACCATGTCGTTGGCACTTGCGGTACGATAGGTAAATTCGACAACCCGCATGACGTCCGTGTGATGCACTGATACGTCAAAATCGGGAGCCAATGTCATTTGAATATCGCGGAATGGTACGTAAATCTCCAATTTGGCGCATACGTACTGATCGCGTTCTACGTCGTAAGCCACCACGCGCCCGTCAGACAAGACAAGCATAAGTGGGCAGTGGAATAGTTGTTCGTAGAGAGAATTGAAATAATGCCAACCAAAGAAAAGATAAACTTTGCGTTGGAAACTAATTTCTACCATTTGCAGGGCGTGTTCAAGCGCGTAAGTACGGTTCTTGATGTGGTCGGCCCAGTTAGGTAATTTATGCGGGTCGATGTGGCGAAGCCAGCGGCGACTTTGCCAATCGTAAATTTCGGGTTTTCCGATTCGAAGTTTATAATCGTAAATAGAAGGCCGTTCGTGAACATAGCCAGGATAGTACCACTGACGTTCGGTCGATTTGGCATATTCCATTTCGAGAAGCATGGTATAAATCCCCAAACTGTACGAAGAATAACCTGGGTCAAACAGCCCCAGCAGACTCATCAGGCTGTTGTGGCCTTGGTCAAAGTAGCTGATGGCAATCAGTCGGTCATCGTCATAAACGTCGATTTCGTAGGTTTCGAAGCGTGGTGTAAGTACCAAAAATTCTTCCAAAGAATTACTCAAAAAACTTCTGAATCGACGTTGGTGTTGGTGGAATAGCTCTTCTTTTTCGCGGGTAATGGTTGCCTTGCGAATTTCGTGCCGAAAAAGCTTTCCGTTCTTATTCAGTAGTTTTCTCATGCGCTTCGAATGCTCATGCTCCGCGAGGTTGATACGGATATTGATGGGGGAGCATATGTCGTTATCGAAGCACGTTACCTTTGCTCTAAATAGCATATTTACAGTCCGAAACCAGCCTGATGCGAGGTAGCGGTCGAGGCGTTTGGGCGAGAGCTGATGGGGTAGGTAGTACTGAAGTATGGCGTCGTTCATGCACTAAAAATAAATGAAAAAAGGGGTAAAATGAAAAAGCGGTGAAAATTTTATTTTCACCGCTTTTCTAGTACAAAAATCACGCCGAAATTATCCCAATCGGTTGATACAATTTAGGTCTTCAAAAGCAACTGCAAGGCGGTCAACCATGCTTTCTTCGCCTTTACGAAGCCATACGCGTGGGTCATAATATTTTTTATTGGGAGAGTCTGATCCTTCTGGGTTCCCCAACTGTGACTGCAAGTATCCTTCTTTTGACTTGTAATATTTCAAGACACCTTCCCAAGTTGACCACTGCATATCGGTGTCAATGTTCATCTTGATAGCGCCGTATTGGATGGCCTCGCGGATTTCCTCGCGGCTACTTCCCGAACCTCCGTGGAAGACGAAGTTTACTGGAAGTGGCCCTGTTCCGAACTTTTCTTGGATATAGTCTTGAGAATTTTTCAAGATAATTGGAGCCAATTTTACGTTACCTGGCTTATACACGCCGTGTACGTTTCCGAAGGCTGCCGCAATGGTAAATTTGTCCGAAATTTTGCTCAATTCTTCGTACGCATACGCTACTTCCGAAGGCTGAGTGTATAGTTTAGAGCTATCTACGTCGGTGTTATCCACGCCATCTTCTTCGCCACCCGTTACGCCTAGTTCGATTTCAAGCGTCATTCCAAGTTTTGACATACGCTCAAAATATTTTGAACAGATTTCGATGTTTTCTTCGATAGGCTCTTCTGACAAGTCAATCATGTGTGAGCTAAACAAAGGCTTACCATGTTGGTCAAAATATCTTTCGCCTGCATCCAACAAACCGTCAATCCAAGGAAGTAATTTTTTTGCGCAGTGGTCGGTGTGCAAAATTACTGGAACACCATACAACTCAGCCATTTGGTGAACGTGCATTGCACCTGAGATTGAGCCCGCAATGGCAGCTTGTTGGTTCGCGTTTGAAATGCTCTTTCCTGCGTAGAAAATTCCACCGCCGTTTGAGAATTGGACGATGACAGGCGAGTTTACTTTTTTCGCTGTTTCTAGAACTGCATTGATGGAGTTGGTGCCTACTACGTTGACAGCAGGAAGGGCGTAGTCATTTTGGTTGGCATGACGAAAAAGTTCGCTCACACCATCTCCTGTTACGACGCCCGCTTTGAAGAGGCTTGAAGTTTCGCTCATAGGAAAAATAATCTTTTTTAAAGGAAATGTTTAATTTTTACGGTGGGTTTTCCGACTAACGAGTGTTAGCGATGCAAAATAGGGAATTTTTAACGAAAAACCCTGATGTAGGGCTTCATTTAAGAAACCCTACTCGTCGCGACAGAGAGAATTATTGACGTCAATTATCGTTTCAATGCAGCATAATGCTTGAAAAACAATGGAATGGTTTCAATTCCCTTGTAAAAATTGAACAAACCGTAGCTTTCGTTGGGTGAGTGAAGGGCGTCAATGTCAAGCCCGAAGCCCATCAAAATAGACTTTAAACCCAACTCTTGTTCAAACAATGCCACAATCGGAATACTTCCGCCGCCACGCGTAGGCACAGGTTGCTTGCCGCCCCATGCTTCTTTCATGGCAAGTTCTGCGGCACGGTACTCGACCGAGTCAACGGGGGTAACGTACGGAAGTCCACCGTGGTGGGGTTTTACAACAACTTTGACCGACGGCGGCGCAATCGACAAGAAATGTTGGGTAAAAATCTCCAAAATTTCGTCGTTATGTTGGTCGGGTACGAGGCGCATACTGATTTTGGCGTAGGCTTTAGAAGGCAATACCGTTTTGGCACCTTCTCCAATATATCCTCCCCAAATCCCATTCACATCAAGGGTAGGACGGATGCCTGTACGCTCGATGGTGGTATATCCCGTTTCGCCTTCAATTTCGTCGATGGCCAAGTCACGCTTGTATTCGTCCAAATCAAACGGTGCTTCGTTGAGTGCGGTGCGTTGGTCGGCGCTTAGTTCTTGTACTTTGTCATAAAACCCTGGAATCGTAATGTGGTTGTTTTCGTCTTTCAACGACGCAATCATTTCGCAAAGTACATTAATAGGATTGGCTACAGCTCCACCATACACGCCCGAGTGGAGGTCGCGATTGGCACCCGTTACTTCTACTTCGAGGTAAGTCAGCCCGCGTAAACCTACTTCAATGGAAGGCGTGTCGTTGGCAATGATGCTGGTGTCCGAAATGAGGATAACGTCGGCTTTGAGTTTTTCTTTGTTTTCTCTCACAAACGTTCCGAGGTGGTCAGAGCCTACCTCTTCTTCCCCTTCAATCATGATTTTGACATTGCAAGTTAAGGTGCCCGTTTCCACCATCGTTTCGAGGGCTTTGATGTGCATGTAAAACTGTCCTTTATCGTCGCAAGCACCACGGGCATAAATCCGCTCGTTTTTGATTACTGGTTCAAACGGTGGCGAGTCCCAAAGCTCGTATGGGTCGGCGGGCTGCACGTCGTAGTGACCATAGATTAATACCGTGGGGAGCGAAGGGTCAATGATTTTTTCTCCATAAACCACTGGGTGGCCTGGCGTTTCGTGGATTTCGGCGAGGTCAGCCCCTGCTTTCAGAATGGCCTCTTTGACAGCTTCGGCACAGCGGCGCACATCGTCTTTGAATTTAGGATCGGCACTGACCGATGGAATGCGGAGCAAGTCGAGCAACTCGCTCAAAAATCTATCTTTGTTGGCTTCGATGTAGTTTGTCATCTTTTGGTATATAACGTTCTTGTTTGTTGGAATCCGTTTGCCCCAAAGTTAGTGCGGTAAACGGATTTTCTTGAGTTATTCTTGGTAAAAAATAATCTTTATGAGCAAATAAACAGACAATTCTAAAATGAAATTTTAATTTTGTCTGTTTATTTTGAAAAAACTATGATTACAAGAAGCATTTATACAGAAGTGACGGAGGCATTGGCTTACCTACCAAGCGTTGCCATTTTGGGGCCTCGGCAAGTTGGAAAGACTACTTTTGTAAAATCGCTGATTCGTGAAATCAACCGACCAAGCATCTATTTAGATTTAGAGTACTTTGCCGACTATGCGAAGCTTCAAACTGCGCCCGATTTGTACTTTGAAGAACATGAGGAAAAAGTAGTGGTGTTAGATGAGATTCAACGAATGCCAGAATTATTTCCGTTGTTACGCTCGATGATTGATAAAAATCGGCGTCCAGGCCGATTTATTCTACTGGGGTCGGCTTCACCCGATTTGTTAAGACAGAGCTCCGAATCACTCGCTGGGCGAATACTGTATTTGGAAATGGCTCCCCTGCATATTCGGGAGGTAGTTCATGCGGGAATTAGGTACCAAGATCATTGGTTCAGAGGAGGATTTCCTGACGCGCTATTGGCACCCAATGACAAAGCAATGGAATTATGGTTTAGAGGTTTTATTCAGACCTATGTTGAACGAGATTTGCCTGCTTTAGGATTGACTGCAACGCCTGTCACAGTTCGAAATTTATTAAGTATGCTAACTAACGTGCAAGGTGGGCTGTTGACATACACTGATTTGGCTAATTCGTTGAATATCACACTTCCTACGGTAAAAACCTACATTGATTTTCTAGAATCTGCTCTTTTAATTCGTCGCTTGTACCCATATTCTGTCAACATAAGCAAACGTTTAGTGAAATCACCAAAGCTTTTTTTTACAGATACAGGTATGTTACATTACCTAATGGGCATACGGAACTTTGAAGGGTTGTTGGGAAATATAGCCTTGGGGGGCTCGTGGGAAGGGTATGTTATCCAGCAAATAATAGCTAATCTTCGCTCTGATGTGGAGCCCTACTTTTATCGTACGAAGGATAAAGCAGAAGTAGATTTAGTGTTGGTACAAAATACCAAAGTAAAAGTAGCGATTGAAATAAAATATGGTAACCATCCAACGCTTTCAAGGGGTAATACCGTGGCCATGGATGATTTGCAGGCAAATCAAAATTTGGTAATTACGCCACAAGCTGATGATTTTTGGTTAAGAAATAATCTTAGGGTTTGTAACATTTCCACCGTGTGGAAGTATTTGGCAGAAGAGGGGGTATTGGCTTAAAAATATACCCCAAAGTTGGTGCGGTAAACGGATTTTCTTGAGTTATTCTTGGTGAAAAATAAACAGCCAATTCTAAAATCTGATTTTAGAATTGGCTGTTTATTCGTGAAAATGCTCAAATTGTTGCGGTTTGTTGGCTCTTTGCCGCTTCCAAACTTGTCACTTGTAGCTTTGTATTTTACCCCTTAAATTGATTACTGGCATTCAAACGTATATTCGTACACGTTTTTAGAAAATTCTGTCCAGCGGACTTTTTCTCCCACCTTAGTGAGCAAAGAAGGGCAGCTCGAATAAAGCACTTTGTATTCGTCGTCGTAGTCTTTCTTTTTGAGTTTTTTGGCTACGTTGTCACCTACCTGTACGTAGTACGATTTGTCGTCGCCACCCGCCATGGTCATTCCTCCAATGCCGACACGCATGGTTTCGGCCGCAAAAGGGTCGTGAAATACCTTGATTTTGCTGTTAAAACCTGGGTTAAGAAGCTGCATCAAAAGCATTTCTTGGTCTTTTTTGATGGCTACTTTGGCCTTTTCAAAATAGGCATACCCTTTTTTAATGATTTCACTGTCGATGTAAGTCGCGTCCCATTTCTTAACCTTAGTTCCTACGTCCATGTTGGTTGAAAACTTCGAGAAACCACTGGGCATCAAGTACATCGACTTGATTTTGTCGGGCGTAAATTTCCATTTTTTGCCGTTGGCATCTTTAATCGTTACTTCTTCGATTAAGCCTTTGCGGCGGTCGAGGTCTTCGAGTGTACCTTCTATTTTCGTGCCGTCTTCGAGGGTTAGATAAGAGGTTTCTTTACCCGAAAAACGGTCGTATGCAGGGATAAAATCCTGCGAAAAAGCAGCGACTGAGGCAAAAAGAAACGTACTCAAAAGAGGTAGATAGTGTTTGATTTTCATCGTTTTATGGTAGATTTGATTAAGAGAAAGGGGTTATTTTTTTAACCACTTGTTGCCATTAACGATGGGTTTGGGATAATCATTGCCGAGCTGTACCCCAAAAGTTTTTTGCTCGACAGGGCTGAGGTTCCAAACTTGATGGATTTTTGACGCAGGAACATTTGCCAGGGTAGGAAGCCAGGTCTTGACGTACTCACCTTTTTCGTCGTAGCGTGTGGCTTGGGTGTGAATGTTGAAATAGCGATTTTCGCGCGGGTCGTTGCCCACACCCGCTACATAATTCCAGTTACCCCAGTTGCTACATACATCATAATCAATGAGTTGGCTTTCAAAATAAGCCGCTCCCCACGTCCAGTTAAGGTGTAAATCTTTGGCCAAAAAACTAGCCACATTTTGCCGTCCACGGTTCGACATAAAGCCTGTCAATTGGAGTTCACGCATGTTGGCATCGATAAAAGGCACTCCCGTTTGTCCGTTTATCCACTTTTGGAAAAGGTCTCGGTTGTTCTCCCATTTTTGCAGGATATTGTGTTGGATTCCAGCTACTTTGAAGATACGGGCGCCAAATTTTAGGGTAATAAAACGGAAGTAGTCGCGCCAAAGGAGTTCAAAAACCAGCCAGTAGGTCGAGTCGTTGGCGCCACGCTGTGCTTCGTAGCGTTTTACTTCTTCGTAGATGTGGCGTGGCGAAACGCAGCCGTAGGTCAACCAAGCCGAAAACTTAGAAGAATAATCTTCGCCAAGCAGGCCGTTGCGGGTTTCTTTATAGACTTTGAGGTGATCGGTATCCCAAAAATAATTTTGTAAGCGTTTTAACCCTTCCGTTTCGCCTCCGTGAAAAGCAAGCACGCCACGGGCGTCAGAAACGGGGAGGCTCGAAAAGAGAATCAGTTCGTAGATTTCGGGAATTTTTCCAATTTCAATCCCTTCGGGTAGGCGAACGGCCACAGGTGCTGGAAATGTCGGGCGTATTTTTGACTGTTTTTCGACTGCTTTGCGAAACTCCGTAAAAGTATCAGGAATACGCGAAACCCAAAATGGAAGATCGCGGGGGTGGTAGAGCGTAGATTGCCAAAAGACTTCAAAACCAACGTTATCGACTTTGAGTTTTTTGGAAAGTGCCGTTTCGATGTCGGCCTCTTCTTGGGCGGCTTCTTTGCTTGTGTAAACGGCCTCAGCGGCGTACTCGCGGGCTAGTTCGCTCAAGACAACCTCAGGTTTGCCCGTACGAATGACCAAGTTACCGCCTTTTTTGCGGAGGTTATCTTGCAGGTTTTGGACGGATTCGAGCAGGAATTTTGCCCGAAATGTGCCCGTTTTGGGAAATCCTAGGCGGTCGAGTTGCTGAAATTGACGCGCATCAAAGACATAGACAGGAATCACCTCTTGGGCATTCTGCGTTGCTTTGAAAAAGCCTTCGTTATCGTGTAAACGTAAATCGTTTCGGAACCAATAAATAATGCGTTTGGGCATAAGACAAATCGGATAATCGTTCTATTGTTCAAAACTACACTTTCGGCAGTAGGTTTTGAAAAAAGACGACATTTTTTTACCGTTTAATCAAAAGTACAACTACTACTTGCGTTTTTCTAAGAAAGCTTCTAGCTTGCCAACAATTACCCTGTTTTACCCTGCTTTTAAGAAAATAACCTGAGAACAGAGCCTAAAAAAGGCTTGAAAATGAAGTATTTGTTTAAAAATCAGTACGTTAAAACAGCTATATATGACTTTAGTTAACATTGAGACAACGCGCGAGGTAACGATATTTGCCCGCGACCAAACCGACGGCCTTGTACCGCGCCGCTCACAGATAGCCGAAAATACGGCGTGGTCGTCGAATGCCGATATACGAGAATTGGCTGGCAATAATCATCAGGAGATGAGACGGAGTGATTTGTCAAGGAATGAATTGAATGCTGCTTTCAATGGTAATCGCGCAGGAGGAAATATGTCTATTGCTTTTCGATGAAACGGGCTTTTATATCAATTATGGTTACGCTGTTGGGCGTAACCATGACTTCCTGCAAGGAGCGGATTAACCTTGAAAAAGTGGATGAAAACGGAGTGGTTTTTCAAAAAAAATCAATTTGGAAAGTAGAAAATATTTCAGATTTTAATAGACCCCGAGTTGGGCCATTTTTTGTTCATTTTATTAAGAATGGATTGTTAGATACCTACTATACCAACCCCACTACTTTGGAAAATGAGTTTCGATTGCTCAATCTTGATACGGGAAAACCGATTTGGCGTTGGCGTGATGTCATTAGACTTAATGATGAAATATATGTGGGTGATTATTGGGGTAAAGCAGTCTATGTCAAAGATAATCTACTGTTGTATCATGCAGGGCCACGAAACTATTGTATCAATGTAGAAACGGGTACTACCGTATGGAAAAAAACAACGGACTACTCTGGTACTCCGCTCTGTTATGGCTTGGGGGATGAGTATTTTATGTTTGGTACTCCCCTTGAATTATACAATCAGGGCATTTGGGAACCCCATATCTATCGGGGCAATATCAAAACGGGGAAGGAAGAGAAAATTCTGTCACCCAATTATAGTCGTCAACATGTACGGGAACTTATCTCAAAACAAACAGTAGGAATTGGGATGGATTTACAGCCTGTTGTCTCAGGAAAAGATACTTTGCTGATTGTCGTTTTTAATGAATTGGGGGCAAATCGAGGCGAACTTATCGGATATTTGGGGCTTTACAATTTGACAAAAAAAATATGGGAATACGACCATCTTCGGATATTTCCAGAACGCCCCCAAGGAATGGATGGAAGTAAGTTGGTTTTAAAAGGGTCAAAACTGTATCTGATTGGAGATAATTTAGTGACGTGTTTGGATTGGCAGAAAGGCAAACGATTATGGGTAAAAGATTTACCTAGCTTTGCAGAGATACAGGGGATTTTTGAAAACCGCTACATGGTTTTGTATGATAGTATGAGTACACTTTATTGCGTAGATGCCGATACGGGTGAGCAGATTTGGAAACTGGGCAATGAAACACTTTCTTACACGAGTTCATACTATGCTGGGGGTATTTTGTACTATCTTTCCAAGGGTCGCCTTCGCGCAAGGGAGTTGAAAACCACCAAATTATTGTGGGATATTCCCTCAGATACGGATGGGAAATTGGATGGTCATTTCGGAGTTTTTGTGACGGGCTTACCAGGCAAAGACGGTGAAAAGGGGCGGATTTTTAGCCGTACAGGCTACCATACGTATTGTTTTGAGGCGATTAAGTAAAATCTATAATTAACTATTGAAGCTATGAAACATCTTATTGGTATTTTATTGTGTTTGCTAGTTTTGGGAGAGTCTTGCAAGAAGAAAAGCGTCGAACCTGCCTTTTTTTTGAAAGCAACCATTGATGGAAACCTGTGGGAGTCTGTAACGGTGAGCCGTAGTTTGGGCGTAAAAAACCCAGATGGAACGCAAAATATTCTCTATTCAGGTCAAAAAAGCAATAAAGAAGTATTGAGTTTGGTAATGTCTAAACAACCCTCAGCAACAGGTACTTATAATCTGGGGATAGGCGGAGTTGGATTGGTGTTTTATTCACTTGATGCCTTCACTACGTACAGTTCTGGAAATTCGACGGGTAAAATGATCATTGAGTCTATTTCCGAAGATGCTATCACAGGGAGTTTTGAGATAGAGTTGGCGGGAGGCTCACCTATTAAAACGGTTAGGATTAAAGAAGGTAGGTTTAGTTTCCCTATTAAATAATCAACTTTAACAGTCATTAAAAAATAAGCTCCATTAGGGTACATGTACTGGAAGACTAACTCCCACGAACACAGTTATTTCTGCGCTCGTAGGAGTTAGCTCAATGAGAAATTATAACACCTCTTTCAACGCTTCTTCGTTGGCCTCAATCAACTGCTGAACGTGCTGGTCTTCAAGTGCGTACGAGAAAAATAAGCTCTCAAACTGCGAAGGGGCAAGGTAAATGCCGCGCTTCAACATGGCCTGAAAATACCGCCCAAACAACGCTAAATCGGACGTTTTGGCCGAGCTAAAATCAGTCACGGGCTGGTCGGTCATAAACAACGTAAACATCGACCCAATTTGGTTGATGGTATAGTTCAGTCCGAGTTGTTGGAGCGATGCTTTGAAACCGTTTGTGATGGTTGTCCCCACCGCTTCGAGACGGGTATAGACTTCAGGGTGGCTGTCGAGGTAACGCAACATGGCCAAACCTGCCGACATCGCAATCGGATTTCCCGAGAGCGTACCTGCTTGATACACAGGCCCTGCGGGGGATACGCAATCCATGATTTCGCGCTTACCGCCGTAAGCACCTACGGGCAGCCCTCCCCCAATGATTTTACCCATCGTGGTCATGTCAGGCACAATGCCAAAACGCTCTTGCGCGCCGCCTTTGGCCAAACGGAATCCTGTCATTACTTCGTCAAAAATCAAAACGATACCTTCTTTGGTACACAAGTCGCGGATGGCTTGGAGGTAGCCTTCGTTGGGCAGCACGCAACCCATGTTCCCAACCACAGGTTCTAAAATCAGCGCCGCCACTTCGCCCTTGTTGGCTTCGACGAGGTTGGTAAGGGCGGCGAGGTCGTTGAAAGGAGCCGTGAGTGTGTCGTTGGCGACGCCTTTGGTGACGCCTGGGCTATCGGGGACGCCCATCGTGACGGCGCCACTCCCTGCGGCAATCAAAAAACTGTCGCCGTGGCCGTGATAACAGCCTTCAAACTTGATGATTTTGTCGCGGCCCGTGTAGCCTCTCGCTACCCGAATGGCCGACATCGTAGCTTCCGTGCCCGAGTTAACCATCCGTACTTTTTCGACCGAAGGTACCATGCTAATAATCAATTCGGCCATTTCAACTTCTTTGCGGGTGGGAGCGCCAAACGAAAACGAGTTTTGAATGGCATCCGAAACGGCTTTTTCGATGAGCTCGTGGGCGTGTCCCAAAATCATGGGCCCCCACGAGTTGATACATTCGAGGTATTGGTTGCCGTCTTCGTCGTAGAGGTACGGGCCTTTGGCCGATTTAATAAAAATAGGGGAGCCGCCTACGGCACGAAAGGCACGTACAGGCGAGTTGACCCCACCAGGGATGTATTGTTTGGCTTTTTCGAAAAGTGCTTGACTTTGAGTGATTTGCATTTCTGATTTGGCAAAAATAATTGAGTTAATAATCTTTTTCTCGCAGATGCTCTGTGTGAACCCTATTTTCATTGGTTACTGAGCATTGACCCGCACCCACCTCGCATCGTCGATTTGGATAATGGGTACAACTTGGTTATCGTTGGAATGTTGGTAATTAAAACCCGATAATAAATAATCGTCGTCGTACGAACGTACATCTAGTCCGTTGCGTAGTTGGTTTTGGTATTTGTGAAGCATTCGCCCAAAAAACAACACGAGGTCGTATCCCTGCAAAGCATAAATCGACGGAACGGTGTTACG
Organism: Runella sp. R0.1_18; assembly: GCF_057652155.1. Lineage (NCBI taxonomy): Bacteria > Pseudomonadati > Bacteroidota > Cytophagia > Cytophagales > Spirosomataceae > Runella > Runella sp. R0.1_18. The sequence continues at coordinate 187,432 of NZ_JBYFCK010000006.1, forward strand.
TTTTGAAAAATACAAATTCTGAAAATCGCGGACTTGGGATTTGGCAATATCAATGAATTCGGTATCAATGATATAAACAGGGCTATTGTTAAATGTATTTGCCCCGACTACGCCCACGTTAAAGGCCGTAGAATTGGCAAGCAAAGGAACGTTGATATGACGTTTATCCATCAGACCCAATATTTTGTTTCCATCGTTTTCATTACTACTAAAAACGGCAATATGACCTGGTTTGTTTACGCTCGAAATGGTCGCAGTGCTGTCTAGTTTTTCGCGGGTACGACGAAAATCCGATACCTGATAGCCCGAAGCGGTGGCTTTGGTGCGGTAAGCAGCAGCCAACGTGGAGTCGCGGCGGGAACTGCCATAATAGATGGCTACTTTTTTGGAAGTAGCAGTGGGTAACGACCGCATATAATCAAAACTTTGAGACGCCTGACGTTCAAAAGAAGGTTGCAGCAAAAGTGTATTGGAAAAAGTAGCACTTAGGTCGGTCACGAGTGAAGTGGGGTGAACGTAAAAAATGCCATTGCTTTGGGCAAAATCAGCGGCAAGTTTGGCGGGCTCGCTGTAAACAGGGCCAACGATGAGGTCGGTTTGGGCAAAATTGGTATTGTTGACCACATTCAGCATGTCTTCGGGGTCGCTGCCTATGTCGTAGGTAAACATATTCACCAAAATCCCCTCTTGCTGGAGCTTGGCTTTGGCAAGTTTCATGCCTTCGTACATGTCGTAAGCAAACTGATTGCTACGAACGCGCTGGTTAGGTGAAAACTCCTTTACTTTAAAAGGCAAAATCACCGCGATGTTGTAATAACCTTTGGTGTTTGCTTTTTTCATCGGAGTTACATCGTTTTTGGGCTTGGTAGGAGCAATCCCAAAGCGATTCGTAAGGTCATCAGACAGTTCCAAATCAGCTTTGTCGTTGGAGGTTCGTTGAATAACGTCAATCAATCGAAGGGCCACAATCTTGTCGGAAGGATGTTGCTGATTGAGTTTTTTTAGCAACGCTAAATCTTGAACGGGGTTGATATACACGCGTTTGAGCGGTTCTACGTCCTTTTTGACCGACACATTGGTGATTTCAGATAAGTACTCCAAGGCTTTGTTGTACTGCTTGTCCCGAAACGACAAATCGGCAAGTAAATACGACACTTCGTCCATTTTTTTCCATTCAGGAAAGCGTTCTCTCAGTTGGAGCAACATTTGTTGGCTTTCGAGGGGTCGGTTGTTTTTGAGGGCCGCCAAGCTGTAATAGTACTGTGCAAAAGGAACCAGACCATGTTGGTATTTGCGGGCCGTCAACAGCAGTAAATCAGCCATGGCGAGGTTGTATTCGCCTGTTTTATAGAGTGCTACGGCACGTTTATAGTCGCGTTCGTAGTTGGCATCTTGGGCAAAACTTTTGTACGAGAGCGTTACCCCAGCCCACAGGGTAAGACACCATAGTAAGGTATTTATTTTCCTCATTACGAGTTGATTAGGGGTTGTACGTTGTATATGGTAGAATTTGGTTGGGTGTAAAAATACGGAAGAACCTCTAAAACAAAAAAGCCAACTCGCTATATGCGAATGGCTTTTCTCACACTTAACCTATGATGAAAAGCCCCAGTTTGTCACTGGGACTCTAAACGTAACGTGAATATACGGCAAATTATTTTATCTGCCCAAAAATTTTTAAAAAAAATTATTATTTGGTCTTATTTCAATCCCAATTCTTCCCCGATAGAGGCTACTTTTTGTTTCAACGACGCATAGACGGCATCAAACTCTTCGTTGTTGTTGAGCGGTGCTACTACGCCTACATAAAACTTGATTTTAGGCTCTGTTCCCGATGGGCGGCAAGTAAACTTGGTGCCGTCGGCGGTAAAGAATTGAAGTACGTTCGATGATTCGATACCCATGCTTCCCGAAGGAATGTCAACGGTTGTGCCATTTTCCGTACGTTTCAAAAACTTATAATCGTCGATGCGAACCACGGGCGAGCCTGCCAACGACTGCGGAGGGTTGGCGCGGAAGTCGGCCATCATTTGTTGGATTTCTTCGGCCCCCGCTTTTCCTTTTTTGGTCAATGATATGAGCCCTTCGTAGTAGAAGCCAAATTGTTTATAGACTTCCATCAGCATATCAAACAAGCTCAAGCCTTTGTCTTTGGCATAGGCCGTCAACTCGGCAATCATTCCGCAACTTGCAATAGCATCTTTGTCGCGCACAGCATCTCCGATGAGGTAACCGTAGCTTTCTTCGCCGCCACCGATAAACTGCTGTTGGCCTTCTAACTCTCTGATTACTTGGGCGATGTACTTAAAGCCCGTGAGCGTATTGTAGCAATAAACGTCATAACCTGCCGCCATCTTGTCGATGAGGTCGGTGGTGACGATGGTTTTACAAACAAACTCTTTACCCGTCAATTTGCCTGCTTCTTTCCACGCTTGAAGGAGGTAATAAATGAGCAACGTAGCGGTTTGGTTACCGTTAAGGAGCTGAATTTCACCGTGGTGATTTTTAACGGCTATTCCCACGCGGTCAGCATCGGGGTCGGTGCCCAGTACAAGATCAGCGTCGATCTCTTTGGCTTTATTTACCGCCATCGACATCGCTTCTGACTCTTCGGGGTTGGGGTAAACCACCGTTGGGAACTGTCCGTTTCCGTTAGGTTCGGCTTGCTCGGCAATGACGGTCACGTTTTCGAAACCCATTTTTTGGAGCAGCGGTGGTACCAACGTCACGCCCGTTCCGTGGATGGGCGTAAAGACAATTTTAAGGTCTTTTTGGCGCGTAATGGCGTCTTTAGAAATAGAAAGTGAGACAATTTGGTCGAGGTATTTTTCGTCCACTTCCTTGCCAATGAGGTGAATTTTAGCGCTATCACCTTCAAATTTAATGTCGTCAATCGACTGGATTGCATTTACTTCTGCAATCACATTGCGGTCGTGCGGTGCTACTACTTGTGAGCCATCGTCCCAATATGCCTTATAACCATTGTATTCTTTTGGGTTGTGCGAAGCTGTCACAACAACGCCGCTTTTGCAGCCCAAAAGACGGATGGCAAAGCTCAGTTCTGGCGTTGGGCGAAGGGCTTCAAAAAGATACACATCAATGCCGTTGGCCGAAAAAATATTGGCAGTTACTCGCGCAAACTCATCCGATTTGATGCGGCTGTCGTGGGCAATCGCTACGCTAATGGCTTCTCCTGCAAAATTTTTGTTGAGGTAATTGGCCAACCCTTGCGTAGCTGCTCCGATGGTGTATTGGTTCATCCGATTGGAACCCACACCAATCAGACCGCGCAAACCTCCTGTTCCAAATTCTAAGTCTTTGTAAAACGAATCGGTAAGTTCGGTACTATTTTCTTGGTCAAGGAGTTGTTGGATCGTTGCTTTTGTATCAGCATCGTAATTTCCGCTAAGCCATTGGTCTATTTTGGTTTGTACAGCAGCTTCGAGCATGGTAGGTTTATGTTTTTGGAGGTTTGAGAAATAATCTAAGTATAAAATCTGACTGTTGACGGACAAATTTACTAACTCAGCCGAATCTTGCAAGTGAATCGAAAAGTTATGTCAAATTATTGAGGGGGAATGCGCTGTGAGTTGTCATGCAGAAAGTCCAAGGCTCATTAAACGTATATTAAATTGTTAGAACAGTGGGAGTCATTTTTTTTGGTTTTTCGTTATTTTAACAACACTATTTTCCACTTCAGAACCAGCGTTATACCATGAAACTACAGCCAATTGAAAAGCGCTCGGGGCTTACTCCCGAAGAATTTAGAGAACAGTACTTGTTGCCAGGCAAACCCGTAGTATTTAAAGATTTGGCCGCCGATTGGCCAGCCACTCAAAAGTGGACTTTTGAGTATTTGAAAAAACACTACGGACAGCTGAACGTGCCGCTCTTTGGAAACGATTTTCACGATGCGGGAAAAGGCTATATGGCTCCCAAAATCCACATGCCTTTTGGCGACTACTTGGAGTTGATTCAAGCGGGGCCGACGGAGTTACGGATGTTTTTGTTTAACATTTTTCAACACGCGCCCGACTTAGTCAAGGACGTGCAAATCCCGACCATCACCGACGGATTTGTTAAAGAGTATCCGTTTATGTTTTTTGGAGGACAAGATGCCGTTGTCAATCTGCACTACGATATTGATTGTTCTTCGGTGTTTCTGACGCAGTTTCAGACCCGTAAACGCGTGGTGCTTTTTGCCCCCGACCAAAGCCCGTATTTGTACCAACATCCGTTTACGGTACAAAGCCACGTCAATGTGTTACGACCCGATTACGAACGTTATCCCGCTTTCCGAAAAGCACAAGGTTGGGATACGACCCTCGAACACGGCGAAACCATTTTTATCCCCTCTACTTTTTGGCATTTCATCCATTATGTGGACGGCGGTTTTTCGATTGCGCTGCGTTCCAACGACACGATGTTTACGCGCCTACGTGGTTTATGGAACATCACCCGTCATTTTGTGATTGACAAAGGCATGAACAAAGTGTTGGGTCCGACTTGGAAACATTGGAAAGAAGAAAAAGCAAACGAGCGGGCGTTGGCGCTTATATAACTAAAAAACAACCTCCCGAAAGTTTTTAACTTTCGGGAGGTTCAAACACTCAAACTATATTTATTCTATAAAATCCCAATTTGCACCTCAGTGACGTTGTTTTCGCTATTTCCAAAGTCCATCATCACATAGAGTTCGCGGTTGGCACCACTCAATTGCAAGCCTTGCGAATGGATGAAACTCATGGCTTTTCCATACACCTGAGGAAGCTCTTCCCAAGGGCCTTCGTGTACAAGCGATATGCACTTGAAAGGTAGAATGGTTTGAAAGGCAAAGCGACCAGAAGGCACTTCTTTGCCTTGAACGGGTAAGACAATGTCGAGGGTAAAAACCGTGTCAGGCTTACCGTCCAAACCTACATAATTCCAGTGGATAGGCCCCGTTGGAAGTAAATTTAGTGCCGCTGCTTCGCGGTATAAATCTTGGGCAACGTGCCCAACGAGTGTGCCTAACTGTGGAAGTGTCGTTTGGGTTGTAAAGACGAGGGCGGTGAACGGTTTGGTATATTTGTTATTCATGGCTGTTAAAAAAAGTGGGGTAATAGCAACGCGATTATTTTTGAGGATAGTCGTAATTCACCATCCATTTGACGCCAAACTTATCAGTAAAAGCACCAAAGTAGGCATTCCAGAAAGTGTCTTGAAGGGGCATTTCGATTTCTCCGCCTGCCGACAAACCGTTGAAGAGGCGTTCCGCTTCCTCTTTGCTGTCAGTTCCGATAGAGAGAGAAATGTGGTTGCCGATGTTGACGGTGTGGCCTGCACTTTCGAGCGAATCAGTACCCATGAGTACGTAGCCTGGTGCAATTTCAAGGGCCACGTGCATCACTTTTTCTAACTCGTTGGCGGGCATTGATTCGGAGCCAGGGATGTCTTTGAAGCGCTGGAAACCAGCAAATTCGCCACCAAAAACGGATTTGTAAAAAAGGAAAACTTCTTCGGTGTTACCCAAAAAACTCAAGTAAGGATTAATTGTTGTCATGGCTTGTTGTAGGTTAAATAATGTGTTGTTTTATTTGACACTACAAAGGTAAAAGGCCGTGGTGACAACAGTATGTCAGTAGGGTTGGAGATAGTGTTCAGCCATTTCCGAAACGATGTCGCGCATGGTATCTTTCAGTTTTTGAGGGCCTTCGACGTTGATGTGCTTACCGTACGACAGCAGCCACCGACCAATGCCTTCGTAGTACTGGGTCATGAACGTCATACGGACGTATTTGCCCTGGGTTTCTTCCGAAATGAACCCCCAACTGTATTTTTGTTCTTGCATAAAAACCGCCGCACCACGGTGTACCCAAACGACCGTTTCTTCCAATTCTTCCTGCACCCGAAGTCGGCCAAGGTAAGCTTGAAGGGTCAACAGGTTTTGTTTTTGGAAGAACTTCTCGGTATTGACTAATTGCTGAATGCGGTCGGTACGAAAATCGCGGTAGTCGCCCCGAAGGCGGCAATAGCCAATCAAGTGCCAATGTGAATTATAATAAACAAGGCCAATGGGCTCGATTTCTCGTTGCGTAGCTTGTGGTTGATAGTTAGATACATAATCAATCAACAAAACGTGTTGGCGGACAATGGCCTGTTGAATTTGATTGAGCAAATGCTCCGAAAACGGTTGTTGACGGCGACGGTTTAGTACTGCTACTCGGCTATCAAGGTCTTCGAGGTGTTCTTTCTCTGAACGTTTAAGCACTGACTTAATTTTGTAAAGTGCCGATTCAAAACTTTCATTGAGCGAAGCGTCGCCCATTTTGCTCACCAACTTAGCTCCAAAAAGCAAGGCGCTGGCCTCTTCATTGGAAAACATAACAGGGGGTAAGTGATAGTCTTCTAGAAAATACCCAATGCCTGCTTCGGCGCCAATCGGTACGCCTGCTTCTTCGAGCGCGCGAATGTCGCGGTAAACCGTACGAAGACTAATTTCAAAACGGTCGGCAATTTCTTGGGCTTTCACTACGCGCTTAGATTGTAATTGAATCAAGATGGCTGTAAGGCGGTCGATGCGGTTCATGGTTTTGGAAAAAATGCACTATACTTGTACGGAGAGATAGCTTCCCGAAAGTTTCAGAACTTTCGGGAAGCTTATTTAGGGCTAAAAATACGAAAAAAAACGATGAAATTGCACCATTTTCTACCCATTTTTCTACTGATTTTGTCGGGCTGTAACCGTCCTGCCGAGAATGTTGACGAGGCCCAAGCCAGACTAACGGCGGTGTCTAAATGGCAAATACAAGAAATTCTGATGGACGAAGCCCCTGTCTTTAAAGAAGGTAAGCACATTCCGCATATCAGCGGTGTTCAGTTTGATGAATACATGGATTGGGTGCGTTTTTTGCCTGATGGTACGTTTGAGGGGCATTTTAAAGGAGCGACCGAAAATAAACGTTTTCAGTGGGAAAAATACCAAAAACAAAATGTCATTGCCCTGCGTGATACCGTGGCCAAAACGGGCGGCTGGAACATTTATCCGCGCAACGTGTATGAAGATGCGTTTGAGATGGAAACCCGAAGTACGCTCTATGATCCACCTCGCATGACGAAGTTAACGTTGAAGTTTAAGAAATTATAAAAGTGCAGGAGGTTGCTTACAACCTCCCTGCTTGCGGCTTTCGTTTGGTTGTGAGCAACCAAACTCACGTCAATGTGCAGGAGGTTGCTCACAACCTCTATTTTCTGCGGTTTTCGTTTGGTTGTGAGCAACCAAACCCACGGCAATGTGCAGGAGGTTGCTCCCAACCTCCCTGTTTCGCCGTTTACGACCACTATACTTGTTAGAAGAGAGCCGCAATTTCTTTGAAAAACTTCACTTCGTCAAAATACTTCTCTTGGGGCGTACAGCCCAAACGCACGACGACGAGTTGTTTGGAAGGAACAATTAGGACAAACTGCCCTTCAAAGCCATTCATGGTAAAACTGTCGGCAGGTAAGCCTGCTTGGCGCACGTACGTCCAGAATTGAGTAGCATAACGCCCTTCCGAATGAGGAGTCTCGCGTGAGGAGTAATTGACCCAACCTTCAGGAAGAAGGCGTTCTCCGTTCCAAAGACCGTCTTGGGCGTAGAGTTGGCCAAATTTTGCCCAGTCACGGGCGGAAGCAAACAAGAACGATGAACCCACGTAGGTGCCCGAAGGGTCGGGTTCGAGGTGGGCGGTGCTCATTCCTAGCTTTTTGAACAACCGTTCGTGGGGAAAGTTAATATACGCAGCGTGTGATTTGAACTGCCGACGAGCAATTTCTTGTAAAATGTTCGTCGTGCCGCTCGAATAATACCATTTGGTCGCAGGGGGTACTTCTGAGGGGCTATGGATGGCATAGCGACCTGCCGCTGCTACCGAAAACAACATCTTGGTTGCGTCGCTGATGGTCGAATAGTTTTCTTCAAACTTTAGGCCGCTACTCATGCGAAGCAGGTTATCGAGCGTAATTTTTTTGCGGTCGTCGTTGGCCCATTCGGTGATGGGGGCAGGTTGATTGACGTTGAGTTTGCCGTCTTTGACCAAAAGGCCAATCATGGCATTGGTCACGCTTTTGGTCATCGACCAGCCCGTGAGAGCCGTCGTCGGGGCGATGCCTTTGGCGTAACGTTCGGCTACAACTTTTCCCTTATGTAACACCACGACGGCGCGAGTCTGAATCGGATGTTGGGCATCGGGCTCCGAAAAAGCCCAGTCAAAGGTCTTGTGCAACGCAGTTTGTTGGGGAGCGGGCAAAACAGAATCGGCCACGAGGGCGGCATCGGTAGAGACTGTAACCGATGGCTGCTGACGAAGTTCTTCAATCGTACTTTCGTTGACGAGCGTACATCCGAGCTTGGGTCGATACATGGCTGTTTTGGTGATGATGCCCAAAATCGTAGCCGTTGCGGTTTGCTGAGTGGTGTCAACGGTGTTGGTGCCGTAAGGGATTGCGTACAAATCTTCGGCAATCACGGAGGTGAGCGGCCGTCCCGATACGTACACGCATGAACAAACGGCTTTGGCGTTGTAAGCCGCTCCAATTTGGGCAAAACGATAGGCGTACTGGGCCACGTAGCCAATTCCAATAACAATGAAACAAAGGAGGGTATAGGTGATTTTCTTTTTGGTGGTCATTGGAGCAGGTATTCACAAAGGATTCAAGTAAGTCGATGTGAATCAAAAAGCTGAGGCTCGGCATTTACTAACCTTACCAAAGGACAATTTTTGAGAGTGCTTCCTCCTTTCTTAACTTTAGTCAACGACTCGTGCCTCGGCGGTGGATTACTTTTGTGAAAAATGAACACTAACACAAAAGAATGAATACAGAGATGAAAACAACCAGTCAAACACGTAGGCAGATGGCATTGATTGCAGGTAGTTCATTGATTTTGATGGCCTTATTGGCGGGAGTTGGCTACGGTTATGCGTTTGAAACCTTGTACGTAGAAGGAGATACGTTGGCGACTTTTCAACAATTTAACCAAACACCTTCGCTCGTATATTGGGTGGTAGCCACCTTCGTCGGGATTTTACTCTTGGATGTAGTGGTAGGTTGGGCGCTTTACGGCTTCTTTTACAGTACCAATTCACACCTGTCGATGCTGGCGGCGGTGCTTCGCTGGGTCTATTCGCTCTCGCTTGGTGCGGCGCTACTTCCGTTGCTCCCTTTGTTAGATTCGGCCAAAATGCAAAAAGCAGCGGAGGTCATGGCGTATTTAGAAGATTTCTTGCGGGGGTGGTCGTTGGGGCTAATTTTGTTTGGCGTTCACTTGTTGGTTTTAGGGTATTTGATTTTAACGTCGCCTAAAACCCCAAAATGGCTTGGTTTTCTAGTCTGTTTTGCGGGAATTTGTTACGTGGGCATTCATACAGCCCAACAGATTATAGCTGATTTTTCGGTTTATCGTAAACAAATCGAAGCGATTTTAAGCGCTCCTATGGCTTTGGGCGAACTTTCTTTGGCCATTTGGCTTTTGGTGAGAGGCGGGAAGGGGTAGGTTAGGGCTTTATTGTGGTAAAAGAAAGGGGATAAGTAGATTATTGTATTAAAAAACCTATTTTTGTACTTTCACCTTTAATCACATCACCATTGACTTTCGACGATTTTGACTTTGAATATGAGCTTTTGGATGGACTAAATGCCATGGGTTTTGATGAACCTACCCCCATCCAAGCGCAAGCAATACCCGTTATTCTTGACAATAAAGACCTCATTGCCTGTGCCCAAACGGGAACGGGTAAGACTGCCGCTTACTTGTTGCCAATTCTGAATAAAATTATCATTGCACCCGACGAAATTCGGCACCTCAATACCCTTGTTTTAGCGCCTACCCGCGAGTTGGCCATCCAAATTGACCAACAAATCGAAGGCTTGGGCTATTTTACGGGCGTAAGTTCTATTGCCATTTACGGTGGGGGAGATGGCGCGGCATGGAGCCAACAACGCCGTGCTTTGGCCGACGGTGGCAATGTAATCATCGCTACGCCAGGGCGTTTGATTGCGCTTTTACAAATGGGCGAAATCAACTTCAAGCACCTGCAACACTTGATTTTGGACGAAGCCGACCGTATGCTGGACATGGGTTTCTATGATGACATTATCAAGATAATCAGCTATTTACCTTCGCAACGCCAAACACTTTTGTTTTCGGCAACCATGCCACCCAAAATCAGAACGTTGGCCAAGACGATTTTGCAGAATCCCGAACAAATCAGTATTGCCGTTGCCAAACCTGCCGAGGGAATTTTGCAACAGATATATTTGGCCTACGACGCCCAAAAAATACCGTTGTTAAAACATATTTTGAAGGAGGGGAGCTACGAAAGCATTATCATTTTTGCTTCCACGAAGGAAAACGTAAAAAAACTCAATGAAGAGCTTCGAAAGGCCAAAGTAAAGGCTAAAGCGTTTCACTCCGACCTTGAGCAAAAAGAACGTGAAGAGATTTTGCGGGAGTTTAAAAGCAGGGCGTTACCGATTCTGATTGGAACGGATATTCTCTCACGCGGAATTGACGTAGAGGGAATTGATTTGGTCGTAAATTTTGACGCACCCCACGACCCTGAAGATTATATTCACCGCATTGGTCGCACAGCGCGCGCAGCTACGACAGGCACGGCCGTGACGTTTATCAACGAAAAAGACCAAAAAAAATTAGCCGCTATTGAGCGACTTATTGGAAAGGAACTGCCAAAGTTGGCATTGCCAGTAAGCCTCGGTGATGCTCCTGTGTATAAACCTGCGTCGCCCAACAAAAAACCTAAAAGTAACAAACGCCCTTTCCGCCGAGGGGGGCATTCTAAGGGGCCTAAAAGTACCCCACAGGCATAAGAAATGAGGATTGTTTCAGGATAATGCCGCCGCTAGGCTTGTCCTGAAATAAAGTTTAAACAGCGTTCCTTTGTTGGGTTCACTGTTTACTTCAATACTTCCTTGGTTGGCTTCTACCAACTCCTTGACCAAGACGAGTCCTAGTCCCGTACCTTGTTCAAGGTCTGTTCCTAATTTAACGTGAACTTTTCAATATCTATGCAGCGATTGGGGTACAATACTGGCTCAATTCCAATGGTGCTGTAATACTAACTTTGGGTTTTCTTTGGTAAAAAGAATAGGCACATATAGCAGCCAATGAATGCGTAAAAGCATTCGTAGCTTTTCGATGCCTGGTGTGTTCAAGATCCATTACATTTTTTTGAATACCAATAACGGTTTCAATAACAGGTCTTTTTTTAGCCATCTTTTGGGCTTGTAAAGGAATTTCTTTGGCTGATTTTTTCTTTACATTGCTGCGTGGTTTGGCAAAGAAATCGACCTCATTATTGTACTCAATAAATGCCATTTTGGCTTCATTCATCAAATAGCCCTTGTCACCAAATACCCATCCAGAAAGGTCCTTGAGAAGGTAAAAAAGAGTGGAAATATTAGTATCTGAGCAACTTCCTGTTGTGAAGCAAGTTTGTATAACCTCTCCTAAATTTCGGAACGCCGACGCGGTTGATAATGAGGTGTATTTTTATTCCATAAAACCATCCCACAGAGGTCTTTCCCCAGTCGGCCAGCCCTTTAAAGACTTTGTGCTGGTGTACTCGTTTAGGGTGACAAGCTTCTATTTTGGTGCTGTCAATGAAATAGATACCTGTCCGAATAGATAACTTACAACGATATAAATGGAAACATGGGTAAAAAAGCTAAGGGAATGTACCATACAAAGCGATCATAACCCACTAAATCTGGAAAGTCTTTTTTGAGTTCTTTACTCACATGTTCCTCATAGTAATTCTTGAAATTTTTGTAGTGAGAATAATGATAGTAAATCAGGATTGTCATGATTTCGCTCATAGTCATACAGCCTAATTGGCGTTTAGGATACCAATCTATCTTTGCTGCATAAACCGCAATTTTTCCAGATGTTTCTTGTTGAACTCGTCCACTTCGTAGTATATTTCCGTCAGCATAGGGAGAAATTGGTTAGTTTTTGAAGCTTGGTAACTCCAAAATACGATTCTTTCACTCTCTATGCTATGTATTGCCCTTTAAATCCCCTTTTTTGACATAATTCAATGAAAAGTTCGCGTTACAATAAGTTGAATGTTGTGTTTGTGATTGTTTCGATAAATAATCAATTTACGACAAAGTGAAATGCAGTTTTTATAGTCTTTGAGGTTTAACAAGGTCATCGCTAAACCTTTGGTCTCTATTAAGTAGCGGGTAAGGTCAGTTTGAGGATTGGTAACTGCACTGAGTGTAGCACTGCGAAAGTAGGAGACACTTTTGGTTGTATCTTGCTTATATTGTGAATAAAACTCGCCCATGTTACTAAAAAGCCTCAAACGATAGTTGGCAATATCTGCTGAGCCAATGACCAGGTTTTCTGCCTTTTTGAAGTATTTTTTGGCTTCGGTAAGGTTTTTGTTATTGGCATAGTGTACCGCAAGCGATTCCAACCCATTGTAAAGAGCAACCCCCGTTTTAGCGGTTTGAATGGCTGTAAGAAATGCTTTTACGGCTTCCTCTTTGTTCTGCTGCTCATCTTGAATACGGCCGATGCCGTAGTAAATATCGCTAAAGGCGGCACTATCTGAAATGGACTCTGCCAGCTGAAGTGCTTGAAAATACACCGCAAATCCTGTTTTAGGATCTGCCTTATTTATTCGATACAGCGTATCTTGTTTGGTTAGAAGAAAAACTTCTGTTTTGGTATCCTTTGAACGACGCGCAATGGGCAACGCTAAATCCAAAATGATTTGTGCTGAATCGACATCAATTGGTCTGTAGTAAGCAAATAGTTGCTTTAAAATATCCAACCGCTGGCGATTGTTGGTCGCACGTTTGTAATCACCTTTCAAGGTATTCACTGAAGGAGGTGTGGATTGGGCATGTAAAATACAACCCGCCAATTGGAAAAGCGCAATAAAAAAACAAAGACGAACTGACATAGCTGGGTGGAGCAAAACGAGTAGAAGTATAAGTAATCAGCGATAACGATGATAAATTTAGACAACCACAAAACTACGCATCTTCTGGAAAAATGCCATAGTTAGGAAGGGGTTGCTTGTAAAATAGATATGCTTTTTAATGAAGGCGACCTTGACTTCTACGAGTAATTTATCTTGCTGCTGATGGGATAGGAGTAGGCGCAGCAAGAACAGTGGAGAGCAGTGGAAACTACCTTAACGGACGCTTCGGGTCGTCGGGTTTTGAGTCGTCAATTTACACCCGAGACCAGCACGCATCAAGAGGAGTTTAACGTCAGCGAGCTGGCCAACGGGATGTATTTCTTGAAGGTCAATGCGGGAGACAAACAAGCCACGCTGAAAGTGGTGAAAGTGGATTAATAACATAGTAAAATGCTAGTATAAACAGGGGTGTTTTGATAAAACACTCCTGTTTTTTTTGTTTATATAAAGGAGAGAATTGGAAAGATTCATGCTTTGAAAAAAAGAAAACGTTGTTTTACCTCACCAATTTCTATTTTTATGCGACAGTTTGTATTTAATTTGACAATGATATGTCTGATAAGTGTGGGAGCTTGCGTGGGTAGCTTCGCTCAAAAATCGACAAAAAAGACGGCTAACAAAAAGATGAACACAATTACAAAAACAACTTTTGGGCAATTGCCCGATGGCCAAACGGCCGACTTATTTACCTTGCGTAGCGCAGCTGGGGTAGAGGTACGCATCTCTAACTATGGCGGAATTATTTCTCATTTGTTAGTGCCCGACAAAAATGGCGTGAAAGAAGATGTGGTGCTAGGCTACGACAACTTGGATGGTTACTTGAAAGCTTCGCCTTATTTTGGTGCCCTAATCGGGCGTTACGGAAATCGCATTGCTGATGCCAAGTTTACTTTGGAAGGAAAAGAATACCCATTGGCTGTTAATAGCGGAGTCAATAGCATTCACGGTGGAAAAAAGGGTTTTGATAAAAAAATTTGGAAGGCAGAAGTGATAGAGTCAGAAAATGCCTTGAAGCTGTCGTACGTGAGTCCTGACGGAGAAGAGGGGTTTCCTGGGACGCTTTCTACGGAAGTGACGTATCGTTTGACCGACGACAATGCCCTGGAAATTGAGTACCGCAGCACGACCGACAAAACGACCATTGTCAATTTGACAAATCACACTTATTTTAATTTTACTGGGGCAAAAACAGACGTACTCGACCACATCGTGACAATCAACGCCGACTATTTGGTGCCAGTAAACAAAAACTTGATACCGACGGGCGAGCTGCGTGCGGTGAAAGGGACGCCGTTTGATTTTCTTCAACCACATGTCGTAGGGGAGCGAATCAACGACCCTGAGGATGACCAAATCAAAGTAGCTGGGGGGTATGACCATTGTTGGGTAGTCAATGGAGAACCAAAGACCTTACGCCCAACCGCAACGGCCTACGAACCTACTTCGGGGCGTTTTATGGAAGTTTTTACAACTGAGCCAGGGATTCAGTTTTACACAGGTAATTTTTTGAGCAATAACATCACAGGTAAAAATAACATTACTTATCGGAAGCGTATTGGTTTTTGTTTTGAAACCCAACATTACCCTGATTCTCCCAATCAGCCCCAATTCCCCAGCGTTGTTTTACGCCCTAGCGAAGAATATTATACCAAAACAGTATATAAATTTTCGGTAAAGTAGTTTACAGAGAGACATACAGTAAAAAATTTGGCCATTTCGGATTATTACAGTAGTTTAGCGATTGTCATTCACCAACCCCCACCTTAATAGTATGGCAATGTTAAGCCGCGTTGCAGATTCCATTTACTGGATGAATCGCTATATAGAGCGAGCTGAAAACTATGCTCGTTTCATCGGAGTAAATTTCAATTTGGCATTTGACTTGCCTCCCAGTGTCAGCGAACAATGGGAGCCACTGCTGATTGCTACTGCCGATAACTACTTGTTTTATCAGCATTACGATGAGCCCACGCGCGAAAACGTGATTAATTTCATGACGTTCGACAAGCGGAATCCAAACTCGATTTATACCTGTATTTCGGCCGCACGGGAAAATGGGCGGACGATTCGGGAAAGTATTTCGAAGGAAATGTGGGAAAACCTGAACCAGCTTTATTTGTGGCTGCGCAATGTGCAACCCAAACAAGAGTGGGATTTGAACCACATGCAGGATTTCTATTCGGAAGTACGAAACGGAACGCAGCTGTTTTACGGCATCGTGGATGCGACCATCACGCGCAATGAAGCATGGCATTTTGGGCGCTTAGGGCGTTTTATGGAACGGGCCGACAAAACGTCGCGTTTCTTGGATGTATCGTATTTTACCCTCATGCCTGACTCGGACGTGACAGGAAGTACACTCGAACTGGTGCTCTGGACAGCAGTGTTGAAGTCGGTAAGTGCCTATAATATGTATCGTCAACAAAACCAGATACTTACACCAAAGCACATCGCTGAGTTTTTGATTCTTGATAAACTCTTCCCCCGTGCAATGGCCCATTGTATCCGTCAAGCGGAGCTATCGTTGTACGAAATTTCGGGCACACCTACCTCCAACCGCTTTAGTAACCAAGCGGAGAAAAAAATGGGTAAACTTCGCTCTGAAATCGAATATACCGACATTGAAGATATTTTTGAAACAGGTTTGCACCAATACCTCGACCAATTCCAAATTCGCGGAAATGAGGTAAGTAAAGCAATTTTTGAAACGTATTTCGACATCAAACCTGTCGAAGCGTTTCAGTACCAATCTCAATCCTAAGTTTTTACAATGACCTATTGTCTTGGCATTAAAGTCGCCTCTGGGCTGGTAGCCATCGCCGATACCCGCCTCACATCGGGTACTGAAGTGAGTACCAACAAAAAAATTTCGGTCCATCAGCTCGAAAATCATTCGTTGTTTATCATGACATCGGGGCTACGCTCGGTGCGTGACAAAGCCGTGACGTATTTTCGAGAAGTGTTAGAAGAAGAAGATGGGAATTTTAACAAACTGTATAAGGCCGTCAATGCCTTTGGCCAACAAGTAAGGCGAGTGGCACGAGAAGATAAAGAAGCGCTGGATGCCGCTGGACTTCGTTTCAATTTGCACGCCATTGTAGGAGGGCAATTGGAAGACGACGACGAACACAAACTCTACCTGCTTTATCCTGAAGGTAACTGGGTAGAGGTGGGAGAAACGTCGCCGTTTTTTGTTATTGGTAATTCTAATTACGGAAAACCGCTGTTGTTCAGGAGTTTAAAGTATGATTCCTCTTTGATGGATGCACTGAAAGTCGGTTTTTTGTCTTTTGATTCAACGCGGGTGAGTGCCAACGACGTTGATTATCCTATTGATGTGGTTATGTATGAAGAAGGAAGTTTCCATCTGACCGAACACCGCTTTCAAAAAGATGATTTAGCGCATTTGTCGCTGCAATGGAGTATGCTGCTCCAAAATTCTGTCCAGCGTTTGCCAAACGATTGGATGGACCCGATACTTGATAAAGTTCGAGATAAAGTATAAAAAGGTGGAGTAAATCTCCACCTTTTTTTTTATTTATATATATGCCTTTTCAACTCAGGGTACATTGTTATGAATATACACGTTTTGCATAAACTCTCTTATTCGTATTCCGAAGCCGTTAGCCTCGACGCTCATACCATTTATCTGCAACCGAAAGCTTCTCCACATCAGCGCTTACTTGGGTATTCGATGGTGATAGAACCCACGCCCAGTATGCTGGTACAAAATGTTGACGCCGAGGGAAATCACCAACAAATCGCCTATTTTCGAGAAATGACCGACCGATTGTCGATTTCGGTGGAAATGACCTTGGCTTCCAATGCCTTTAATCCCTTCGGATTTGTTTTATTTCCGTTTGAAACCGAGCGCCTGCCGTTTCATTATTCTGCCTCCCTAAAAAAATATTTACAACCGTATCTCGTACGGGAAGGGGTGACTACGTATGTCGAACAGTATGCCCGTCACACGGCCGCTTCAGTGCGGTGGATGACCGTTCCTTTTTTGACCACGCTTTGTCGAACCATTGCCCAAGACTATGTTTATGAACGCCGCGAAGTAGGCGCTCCTATGTTGCCCGAACATACCTTGATTGGTCGAAAAGGGTCTTGTCGGGACTTTGCTCAACTGTTTGTGGCCTGCTGCCGAAGTATCGGTTTGGCGGCGCGTTTTGTAAGTGGGTATCTGTATGGTAATGTATTGCAAGAGAATGATTTACATGCTTGGGCGGAAGTGTATTTGCCTGGGGCAGGTTGGCGTGGCTTTGACCCTACGGAAGGACAAGCCGTTGGGAACAATCACGTGTATTTGGCAGCGTCGGGAGAGCCTCAGTCTATTGCTCCCTTATCGGGTACATTTCGGGGGCGAGCTCGCTCATTGTTGACCACCGAAGTAGTGGTAGGGATTAGATAAATATTATGTCTTTTAGTGATATTTTAAAACACGACATAACCCGTGTTTTTGATGATATAATGTACTATATTGGAAATTTTGTATTCCAGTTGCTTTTTGAATTTATACCTGTTTTTTGTCTTGTTATTAGACATATTTATTTTCTTTTAATCTTCTTTTTTGTTTAGTTAAAAATTTGATAATCAGATTTTTAGCTGTAGGTGTTTCTTCTTTGTTTAAAGCCGTTTGTTCGCATATATGGCGCTTTAGGGAGCTATTGAGGTGTTTTTGTGTCCCAAAAAGAAATATTGAATATCCCTAAAGGATTGGCACACTAATTGTTTCTGTTTAGCTGCAAACTCAAGCAGTCCGCATCCTAAATCAAATTTTGGTTATGAAAATAGCTTTTACTTCCAGTCGCTTCGTGGTGCCTTTCCTTTTTGCTCTGGGCTTAACATTATCCTGTTTACAAGGATATGCCCAGGTGAGAGGTACTGTATTTAGAGATTTTAACGGAAACGGTACCCGAGACACCAACGAGCCGTTGATTCCAGGGGTTATTGTTAATGTGTACAATACCAGTTCAGGTTCGGGGGTGCTCTGTGGCACAGCTACCACTTCAGGCAATACCGCCCCCAACTACAACGTAGCGGGTTGTAGTACAGGCGATGTCCGCGTGGAGTTTGTGCTTCCAACGTCAGGATTATGTGCCAATGACTCTGTTGATATATCGGCGTTGGGAGGGGCTGCTTATGGGAGTTCGGTGCAGTTTGCGAAAGGCAATAGCACCAATATTAATTTTGGACTTCATAATCCCAATGACTTTAACCGTGGTGCAGCCAATACCATGGTCTATGTTCCATGTTATGTACACGGTGACCCTACCGTAGCAGGTGGAACGGCGGGAGCAGAGCCATGGTTTGTTGGCTATCCTTATAATAACTCAGGAACGACTGCACCTACGCGCAAAATGAATGGGTATAAAATGGGGCCTACTTGGGGAGTGGCTTACAGTAAAACCGCCAAGAAAATGTTTACATCGGCGCTTGTGAAACGCCATGTGGGCATTGGGCCGATGAACACAGGAGGGATTTACATGTTAGAGGATAGTTCGACCAATACCTTTAAAGTAACCCAATTTTATGATTTAGATAACAACGGTTTTCGCACCCGGGCGGCGGCATCCGCGGTTGCCTACGGAAGTGGGTCGAGTTATTCGCTTACTACCCAGACGGTAGGGGGGACTGCCAATACAGGTGTTTTGGTAAGTTATTTGGGAAGTACCGACCCTGTTTCAGGTGCTCCCGAAGGAATGGGGGTGCTTGGCACAAACAGCCAGCGTGGTTTAACAGGTTCGCCTACTACCCCAACGTATGACCCCGCTACTTTTGACCAAATAGGAAAGGTTGGCTTAGGAGATATTGAAATCAGTGATGATGATCAGTATTTGTTTGTGGTGAATGTGTTTTCTCGAAAAATTGTGCGCTTAAAACTCAATAGCATCACCAACCCAACAGGAGTAAGCGAAGCGACAGAATACGACTTGCCGAATTTTACGGCACCAAACGGCGTATTACGGCCTTGGGGTTTGAAGTTTTTTCGAGGAAAATTATACGTCGGTGCCGTAACAACGGGAGAAAATGGAGGAAGCCGTACTACCGATTTACGGGCAGTGGTGTTTGAAGTAAATAACCCTACGGGGGCGTTTACGTTTAATTCGACCCCTATTCTCAATTATTTGTTGGATTTTAACAAAGGAACAGCCAGTAGCCTTGCTGGAGATAATAAGTGGTTCACTTGGACAAACGATGTACGTAATGTTTTTGTAAATGGTACCAACAGCGCCTATCCTCAACCCATTTTATCCGACATTGAGTTTTCTGACCGTGGAGATATAATTTTGGATTTTATGGATCGCTCTGGAAACCAATTCGGAGCGAGAAATTATCATTATTTATCTACCAATACGACACTCATTTATCATGCGATTGGGGGAGATATTCAGATAGCAGGCTTAAATTGTACAACAGGCGAATATACGCTGGAAAGTAATGGCCGTTTTAATTCAATTAATGGAGAGCAATATACAGGTGGCCTAGCCAATGCCCAAGGACCAGGTAACGGCGAGTTTTTTAATGCTGATGTATATGGTATTCATGCCGAAACGTCGATGGGAGCTGCTGCCGTTTTGAAAGGAGATGGCAAATTAATGCTGACCCTGATGGATCCCATCAATTATGTTTCGGGGGGAACTGGGAAATTCTCAACCACCAATGCCGCAGCTACCAACCTGTATCAGTTGTATTATGAGCCAGTGACTGGGACAACCAATACGGCTTTAGGAAAAGCCATTGGGCTCGGTGATTTGGAGCTTTCGGGAGAATTAGCCCCCCTTGAAATAGGCAACCGTGTGTGGCAAGATACTGATGCCGACGGTTTTCAAGATGCGGGTGAGCTGGGACTGGCCAACGTAAAAGTGATTTTATGCGATGCGGGTGGGGTCAAAATAGACTCAGTACTTACCGACGCCAATGGTAACTATTACTTTTCGTCGGCAACGGGTACGAATACCAGCTCGGCTAAATATGGCATAGACTTACAGCCCAATACCAATTATATATTAAAATTCCCAACGGCGGTAGGGACTAATTCAATCACGACGCTCAACGCAGGTAGCAACGATTTGATTGACTCCGACGCGGGTACAAATGGTCAAATCGCTTTCACTACGGGCGATATAGGTGCTACCGACCACAGCTTTGATGTCGGCTATCGTTCGTGTTTGCCAGCAGTAACAAACATTGCCCAAGTAACGGCAACCTGTTCAGGAGTCGTTGTCAATAATAACGCTTCAGTAACAATAACCGCCACGGGTGATAAATACGCTGTTGGAACTTCAACCCTCTACGCTGCGGCAACGACTTTCACTGGTTCATTTACTGCCAATAATCTCACCGCTGGTTCGCTGCTTACGTTTCGTATTTTCAACGGGGCTGATGCGTGCTACCGCGATACAACTATTGTGGTGAATCAAAAACTTTGTCCTGCTCCTCCTTGTACCAATACCATTGGCGGAACCGTTTTCAATGATTTTAACAACAACGGCGTATTCAATACCACCGATTCATTGGGCTTTGCGGGTATCAAAGTGTATGCCTTCAATTGCGCAGGCGTGAAGATTGACTCCGCCGTGACTGACTACCGCGGGCGTTATACCATGACCAACGTAACGGCTTCCAACGACACGGTGCGCATTGAGTTTGTTCGTTCTACTTTCCCTTCGTGGGTTAAACCGACTTACAATGGAACTGACGGGCGTACAGACGTACAGTTTGTGATTGCTCCTAACTGTTCGGTGGACTTAGGCTTGACGGCTGATTATTGCCAAATCAACCCATTTGTGATGGTGCCTTGCCATGTCAATGGGGCTACTACCGCCACGGGCGATGCTTTGATACGCTTCTCGTACGATGTAACAAGTGCTGGGGCAAATGCCAATAAGAAACAACTCTCAAATACCAATCAGATTGGGACAACTTGGGGGATTGCGTACCAAAAATCCACCAGTCGTCTCTTTGCAGCTGCTTTCCTCAAGCGCCACTCGGCCATGGGGCCTAACGGCGGTGGGGCTATTTACCAAATTAGTCCTGATGCGGCGGGTCTCAACGGTACGTTGTTCTTTGACATGAACACGGTCGAAAGCACAGGCACTATAGCAGATAATGCTACTCGGGGAGTAAATACCGCTGCTGGTTCTCCCAATACGGATGCCACGACTTTTGCCCAAATTGGTAAAGTGAGCTTGGGCGACATTGACATTACCGAAGATGAAGAATTTCTTTATACCATTAATTTAGCCACCAAAAAACTCTACCGCGTACCTACAACAAACCCAACGGCGGGTAACGTAACGAGTTGGGCGATTCCTACTCCTGGTTGCGTAGGAGGTGAGTGGCGTCCTTGGGCTACCAAAACTTATCGTGGAAAAGTCTATGTGGGTGGGGTATGTGATGCTGCTACTTCGCAGCTACGCAGTGACCTCAAAGCCGTGGTTTATGAGTTTACGCCTGTTACGGGTACATTCAGCCAGGTACTTAACTTTAAATTGGACTTTGACCGTGGGGCGGCTACCTCGTACACGGCCACCACAGGTAGTGACTTAGATAAACAATCACACTGGAACCCTTGGACAGATGACTTTACAGTAGCTGTTCAGACAGGCTTGCACGATCTTTATCCACAACCTGTTTTGTCAGACATTGAATTTGACGTGGACGGCTCTATGATTTTAGGGTTTTTGGATCGTTGGGGACACCAAACGGGCGAAGCCAATAATTTTCCTAACGGCGTTTTGGCCGAACAAGGCGTAACGGGTGGGGACGTGATGCGGGCGTATAATAACAACGGCATTTACGAAATCGAAAATGACGGTAAAGCAGGGCCATTGACGGTAGGTGGTACTACCGCGCAGCAAAATTACAATGCGTCTTCGACTTATGCCCCTAATGGCCAAGGCCGTGGCGGCAAAGAGTTCTATTTTGGTGATACGTGGATGAGCAACCACGACGAACGAAGCATGGGTAGTTTGGCATTATTGCCTGGCTCTGGCCAGGTCATCATGGCGGCTATGGATGCCAACAATACAATTTATTCAGGAGGAGCTATTTGGCTCAACAACACCACAGGGTTGGCCGACAAAGCATATACGCTTTACAGTGGTGGCGTTGCTAGTTTTGGAAAAGGCTATGCCTTGGGTGACATGGAGTTACAATGTAACCCACAACCCATCCAAATTGGTAATCGTTTGTGGATAGATACCGATAAAGACGGCGTGCAAGATCCTTGCAACGAGCCTGGTATTGCCAACGTGGTCGTGAGCCTTTACGATAAAGCAGGTAATTTCCTTGCCAAAGATACCACCAATGCACTGGGGGAATATTATTTCGATGCGACGAACGTGGTGGACACCGTAGGTTTGGCCAAACCTAATTTCAGAGGACCACAACCAAACACGCAATATTATATAGTCATTGGGAAAGAAACCATCGGAACGGGAGCACAGTTCAACCGAACTGACGGCGTCCTCACGTTGAGTACAGGTCAAAAATACGAATTGACGATTGCGAACAGCACCCAAAATAGCGGTAATGACCAAAACGACAATGATTTTGAACTAGCGGGCAGTTCTGCGCCCGTGGCGCTGCAAGGTTTTCCTGTGATTTGCGAAGCTACTCCAAGTGCGGGTGCAAACCACACATTCGACGCTGGTTTTATACCAGCCTGTGTAAAACCTGTATTCACGACCGTTACGCAGGTAAACGCTATTTGCGCCAACGGTACTGCTCAGAACAACGCGTCTGTCACAATCACCGCAAGTGGCGATAAGTATGCGTTAGGCACAGCGACGACCTACGCTTCGGCAACAGCGTTTACGGGGTCGTTTACGTTGACTAATCAAACGGCAGGCAATATCATAACCGTGAGGGTATTTAAAGGAAACGACGTTTGTTTCAAAGATACAACCATCAAAGTAAATACGGTATTGTGTCCTGCTCCGCCTTGTAGCAATACCATCGGCGGAACCATTTTTAATGATTTTAACAACAACGGCGTATTCAATACCACCGATTCACTGGGTTTTGCAGGTATCAAAGTGTATGCTTTCAACTGCGCGGGAGTGAAGATTGATTCTGCCATAACTGACTACCGTGGTCGCTATACGCTTACCAACGTGACGGCCTCTAGCGATACGGTACGGATTGAGTTTGTAAGTAGCACGTTCCCTGCTTGGGCGCGCCCTACTAATAATGGAGTTGATGGCCGTACGGATGTACAGTTTGTCATTGCCCCTAATTGTACGGTGGATTTGGGATTGACGGGCTTGCACGATTATTGTCAGGCAAGTCCCTTGATGACTACTACTTGCTTTGTCAACGGTGCTTCGGGTAATGGAGTCAATCCTTTAGAAGTCTTGGTGAAGTTTAATTATAATACGACTGGAACAACGCCTACACCCCAATATCTATCCAACAAAGGCGAGTTTGGCTCTGTGTGGAGCACTGCTTACAACAACCAGACCAAACAGTTGTTTACAGGTTCGTTCCTCAAACGCCATGCAGGGTTGAAAGATACAGATGGAGATAACAAAGGTGACTTAGGTATCATTTGGCAAACTTCGGATCCGTATGCGGCGACTTTGACCAACAGCGTTTGGGCAGATTTGACCAAAGCGCCTTACAATTTAGATTTTGGTACAATTGGTGATGATGCAGCTCGTCAATTAGGAGTACCAACTGCGCCTAGTACTGACCCTACTACTTTCCCACTCATTGGTAAGGTGGGAGTGGGCGATATGGATATTTCGCACGATAATTCGGCCCTTTGGGTGGTGAATCCCAAAGGAAGTCAATTACATAAAATCGCCATTAATACCGACGGCTCGCCAGGTGCTTTGACGACCTTCAACATCCCCAAAGCCTGTGGTAGCAGCTATGATACCTTGTACATCAAAGCGGGAGGAAACGTCAATGGCGCATTAATCAATGGATTCATAGGAGATGAGTTTTTTGCGGGAGGAGTGACGACTACTTCTGGACGTACAGGAGCAGCGTACTCGACATTCCGAAATGGAGCAGGCTTTCAGTACCTGATTAGTGTACCGAATGGTACGTACAATGTCCAACTTTACTTTGGCAATAATGCTGCGGCAAGAAACCAGACCAATAGGGTAGAAGCAACGGCGCAAACTTTGGCCATAGCGGCAAATGCGAGTGTTTCGCAAATGTTTAACAACGTAACCGTCACCGACGATCGTTTGGATATTACCATCAATGATAACCCAGGAGGTGATGCCAACGCGATTTTAAGTGGTATTAAAATTTGGTCAGTAGCAGGAGCTAAGTTTGAAGACAGAGCTTATCCGTTTGCCTTGAAGTACCACAAAGGAAAGGTGTACGTAGGAACTACTTGCCCTGCCGAACTGACCCAAGACAAAGACCAACTCAAAAGCATTGTGTATGAATTGCCCGACGATGGTTCGTCAATTTTTACCCCTGTGCTGACGGTTCCGCTTACTTACCGACACGGGCGTACTTACAGCCAAGAATCCGTTGAAAGATGGCAAGCTTGGACGGGGGCAATTGACAAAGCTTTCAATGAAGTTGAATTTACGGTATATCCTCAACCAGTATTGTCAGACATTGAGTTTTTGGAAGATGGCGACATGGTTTTGGGCTTTTTTGATCGTTTTGGTCACCAAACAGGCGATAGAAATTATAAAACCTACGGAACTTCTACCATTCGTTCTACAATAGCAGGAGATGTGTTGAGAGCAGATGCGCAAGCAGGAAATTTCATCCTAGAAAATAATGGTAAAGTAGGTACAAATACTTCAGCGGGAGGAGTAGGTAATAATCATGGACCTGGTGGAGGAGAGTTTTATTCGGGTGATAATTATCAGACAGATCACCTAGAAACGAGCTATGGCGGTATGGCATTTATCGCAGGTCGCAATGAGTTGGCGGTAACTGTGTTGGATCCTTTTGATGTGGTTTCGTCGGGAGTTACGTATTTCAACAATACCAATGGTAATAGTGCCAGACGATACCAAGTGACTCCAGTGACGATGAATACTACGTTCTTCAGCAAAGCCATTGCGTTAGGGGATTTAGAAGCACTTTGTGATTTGGCTCCTATCCAAATTGGTAATCGTTTGTGGATAGATACCGATAAAGACGGAGTGCAAGATCCTTGTAATGAGCCTGGTATCCCTAACGTAGTCGTAAGCCTTTACGACAAAGCGGGTAATTTCCTTGCCAAAGATACCACCAATGCACTGGGGGAATATTATTTCGATGCCACCAACGTGGTAGATACCTTAGGCGCGGCCAAACCCAATGTCTTGGGGCCTCAACCAAACACGCAATATTATGTGGTGATAGGGAAAGAAGATAGTAAATTTAATACGACGACGGGTTCCTTACTGATTGGCGGAATAGGGTATCAGTTGACAAAATTAAACAGTACTACTGACGGTGGTAATGACCAAAACGATAGTGATTTTGCAATTGCTACCAATACGGCTCCTGTCGCACTCCAAGGTTATCCTGTTATTTGTGAAACAACGCCAAATGCAGGAGCGAATCATACCTTTGATGCTGGATTTAACTCTGCAGTCGGTTCGATTGGCGACTATGTTTGGAAAGACCAAAACAACAACGGTGTCCAAGAATCAGGCGAGCCAGCGGTGGCGGGCGTGATTGTTCAATTGTTGAACGCAACGACGAGTGCGGTTTTGGCAACTGACACAACGAACGCCCAAGGTTTGTACTTGTTCCCGAATTTGGAAAGCGGTACTTACCAAGTAAAAATTGTAACGACGAGCTTACCAGCGGGTTGCGTGATTAGCAGTCAACAAGACCAGGGTGGTGATGATACAAAAGACAGCGACTTTAACCCAACCACGGGCTTGAGTCAAGTGGTGACTATCAATGCCTTGGGCATAGGTTTGGCCAAAGACAACCCAACAGTGGATGCAGGTTTATACTCGCCCAAAGGCTCGATTGGCGACTACGTTTGGAAAGACCAAAACAATAACGGAATTCAAGAATCAGGCGAGCCAGCAGTAGCGGGTGTGATTGTTCAATTGTTGAACGCAACAACCAGCGCGGTTTTAGCAACTGACACAACGAACGCCCAAGGTTTGTACTTATTCCCGAATTTGGAAAGTGGTACATACCAAGTGAAAATTGTAACGACGAGTCTGCCAGCGGGTTGTGTGATTAGCAGTCAACAAGACCAGGGTGGTGATGATACAAAAGACAGCGACTTTAACCCAACAACGGGCTTGAGCCAAGTGGTGACGATTAATGCCTTGGGAACGGGTTTGGCCAAAGACAACCCAACGGTTGACGCAGGTTTATACTCGCCCAAAGGTTCGATTGGTGACTACGTATGGAAAGACCAAAACAACAACGGTGTCCAAGATTCGGGCGAGCCAGCGGTAGCGGGCGTGATTGTTCAATTGTTGAACCCAACGACCAGCGCAGTTTTGGCAACTGACACAACGAACGCCCAAGGTTTGTACTTATTCCCGAATTTGGAGAGTGGCACATACCAAGTGAAAGTTGTAACGGCAAGCTTACCAGCGGGTTGTGTGATTAGCAGCCAGCAAGACCAGGGTGGTGATGATACAAAAGACAGCGACTTTAACCCAACAACGGGCTTGAGTCAAGTGGTGACTATCAATGCCTTGGGCACAGGAATTACCAAAGACAACCCAACGGTGGATGCAGGCTTGTACTCGCCCAAAGGCTCGATTGGCGACTACGTATGGAAAGACCAAAACAACAACGGCGTCCAAGATTCGGGCGAGCCAGCGGTAGCGGGTGTGATTGTTCAATTGTTGAATGCAACGACGAGTGCAGTTTTAGCGAGCGATACGACGAACGCCCAAGGTTTGTACTTGTTCTCAAACTTGAACTCAGGTACTTACCAAGTAAAAATCGTAACGGCAAGCTTACCAGCGGGTTGCGTGATTAGCAGTCAGCAAGACCAAGGCGGTGATGATACGAAAGACTCTGATTTTAACCCAACAACGGGCTTGAGCCAAGTGGTGACAATCAATGCCTTGGGCACAGGTTTGGCCAAAGATAACCTAACGGTGGACGCAGGCTTGTACTCGCCCAAAGGTTCGATTGGGGACTATGTATGGAAAGACCAAAACAATAACGGAATTCAAGATTCGGGCGAGCCAGCAGTGGCGGGTGTGATTGTTCAATTGTTGAACGCAACGACGAGTGCGGTTTTGGCAACTGACACAACGAACGCCCAAGGTTTGTACTTATTCCCGAATTTGGAAAGCGGTACTTACCAAGTGAAAATCGTAACGGCAAGCTTACCAGCGGGTTGTGTGATTAGCAGCCAGCAAGACCAAGGCGGTGACGATACGAAAGACTCTGACTTTAACCCAACCACGGGTTTGAGCCAAGTGGTGACTATCAATGCCTTGGGAACAGGAATAGCCAAAGACAACCCAACGGTGGACGCAGGTTTATATTCACCCAAAGGTTCGATTGGCGACTACGTTTGGAAAGACCAAAACAACAACGGCGTTCAAGAATCAGGCGAGCCAGCGGTGGCGGGTGTGATTGTTCAATTGTTGAATGCAACCACGAGTGCGGTTTTGGCGACTGATACAACGAACGCCCAAGGTTTGTACTTATTCTTGAATTTGGAGAGTGGCACATACCAAGTGAAAATTGTGACGACGAGCTTACCAGCGGGTTGCGTGATTAGCAGCCAGCAAGACCAGGGTGGTGACGATACGAAAGACTCTGACTTTAATCCAACAACGGGTTTGAGCCAAGTGGTGACTATCAATGCCTTGGGCACAGGTTTGGCCAAAGATAACCCAACGGTGGACGCAGGCTTGTACTCGCCCAAAGGCTCGATTGGTGACTACGTATGGAAAGACCAAAACAACAACGGCGTCCAAGAATCGGGCGAGCCAGCAGTAGCGGGTGTGATTGTTCAATTGTTGAACCCAACGACCAGTGCGGTTTTGGCAACTGACACAACGAACGCCCAAGGTTTGTACTTATTCCCGAATTTGGAAAGTGGTACATACCAAGTAAAAATTGTAACGACGAGCTTACCAGCGGGTTGCGTGATTAGTAGCCAACAAGACCAAGGCGGTGACGATACGAAAGACTCTGACTTTAACCCAACAACGGGCTTGAGCCAAGTGGTGACGATTAATGCCTTGGGAACAGGTTTGGCCAAAGACAACCCAATGGTGGATGCAGGCTTGTACTCGCCCAAAGGTTCGATTGGCGACTACGTTTGGAAAGACCAAAACAATAACGGAATTCAAGAGTCGGGCGAGCCAGCAGTGGCGGGCGTGATTGTTCAATTGTTGAACGCAACGACCAGCGCGGTTTTGGCAACTGACACAACGAACGCCCAAGGTTTGTACTTATTCCCGAATTTGGAAAGTGGTACATACCAAGTAAAAATTGTAACGACGAGCTTACCAGCGGGTTGCGTGA
The DNA here is from genome assembly GCF_057652155.1 of Runella sp. R0.1_18. Taxonomy (NCBI): domain Bacteria; kingdom Pseudomonadati; phylum Bacteroidota; class Cytophagia; order Cytophagales; family Spirosomataceae; genus Runella; species Runella sp. R0.1_18. The sequence continues at coordinate 215,844 of NZ_JBYFCK010000006.1, forward strand.
TTAGCAGTCAACAAGACCAGGGTGGTGATGATACAAAAGACTCTGACTTTAACCCAACAACGGGCTTGAGCCAAGTGGTGACGATCAATGCCTTGGGCACAGGTTTGGCCAAAGATAACCCAACGGTGGATGCAGGTTTATACTCGCCCAAAGGTTCAATTGGGGATTTCGTTTGGAAAGATGTGAACAACAATGGTTTACAAGATTTGCCAGCGGAAAAAGGAGTGGCTGGAGTAATCTTAGAACTGTATCGCTTGGAGGGTGTTACTACGCCAATGCCTGTTTTGGTAGCCAAAGATACCACAGATGCTACGGGTAAATATTTGTTTACCAACCTGTCGAGTGGCAATTATTTTGTGCAACTTGTTCTTTCGAGTTTGGCCGATACGTGTAAAATCACAACGAAGCAAAACGAAGGCGCTGATGATACCAAAGACAGTGATTTTGGCCCAACGACAGGACGGAGTCAAGTGGTGCCAATTGACGCCTTAGGCACGGGTATTGCGAAAGATAACTTGACAGTGGATGCAGGTTTGATTGTGCCTTGTGTGAAATCAAGCGTGATTGTGACCGAGGCACCATTGTGTTCGCAGGACGTTCAAACCTACAGTATTAAGTTTACGGTAAACAACAAAATGGGTATCGTGAAGGTGAACAAAGGAGCATTGACGGGCAACAATCCATATACCGTAACAGGTATTCCATCGGGTGCGAGTTTGATTATCACTGATAGCTTGAGTGCTTTGTGTAAAGCAGATACGACCATTGTTGGCCCTAATTGTAACTGTAACCCGCCAGTACCCGTGTTGTTGGCACCAAGTATGACGGCTTGTATCGGTGATACCTTCCCGACCTTAAAAGCGGCCGTAGTAGGTTTGGCGACAGTAGAGTGGTTTAGCCAACAAACAGGCGGAACATTGTTATCAACGGGCTTGAATTATAAGCCAACTGGCACCGTAACGGGTAGCACAGTGTTCTACGCCCAAGCGCGCAGCACTGACCCAAGTTGCCCCACAGCCATCAGCACAAGCCGAGTTCCTGCCAATATTAACGCACAGAACTGTGTTGACACCATTGATTTGGCTTTGAAGAAGTCAATTAGCGCCAAAATAGCGCGGGTAGGTGATGTGCTTACCTACACGGTAAAAGTGTGGAACCAATGGACGAAGAACGCGACAGGAGTAGAAGTAACGGATTCAATAGCAACGACGGCACAATTTGTGAGCGGTAGCTTTAGCCCAAGCCGAGGCAGTGCGACCATTAGCGGTAACGTCATAAAATGGAACATTGGAAACATTGCGGCCAATGGCGACACCGTGACGTTGAGCTATCAAGTGCGCGCCACGCAAGCAGGAGTACATTTGAACACGGCCGAAATCAGCAAGACCAACGAAAAAGACCGAGACAGTACGCCAGGCAACGGCAAAGGTGGCGAAGATGACATCGATCAGCAATGTTTCACGGTGCCGTTTGAGTTGTGCGCGGGTCAGAAATTGGAGGTGGGTGTACCTGCGAATTTGACAAACGTGCAGTGGTTTAAGAATGGTGGTACAACAGTTGTGGCGACGGGCAATGTAGTGTTATTCAGTGAAGATGGCGTTTACACCTTCACGGCCACGAACCAGACCTGCCCGTCCAACGGTTGTTGTCCAGTGATCATCGAGCCAGGTACCAATTGTTGTCCAGTTGACTTGTGTATTCCTTACACGGTGAAAAAAGTGAGGAAGTAGATAGCGAGTGGATTGTTACAAAAAAGGCTGCCCTTCGGGGTGGCCTTTTTTGTTGTGAGGTGAAAGGTAGGGCGGGTTAAAAATCAATAGTGTTGTTTAATGGGATATTAACTTATGTACCAAATTTAACTGCCGAATTTGTTGTGTATAAAGTTTCTTTATTCCTATTCGTATTTGGTTCAATTGTTGTACAGCCGATTTTTGGAAAAAAAATGATAAAATAATGATACGATGGTATCTATTTTTTGACCGAATGTATTTTTAGAATGGATTTTGGTTTAAAAAATATCCAATGGTATGGAATTTGAAGTTGTAGGATGCAATGTTTTATAAAACAGGTAGAGAAAATTAATATAATATACCTGTAAATGAGTTTTTTTAAAAAAATACCTACAAATGAAAAGAAAATATCCCTATTTATTTGTTCAAAGAATTGAGAAAATGTGGTTTTTTATGTTTGTTTGTGTTGTTTTTTTAAGCAGCCAAACGTTTGCTCAAACCCTCTCAATTGAAGCTTCCTCCAACAAATCAGACATCCTGACAGGAGAAACGTTTACCTACACGCTTAAATATAGTTGTGCGGCGGGTACGGGCGATTGCCCCAACGTGACCATGACGGCGACCATTCCTTCGTCGATTTCATTTCCCAACCAAGTGATAGGGTTAACAACGGATATCGACAGCTACACTTTTTCGGCAGATCGACGAACAGCTACCTTTACCTTTAAAAACCCGCTGAAAGCTGGGAATACAGGTATCATCGAATTGTTGGGCCAAGGTGATTTTGGAAAAGTAGATGGTACGACGGGTACGATGACAGCGAGCATTGTTTCGGGATCAGGAACCCCCGCTACCGCAACTGTCACCACAACTTTGCATTCAAGCAATAAGTTTTGCCCAGCGAAATCCAATGGACGAGGCTTAGCAATTGATAATTCTACTGTTTACGATATTTACCTCCAGTTTCCAGGTAATTATGGCGCAACTGGGATTGGAACAACTAGTGTCAGCTCAGTGGTGATGGTTGATAATCTGCCAGCCAATGCCGTTATCAATGGCGTCACAGCCACGGCTATTGACGGCTCTCCATTGCCTTCGGTTCCATCGGGTACTTGCGTTGTTGATAATACACCTGGAGCACCAAAAGTAACCTGTACTTTTCCTGCTTCGACCTTCCAAATTGGCAGTGCCTACGCCCCAAGGGTACTTGTTAAAATAGACGTTACGTATCCAAGTGGAAGTTTTAGCGCGGGGGATAACGTTACAAATAATGTCACAGTGGCCTACACACCCGATGGAGGTTCGCCCATTACGGCCACCAACGGCAGTACTGTTACCTATCAAGGAGGGGCCACCTACGCTACCCAAACTACTGAAAGTTGTACTTCTGCGCTTACTGTAACGGATAAGCTGGTAGCACCAGAAGCCAAGTTGGCAATAGGAAAAAGTACTTACTCTTCAAAAATCCGACCTGGTGATGTTGTATTGTTCGAGTTTTCAGCAAGCAATACTGGTAATGTACCATTAGATAACGTAGTGCTTGAAGATATTTTGCCCGCAGATTTGAGAGCTACGGCGGTCAATCAGGTTTCTAGGGTGAATATGGCAGGGACTGAAACAATTACGTATTGGGTGAAAACAAACGTCCAAACCACGTATTTTCAAGTTTTGATGACGGACTATACTTATGCGCCTCCTTCGGGTGAATACATAACGCATTTTAAAACCGAGATTAGTTCTTTACCTGCGGGAGCGTTGGTGCAATATGGGGGGATCAAAGTAACCCTTGCGCCAGGTAGTACTGCAACGTCGGTGACCAACTGTCTGACTGCCGTAAGTTCGACACCAGGAGTAACCATTACGCCTGCGTCGGCTTGTCAAACCATCCCTGTGGCTCCTCTGGATAGTTACAGCTCGCTGTTAGTTTATAAATGGCTGACAAGTGAACCATCAAGCCAGTACGCTCTTTTCTATGGTGTTTCTCAAAATATTGGTACGACGGTGTGGTCAATGATTCAAGCGCTGAACTTGTCGGGAGGGCAACCCCTCCAAAACCCTGTGGTAATGGATTTACTTCCACTAGGGTTGAGTTATGATGGCGCGATTCAGTACCACCCCACGAGCTGTAATTTTCCTCCTGCCGACAACACTGAAATTATTCCCAATTATAACGGTACGGGTAGAACTTTGGTGCGCTTATCTTGGAACACGCCCATGCCTTCAGGTTGCGACGTATGGTTTAGCATAAAAACAAAAATTAATACCCTTGGTACAGGCGGAAACCTTTCGTCAAATGAAGCTGCTTGGGCTCCCAAAGATGCCTATAGCCAACCTGCGGGGATTAAAAACCCAGCCTTTTTTACGGGAAGTAGTGCCGCTAAATGTTTCAAAGAAAATATTTATGAAACCATGGATCGTTACGAAACCGTCGATAAGTTTGATTTAGACGGGGACGGCTCTAAAGCAGACACTATCTGTTTTACAGCGGGTTATATTGGTCTTACTTCGGTTGCTCAGTTGGAGTCGGTGAAGTGGGTAAAAGGCCAGTGCGATACGGTTTACAGCAAACACCCCGATTTTGGACAAACCATGCCTGGTGGGATTGCCAATTATAAATTGATTGTTCGCAACAACGGAAATGTGCCTGCGTCGAGCATTGAAGTGCTTGATATGTTACCTTACATTGGTGATATTGGCGTAAAAGACCTCACCGCCCGTTTGACCCAATGGCGGCCTAACTTGGTTACGCCGTTGATTACGCCAACGGGGGTAACGGTATATTATACGACCGTTCAGAATCCGTGTCGGACGGATTACGTTGCGAGTGGGCCTTCAGGATGTAACCCACCCAATTGGACGACCGTTTTGCCCACCGACCCAACCACGGTTCAGGGATTAAAATTTGACTTTGGAACAAAAATCTTAAATCCTGGCGACGAAGTTGAACTTACGTGGGACATGCGCGCGCCAGTAAATGCACCTACCAACGGCGAAATTGCGTGGAACTCGTTTGCTTTCAAAGCAAAACGGAACGACAACAATGACCCGTTCTTGCCCGCTGAACCCAACAAAGTAGGGATTAAATTAAAGCCATTGGTACCAGGAGTATATGGAAACCGAGTGTGGATTGATGCCAACAAAAACGGTATTCAAGACACGGGTGAAGTAGGAGTAGATGGGGTACGAGTGGAATTGCACCAAGATAACGGCGACGGAATCGCTGACCCTAAAAATGACCCGCTTATTAGCTATACCGCAACAGGAAATGGGGGTTTGTATTTGTTCCCTAACTTGGCTCCAGGTAATTATTTTGCGGTGTTTTTTGTGCCAGCAGGGTACAGCACTAGCACTCCCAACGTCGTAACTCCAGGAGATAGCCTTGATTCGGACGGCGTACCGACGCTTTGTAATGGTCAACGCGTGACGGTGGTTGACATTACAACTATTGATGCTGCGGAAGTTGATTTACGGTGGGATCAAGGCATCTATTTGGACAAAGCAGCCTTAGGGAATTATGTGTGGTTTGACCAAAATTTGAACAACGTACAAGACGAATCAACAACCAACGGGGTAAACGGTGTAATCGTTTGTTTGTACAAAGACAACGGTGACGGAATCGCCCAACCCGATGCGGCCGACGGGGCGCCCGTATCCAGAGATACCACTTCTAACGACATTTATGGCCGTCCTGGGTATTATTTGTTTGAAAACCTTGACCCAGGAAAGTACTTCGTGAAATTTAAATTGGCAACGGGGCAAACTTTTACCACCAATACAGGAACAGTCAATGGCGCAAGCGATGAGACGGATTCTGACCCCACTTCAACGGGTGTAACCGAAGTAACTGAACTAACGGCTGGAGAAGTGGACTTGACTTGGGATGCGGGAATTATCATTCCAACGGGGCCGTATAATTTGGGTAACTTAGTTTGGAATGATGCCAATAACAATGGAAAAGTGGACGGAACCGAAACAGGTATTAATGGCGTAACCGTCATCTTGTTTGAAGACCGAAACAATAACAACAAGCCTGACCCCGACGAATACGTAACAACCACCATTACGGCCACCGTGGGCGGATTGCCAGGTGTTTATACGTTTACCAATTTACCAGCGGGTAATTACATCGTTCAAGTACCCGATGGTAACTTCAATGGGCCGTTGAAAGACTTCGCTAGTAGTACAGGAAATGACCCTGCACCAGACCCCGACGATGACGTCGAAAACGATGACAACGGTACTGCGGTAGTAGGTTGCGGAATTATTAGTAAACCAATTACGCTTGGGAACAATGCAGAGCCGTTGGACAATGGAAAAACCAATTATAGCGTTGACTTTGGGTTTTATAAATGTACTAAACCAAATTATACCGTAACCGTAACTCAACCTACCTGTGCGGGAGGTAAGGGTAGTATTGTGTTGGGTACGGGTACTGTTGGAGATAAAGTCGCGTACACGACGGGCGATGCTTCCACGTTGGCAACGTATGATAATGCAACCTTGATTAGTAGTTTGACGGGAGGGGTAATCGTTGGAAATATCAACAATCCCGCAGCGGATGTGACGTATTTGGTAAGAATTTATAACGGCGAAAATGGCTGTTTCAAAGACTTTACGTTTACCATTAAACCACTAAGCTGCTGTACAAAACCTGTAGCGTTGGCTACGCCAAAAGTACAAACGATATGTGCAGGCGGTACGGTATCAGCTTACACCGCAACGCCAAGCACGGGCGTGCAATACAAATGGTATGGCCCATTGGCAGATACGACGAGTAGCTTAGGCACAGCAGTGAGCGGCGCGACGAGTGCGACGTTTACACCAAGTGGCGCAGCATTAACCACGGCTGGAACAAAATATTACGCAGTGGTAGTAAACACGACGGGAGATGTGAATTGTGCGGATACGGCTTTTGTACGTTTGGTGGTAAATGCCAAGCCAGTGATAGCCGACGGTTCTGCGACGATTTGCGCAGGCGAGTCAGTGGATTTGACCTCAAAAATCACGAATTACGATACCTACTTGAGCCCCGTGTGGACGATAGGCACAGCGGGCGGCACAGCAGTAGCAACGCCTAGTTCTGTAAAGCCAACTGGAACAACGACTTACGTATTGGTCGCTCAAAACGCGGCTGGTTGTAAAGACACAGCGAACGTAGTTGTGACGGTGAATCCTAAACCAAATGCGGGTAAAGACACGACTTTAGCTTGTGTGAATGCAGCGACAAATACTTTGGCGACAAGTTATACCTTAGTACCAAGCCCCGCAGGAGGAAGCTGGTCGCAAATCGGGACAACTCCAGCGACGGCGACGATTTCAGGCAACAATGTAACAGGAATGACGGCAGTCGGTACGTACCAGTTTATTTACACAACAACAGCAGGTTGCAAAGACACTGTCGCAGTAACGGTCGCGCCATGTGCAGGTTGTGTGAAACCAAATGCAGGTGCTGATGCGGCGAATGTATGCCAACCGAGCAAAACAGCGAAGTTAACGGCAGTGACGACAGGTGGCACATGGGCACCAATTGGCAGCCCCGCCAACCCAAGCGCAGCAACGATAGATGCCAGTGGCAATATCAGCGGTTTGAATGCAGCAGGTACGTATAAGTTTGTCTATTCGGTAACAAGTGGTGGCCAAACTTGTACGGACACGGCGCAAGTGACTGTACTTGCCAAGCCAGTGATTGCCGACGGTTCTGCGACGATTTGCGCAGGTGAGTCGGTTGATTTGACTACGAAAATTACTAATTACGATACTTATTTGAGTCCAGTATGGACAGTGGGCACGGCGAATGGCACGGTAGTGACGACGCCAGCGTCTGTGAAACCAACTGGTACAACGACGTATGTGTTGGTGGCACAAAATGCGGCTGGTTGCAAAGACACGGCGAATGTGGTAGTGACGGTGAATGCCAAACCAAATGCAGGGAAAGACACGACCTTGGCTTGTGTAAATGCGGCGACAAATACTTTGGCGACAAGTTATACCTTAGTGCCAAGCCCCGCAGGAGGAAGCTGGTCACAGTTGGGGACAACACCAACGACCGCGACGATTTCTGGTAACAACGTAACGGGCATGGGTGTGGCAGGAACGTACCAGTTTATTTACACGACGACCGCAGGTTGCAAAGACACGGTAGCAGTAACAGTAGCACCTTGCGCAGGTTGTGTAAAACCCAATGCAGGCCCAGATGCAGCAAATGTATGTCAACCGAGCAAAACAGCGAAGCTGACGGCAGTAACTGCGGGCGGTACGTGGGCACCGATTGGCAGCCCCGCCAATCCGTCAGCAGCGACGATAGATGCCAGTGGCAATATCAGCGGTTTGAATGCAGCGGGCACGTATAAGTTTGTCTATTCGGTAACAAGTGGTGGCCAAACGTGTACGGATACAGCGCAAGTAGTAGTTTTGGCCAAACCCGTGATTGCCGACGGAAGTGCCACAATATGCGCAGGTGAATCAGTTGATTTGACTACGAAAATTGCGAATTACAACACATACTTGAGCCCCGTGTGGACAGTAGGTACAGCGAATGGCACGGTAGTGACGACGCCAGCGTCTGTGAAACCAACTGGTACAACGACTTATGTATTGGTAGCTCAAAATGCGGCTGGTTGTAAAGACACGGCGAACGTAGTAGTGACGGTGAATGCCAAACCAAGCGCAGAGAAAGACACGACCTTGGTTTGTTCAAACGGCAATGTACCATCAAGTGTTCAATTGTCAGCGAGTCCAACGGGAGGCACATGGTCAGCATTGACGGGCAATCCAACGGGTGCGACGGTGAGCAGTTCAGGTTTGGTAAGCATCACCAACGCCACCGCCCAAGGCAAGTCGTTTAATTTTGTTTATTCGGTAAATGGCTGCCAAGATACGGTGAAAGTAATTGTACCTACTTGCCCTGCCCCTTGTATTAAATCGTCGATTAGTTCAGCGGCACCCGTTTGTTCAAACGATGCTCAGACGTATAGTTTTACCTTCACAGTGACCAACAAATTGGGTATTGTGAAAGTGAACAAAGGGACGTTGAGTGGAAATAATCCTTACACGGTATCGGGTATTCCATCGGGTCAAAGTGTAATTATTACCGATAGTTTGAGCGCAATTTGTAAGACTGATACGACAATCGCGGGCGTTAATTGTAACTGTAATCCAGCCTTGCCCCAATTGCTGACGCCAAGTTTGACGGCTTGCATCGGGGATACTTTCCCAACTTTGAAGGCGACGGTGGTAGGACTAGCAACGGTAGAATGGTTTAGCCAACAAACGGGCGGCACGGTATTAGCGACAGGCTTGAGTTTCAAACCAAGTGGTACGGTAGCCGCAAATACAGTCTTTTACGCCCAAGCACGTAGTACCGACCCAACGTGTCCGACGGCAGTGAGTACAAGCCGCGTCCCAGCGACGATTAATGCGCAGACTTGTATCGATACGATTGACTTGGCGTTGAAGAAGTCAATTAATACGAAGATAGCGCGGGTTGGTGATGTGCTGACTTACACCATCAAAGTATGGAACGAATGGACTAAGAACGCGACGGGAGTAGAAGTTGTTGACAGCACCGCGACGACGGTTCAATTTGTGAGCGGCAGTTTTGTAGCGAGTCGTGGCAGTGCGACCATCAGCGGCAACGTGATTAAGTGGAACATTGGTAACATCGCTGCGGCAGGCGATACGGTAACGTTACGCTACCAAGTGCGAGCGACGCAGGCGGGAGTACACTTGAACACGGCTGAAATCAGCAAGGCCAACGAGAAAGACAGAGACAGCACGCCAGGCAACGGCAAAGGTGGGGAAGACGACATCGACCAACAATGTTTCACGGTACCGTTTGAGTTGTGCGCGGGTCAGAAGTTAGAAGTAGGAGTTCCTGCCAACTTAACGAATGTACAATGGTTCAAAAACGGCGGCACGACGGCAGTCGCGACGGGGAATGTGGTGTTGTTCTCGGAAGTGGGAGTCTATACTTTCACAGCGACGAACCAGACGTGTCCAGCCAACGGCTGTTGCCCAGTCATCATCGAAGCGGGTGCAAATTGTTGCCCAGCCGAAGTTTGTGTGCCATTTACAGTGCGAAAAGTGAAAAAATAAATAGAGGATAGTTAAATCAACTTTAAATAGGCTGCCCAAAAGGCAGCCTATTTTTTTTGTACTTATTAAAGGTGTAAATTTTTGAAAATGAGGGTTTTGTGTGGTGTGTATCGATCCTTAAATAGTTGAACATAAAGGTTAGCTGCTACTACAAATGTTACGCCTGTACCGAGACTAGTTTGAATGTTTCAAAAACTTTTGATTAAACACTTAAAAGACATACATAGAGTGGGCTTTAATACACTCTATATATCCGTAAATAGCGTTTTTTATTGGTGGGCTATTTCCTTTAATAACTAAAATGGAATAAATAACTAGTGTTTAATATGCTGATTTTTTAGAATAAAGTATATCATTTGAGAAAAATGGTATGGTAGTTGCTACAAACCAAATTGTGGCCTTCTTTTGAAGTAATCCTTCATTTTTGGGTATATATTTTACAAAAATGAAATAATTTATTTCGCATTATACAGCATGTGAATAGATGAGAAGATGGTTACTAAGTAGGAGCACATCAATTTCGTTTTCAACTATTTAGAATTTTCTTGAATGAAAACTCAAAAACTTTATTTGCCTGTCATTGGATACATTGTGTTGATTTTGCAATGTACGGTCAATTATTTAGTACGTGCCCAAACGCCCGTTGTGGGAGTTCCGTGTTATGTCAATGGTAGCCCAAACAATGCAAGCGCCAAATAATGTATGGGGCGTTAGTTTAAAAGACCGTTAATAGATAGAAGTCAATATTAGCAACCTCAATTACTCAACTGAAAGAAAAGTGCACCCGAGTGAGTGTAAATCATACTCTTGATGCAGGTTTTTATTGTATTAATCCATCAATTGGTGCTAATACAATAACTGTGAGAGGTACTAGATGTGTTGTGAACGCGCTGATTTTAAAGCAACTATGAAAAGACTAACCCTGTACATCATATTACTATTCTTAAACAGTGATTTGTTTGCTCAGATTTCATTTTCTGATGCTTCATCTAAATTGCCAAGAAATAGTGCTTTCTATTCTTTTCTTCACCAAGCAGTTGCCGATGTGAATCAGGATGGAAGAGATGATATCGTACGGGCTGACAACACTGGAAAGTTTTATATTCTCTACCAACTTGCTGACGGTACATTCAGCGAGTCGTCCATCGGTTTAGTACAAAATAGAAGCCCTCTCAGTATAGTGTTGGCCGACCTGAACAACGATGGTGTTCTTGATATTCTTACTGGTGGAGCATACGATGGAGTTCGGGTAGTTACTTCTAATGCTTCTGCGAGTACATATTCTGTTTCTCGACTTCCACAAGATAGTATATATACCCAAGCCTCGGCTATTGCCGACATAGACAGAGATGGTCTATTAGATATTTTTGTCTGTCATGACGAGGGCACCAGCGGAATATGGCGAAATTTGGGGAATAGCTCATTTCAACGAAATACTCTCGGGATTAATCTTAACACAGTTCCACTTTCCGATAATTCAGGCAACTACGGCAGTATTTTTACTGATTTTGACAACGACGGAGATTTAGACCTCTACCTATCAAAATGCAGCCGTTTTGCTCCTCATGACTCTCTCGACCCCAGACGTATAAATCAACTTTTTGTAAATCAAGGCAACGGTACCTTTTTAGAACAGGCCAAATCTTTTGGCATGGCCGATAGTAGCCAAACTTGGGTAACGGAGTTTCAGGACATTGACAATGATGGCGATTTGGATGCTTTTATTGCCAACCACCACTCTCCCTCCAGATTGATGCTCAATAATGGCCATGGGCATTTCACGGATATCACTGCTGCTTCAGGACTATTGGGAGTCGTTCCAGAAGGCATTCTCCATGCACTGATGCAGGACTTTGACAATGATGGTTACATGGACTTATTGGTATCAGGTATAACTGGGGCAACTTTTTTCAAAAATAACCATGATTTGACTTTTACGCCAATCGCTCTTCCATTGACCAACCCCACTGGAGATATGCCCCTTCGTTCCTTCGCATGGGGCGATTTGAATGCCGATGGTTTTTTGGATTTGTACACTTCCTATAACTATGGTAGTACCGACCCCGACCGCCTTTGGCTTAATAACAAAAACGAAAATCATTTTTTAAGCGTCAGGTTGATTGGGACTCAAAGTAATAAAAGCAGCGTTGGGGCGCGAATCACCGCTAGATTAGGAACTAAAACCATCCTAAGAGAAGTAAGAGCTGGCGAGAGTTTCGGGATGAGTAATTCACTCACTCAAATTTTGGGGATAGGAACGGCCTCAAAAATAGATAAACTCAGTATCACTTGGCCATCAGGGCAACACACTGAAATGCAGAATGTGGCCGCCAATCAATTCCTGACCTTAGCCGAGCCGGATTGCCAGGCTGTTAAATGTGTCGAAATTAAAGTAAAAAAAATAAATAAGTAACACGAAAGCAGTTAAAATAATGAATAAAATGATACTCTTAAAGACATTTAAAGTGCTGAGGGTGAATATCTTTGTTCGAGGGGTGTGTTTGTTCCTGTTTGCGGTTTTGAATCAGGTGCGGGCTCAAACCAACGTTTCGGGCGTAGTGAATTCTTACAAACAGGTATCTACGGTGGGTGCTTCAAGTGTAACTTTGGGTGCTACTACTGCAGGTGCAACACATACACTCATTGCTGGCGACAAAGTAATACTCATGGAAATGAATGGCCCCAATATGGGTGTCTATGAAATCAAAACAGTTGCTGGTATATCAGGCTCGACTGTCAGTTTTACTACACCAGTAAACCGAACTTACAGCACAGGGGTTAAGCAACTGATTTGGGTGCCAGATGCAACAGATGTGGTGGTCACTGGAATTGTTACGCCAACGCCTTGGAATGGCACAGTAGGGGGGGTAGTGGCTCTTTCGGGTACTAATTTGACATTAAACGCCCGCATTGATGCCTCAGGAGCTGGTTTTACTAGGTCTGCACCTCCCAATGCGGCTAAAGATGGGATGTCAGCTATTGTAGACCTTTCGTCTGCTGTCACAGGTAGCGCACACATAGCATCTGGGGCTGGAGGAGGAGGAGGTATTATAGGTGGTGGTGGCGGTGGAGGGGCTACTGCTGCTAAAATTACTATAGCTGGTCTTAACAACACCTCAAGCGTATCGCCAACCCAAGCTACGGCTACCGCCGAAGGTATAGGTCAAGCTGGAACTGGAGGCAACTTTATAGCAGGTAAGAATGGAGGGGTTTTTGGCTTGATAGGTAATGGTGGAAATGCACCATTTGATGTACAAAATGATGATTCTAAATATGCAGGCGCTGGAGGAGGTGGAGGTGGTTCTTACGGTGCTGGTGGAGGAACTGCGGGAACTACGTTCTCTTCTGCCTATGCTGCTGGTGGCGGCGGTGGTGGCTCATGGACAGGCGGAGGACTGGGAGGTATTGGAGGTACTGCATATGGTAACGGACAACATGCCAATGGTTTGCCTGGCGCAGAGGCACTAAGTACTGCTATTACTGATGCCAACCATTTTCTAAATAATACTAATCCCAAGCTTATGATGGGTGGTGCAGGTGGACTTGGTTCTGGTAGCCCTAACACTGCGGGAGGTACTGGAGGGGGCATCATTTTTCTTGACTTCGATACTATAACTGGTAATAATTATCAAATAGCTGCTAACGGATCAAAGGGTATTGGAGGTAACGGATACCCATCAAGTGGTTCTGGAGGAGGAGCAGGTGGACAGATTTATATCAAGGCTACCACCCTAAGCAATGCTACTATTACTGCCAATGGTGGTCGTGGTGGTCCAGCAAGAGCTGGTACTCAACACGTCGGTGCCCCAGGTGGCGGTGGCGGTGGCGGTGGTATTTGGTTTGACAGCCCAAGCCTTGTTACTGCTACCAATACTGCTACCAACAAAGGAGATAACTCTACGGTCTCTACTCTACCATCTATTGGCTCAGGGGTTACTTGGTCTGTGTTGGGTGGAGCACCAGTACCCGACCCTTGGGGTACGGTTACAGTTGCAGGAGTTACTTATGATTTCGCAACATGGGTTACTAAATACAATGCAGCAGGGGTTTATTCGCGGGCTAACGGTGTCACGATGGGGGCTGCATTAGTAGCTACACTTCCTGCAACCACAGCTGCGCTTCAGGCTCAGTTTCCTGAACTCTTTCAACCAAATAACCCCAAAAATACTGGTCTTGGAGCCACCTCTGGCCTAGGAGGTACTGGTTTAGTAAGTTTAACTGGAGCACCCTGTGTATCTCCCACTTTTACCCTTGACCAAACTGCACCCACCTGTGCATCGAGTATTGCCCAAAATAATGGAAAGATCACCCTAACGGTGGCTGCGGATGCCACTAAATTTGGCGTTTCAACAGGAGCAACTTATTCGGGTACTCCAAACTATGCAGCTGCAATGGCCATCGGTACACTACCAATGGATGTACAAACGGCCATTCCCAATACAGGAGGAACTTACACGATTCGATTTTTCAACGGGGCCGATAACTGTACCAAAGATACAACCATCACAGTAGCGGCAGTAACCTGTACTGCCACTTGCTCTATTACCGTCAAGCCAATGGTTTCGGGTTGTTACCAAAACAATGGCAGCAAGGCCACGGTCAGCGTTGAAGTAGCCTGGCAAAACGCGCCAGCGGGCGAAACCATCACGGTAACGGGGCCAGCGGGGAGTGTACCCGCAACCAGAACAATTACGCCTGGGTCAATCAGTGTCAATTATGGTTTTGGGGCAACTGGCTCTCAAACCATTGTTTCACCCCAAGTGATTGCTTTTGAAATTCCTGCCAATGGCGCAAGTGGGTTATCGGTAAGTGCCAATTTTTCAACAACGACTTCCTGCTCGGTTACTAGCACCACCTTCAGTGCACCAGCTGCTTGCGAACCGTTGGTTTGTGGGGCTAATCAAACGGGAGGCTCGGTGTTTTTTGATTACAATGCCGATGGGTTAAAACAAACGGGTGAAACCCAAGGGCTGGAAGGAGTAACGGTGAAAGCCTTTGATTGTAATGGGGCGCTGGTAAGTACAACCACCACCGATTTCAACGGTAAGTATGTATTTACAGGGCTGGCCGCAGGAAGTTATCCAATTCGGGTCGAGTTTAGCAATTTACCCTCTATTTATGGCAACGGAACGGTCAATGGAGCCGATGGACGGACAACCGTACAATTTGTAACCGCAGCCGACTGCAACGTGGATTTAGGAGTGTTAGATCCCAACGATTATTGCCAAACGAACCCCCTTGTTTTTGTGCCTTGCTTTGTCAACGGTGATCCCTTGGCGGGCGGAGATGCTGGAACGATGGATGCGACTGTTATGTTTGATTATGCCAATACAGGACTTCCCAATCAAACGGGTGGTGGATACGTAGCGCCATCGCACATTGCCAACGCCGTTCAAGTAGGTACTTTATGGGGAACGGCTTACAACCGTTTTACCAAACGAATATTCCAATCGGCCATCTTGAAACGACATGCGGGACTTGGTCCTGACGGAATTGCGGCGATTTATGTAACCGATTTGACAAACCCAGCTTCGCCAGTGGTGAGTAGTTTTATCAATGTGAAAAATGATTTGAACATTGATGTCGAAGACGCTGGAAGCCCCGTGCTTTCAAACGCCGCCCGACTTCTTCCTGCCAATCGTACAGATGCGTCTAATGACCCCTCCGTAATCTCGCAAATTGGAAAAGTAGGAATTGGGGACATTGATTTGAGCGAAGATGGTAACATGTTTTGGTTTGTCAATGTGTATGACAAGAAGCTTTATTCAGTTAATATTTCTGCCTACAATGCAGACGGTACGACAAAACCAACAGCAGCTGATGCCATTGGCTATACGATTCCTAATCCTGGCTGTGTAGCTGGGGTAGCGCGCCCGTTTGGGTTAAAAATTGTGGATGGAAGTGCCTATGTGGGCGTTGTTTGTGATGGAAGTACTTCTCAGAACAAATCAGATTTACGGGCTTACGTATATAAATTGACGGGTTCAACTTGGTCAACTGTGTTTGATTTTCCTTTGACTTACCCCAAAGGCCCAGCGGATACGCATCCCTCTGTGCGAGCTGTAACAGGTTGGTTTCCTTGGACGGATGATTGGAGTACTTACATTGCTACCCTAAGAGACATGGGTGGGAATATCTATAGCTGGACGTACCCCATGCCTATGTTGACCGATATAGAGTTTGACATTGATGGGTCAATGATTTTGGGTTTTGGCGACCGCGCAGGATTAATCGGCGGAAGTGTCAACTATGCCCCAACGGGGAACTCACCGCTGTATTCTACGACGTCGGGAGGAGACTTTTTACGGGCTTATTATTCCAATGGTACATATATTTTAGAAAATGCAGCAAAAGCGGGGCCAACCACGGGGTCAAACCCAACCAATGACCAAGGGCCAGGTTTTGGAGAATTTTATGATGAAAACCTTACTTGGTCTTACAATGGTGGTAATATGGAGTTGGCCCATGCCGAAACGGCCTTAGGAGCGCTTGCTCTACGCCCAGGTTCGGGCGAAATCGTGACAACCGCGATGGATCCCGTGGGAGGTTATAATGTGCCAGCGGACTGGTCGTCCAACCCATTTGATGCAGGGGGAATTATCAAAGCAAACAACCAAACGGGCGTTAAAAATGGTGGCTACATGGTGTACCAAGGCATACGTAATAAAGGGCTATTTGGGAAATCAACGGGCTTAGGAGATATTGAATTAGGGTGTTCTATTCCTACTTACCTCGAACTAGGTAATTACGTGTGGAATGACGCCAACAAAAACGGGGTACAAGACCCGTGTGAAAAAGCGCTGAAAGACATCAACGTGACCTTGTACAAAGGCACTACCAAAATAGCAACAACCAAAACAGGCACGAACGGCGAATATTATTTTTCATCAAAATCTAACCTGACTACGGGAACTTGGGAAGGCACAGGTGCTGATACCACACTTCTACCAAACACAGCTTATAAGTTGGTTTTTGGTGAAGGCCAATTAGTAGGTGGAAAACTAACAGTGGCAGGTTTGGGTCAATTTGACGTAACGCTCAAAGATGCCACGGCCAACAACGGCAACGACCAAAACGACAGCGATGCGGAAGTAATTAGCGGTGCTTTTTGTATAAATCTTACCACTGGAAATGCTGGAAGTGCCAATCATACTTTTGATGCAGGATTTTATTGTACAAACCCATCCATTGGGGCTAATGCCTTTGTAATTACCACTGCAAAATGCGTGTTTACGACTCCCCAAAATAATGGAAAAATCAGTTTGAGCAGTGCGATAGCTCCTTATGATAAATATAGGACAAAAACGGGAACGGGTGCATGGAGTGGCGATACGACTTACGCCACAGCCACGGCGATTGGCAGCACTTTTCCCAAAGACTTGGTGACAGGTATTAGCAACGCGGGTGCAACATACACGATTCGTTTCTATAACGGGGAATGTTGCTACAAAGACACGACGATAACTATTGCACCAGTGGCTTGTTGCGTTTTACCCGTAGCCTCAGCCACTCCTCAAAAACAAACGATTTGCGTAGGTGGCACGGCCTCAGCCTTCACGGCCACGCCAAGTACGGGCGTAGAATACAAATGGTACGGCCCATTGACAAGCACTTCGGGTAGTTTAGGAACGGCCATTAGTGGTGCTACCAATGCGACGTTTACGCCAACGGGTACAGCATTAACTACCTCAGGAACAAAATATTATGCGGTAGTGGTGAATACGACGGGCGATGTGACGTGTGCAGATACGGCTTTTGTTCAATTGGATGTGAGCAAAATCACGGTTCCCGCCGTGACGGCTCTTTGCCACGCCAACGGTACGCCCGAAGATGGTACGGATGATTACATGACGTTTAGCATTCATGTGTCCACTGAGCCCATGAGTACTAATAAATTTACGGTAACGGCCACGCAAGGGGGGAATCCACTAGCAGTAACGTTGTCAAACGGCAGCGCGGCAACTTCGGTAAATTGTGGCTTGAACACCCCATTGCGTACGCCAGCAGGAAGCGCGGGCAAAGGCAACGTGACCTTAACGATCACGGATAACGTAACAGGCTGCTCGACGACAGTAGTTGTGACCGACCCAGGAACTTGTGCTGTAACTTGCGTGCAAGGAACGCCAAGTACAGTGACGTATGAGTATGGTACCCAAGTTGACATCACAGAGCTAAACTCATTGCCGATTATTATACCAAAGTTTGATGAACAAGGCGGTACGCGGGTGCTAACATCGGTGAAATTAGAATATTTAGTGGGTGGCAAAACGGCCTTTGTGTTTGAAAACAGCGCGGCCCAATCGCAGTCGTTCAATGCCAAAGCAAGTTCTGAGGCGACGCTTACGTTGGACGGAACAGGCATCGCGACGAATATGTTAGAGATGGCAGTTCCACAGACGACGTTGCCAGGAGGTATTTTGGTACCAGCGACGGGTAATTGGGCGGGAGATAGTATTCCATCGCCAGTACCCACACCAACAACCTTGGGTCGCATGGAGTCGTGGGTAAGTGATTATTTGACGGTTTTCAAAGACCCTCGGGTGGATGCGCGTTGGGTGACGAATGCGACGGGCGATGCGACGGATGACGATGACATGTATATCAACCCGATGATAGCAGATTCGGCGAGTGGAACGTTTACGTATAATACAGCATTGGCGCTGGCTCCCTTTATTGGGACGGGCAATGTGCCTTTAGAAGTGAGTACGTTATCTGGCCTTAGTTTGACAGGCGGTGGAGGCAACTTGCGTGCTTTACAACGGACGCGGGCGTATGCGAGTGCGAAGGTGACATATACATTTGAATGTATTCTGTGCACCAAACCAGTGGCATTAGCGACGCCGAAAGTACAGACAATTTGCGTAGGCAGTACAGCAACGGCCTACACCGCCACGCCAAGTACAGGCGTCGAATACAAGTGGTACGGCCCATTGGCAGACACGACGAGCAGTTTGGGCACAGCAGTGAGTGGCGCGACAAGTGCGACGTTTACACCAAGTGGCGCAGCATTAACCACGGCTGGAACAAAATATTACGCAGTGGTGGTAAACACGACGGGAGATGTGACTTGTGCGGACACAGCTTATGTACAATTGGTAGTGAACGCCAAGCCAGTGATAGCCGACGGCAGTGCTACAATTTGTGCGGGTGAGTTGGTAGATTTGACCTCAAAGATTACGAATTACGATACTTATTTAAGCCCAGTGTGGACAGTAGGTACGGCGGGTGGTACGGCCGTGGCAACGCCAAGTTCAGTAAAACCAACGGGCACAACGACGTATGTGTTGGTAGCACAAAACGCCGCAGGTTGTAAGGACACAGCGAATGTGGTAGTGACGGTGAATGCCAAACCCAATGCAGGGAAAGATACGACTTTAGCTTGTGTGAATGCAGCGACAAATACTTTGGCGACAAGTTATACCTTAGTGCCAAGCCCCGCAGGAGGAAGTTGGTCACAATTGGGCACGACTCCAACGACGGCGACGATTTCTGGTAACGACGTGACGGGTATGAGTGTGGCAGGCACATATCAGTTCATTTATACTTCGGTAGCAGGTTGCAAAGACACGATTGCGGTGACGGTAGCACCGTGCCCAGTTTGCGTAAAACCAAATGCGGGTGCTGACGCAGCGTCTGTATGTCAACCAACGAGTACAGCGAAGTTAACGGCAGTGACGGCGGGTGGCACATGGGCACCGATTGTCAGCCCCGCCAACCCGTCAGCAGCAACGATAGATGCCAGTGGTAATATCAGTGGTTTGAATGCCGCAGGCACGTATAAGTTTGTCTATTCGGTAACAAGTGGCGGTCAAACGTGTACGGACACGGCGCAAGTAGTGGTGTTGACAAAACCCGTGATAGCCGACGGCAGTGCCACAATTTGCGCAGGAGAGTCGGTGGATTTGACTACGAAAATTACGAATTACAACACATACTTGAGTCCAGTGTGGACGGTAGGCACGGCGAGCGGTGCAGTCGTAGCAACGCCAAATTCAGTGAAGCCAACGGGCACAACGACGTATGTGTTAGTCGCTCAAAATGCGGCTGGTTGTAAAGATACGGCGAATGTAGTAGTGACGGTGAATGCCAAACCAAGCGCGGGCAAAGACACGACCTTGGCTTGTGTAAATGCGGCGACAAATACTTTGGCGACAAGTTATACCTTAGTGCCAAGTCCTGCGGGCGGAACATGGTCGCAGCTTGGTACCACCCCAACGACGGCAACGATTACGGGTAACAACGTGACAGGCATGACTATTGCAGGAACGTATCAGTTTATTTATACTTCGACAGCAGGTTGCAAAGACACGGTAGCAGTAACAGTCGCGCCTTGTGCAGGTTGTGTAAAACCCAATGCAGGCCCAGATGCGGCGAATGTATGTCAACCAATCAAAACAGCGAAGTTGACAGCAGTAACGGCGGGTGGCACATGGGCACCGATTGGCAGTCCAGCTAACCCGTCAGCATCAACGATAGATGCCAGTGGCAACATCAGTGGCTTGAATGCAGTGGGAACATACCGTTTTGTTTACTCAATAATGAGCGGCGGTCAAACCTGTACGGACACGGCGCAAGTGATTGTCCTTGCCAAGCCAGTGATTGCCGACGGTTCTGCGACGATTTGCGCAGGCGAGTCAGTGGATTTGACTTCTAAAATCACGAATTACAACACATACTTGAGCCCCGTGTGGACAGTAGGTACAGCGAATGGCACGGTAGTGGCAACGCCAAGTTCAGTAAAACCAACAGGCACAACGACGTATGTGTTGGTGGCACAAAATGCGGCTGGTTGCAAAGACACGGCGAATGTGGTGGTGACGGTGAATGCCAAACCAAGCGCGGGTAAAGACACGACCTTGGTTTGTTCAAACGGCAATGTACCATCAAGTGTTCAATTGTCAGCGAGTCCAACGGGAGGCACATGGTCAGCATTGACGGGCAATCCGACGGGTGCGACGGTGAGCAGTTCAGGTTTGGTAAGCATCACCAACGCCACCGCCCAAGGCAAGTCGTTTAATTTTGTTTATTCGGTAAATGGCTGTCAGGATACGGTGAAAGTAATTGTACCTACTTGCCCTGCCCCTTGTATTAAATCGTCGATTAGTTCAGCGGCACCCGTTTGTTCAAACGATGCTCAGACGTATAGTTTTACCTTCACAATTGCCAACAAATTGGGCATTGTAAAAGTGAACAAAGGGACGTTGAGTGGAAATAATCCTTACACGGTATCGGGTATTCCATCGGGTCAAAGTGTAATTATTACCGATAGTTTGAGCGCAATTTGTAAGGCTGATACGACAATCGCGGGCGTTAATTGTAACTGTAATCCAGCCTTGCCCCAGTTATTGACGCCAAGTTTGACGGCTTGTATCGGTGATACTTTCCCAACCTTAAAAGCGACGGTGGTAGGACTGGCAACGGTAGAATGGTTTAGCCAACAAACGGGCGGCACGGTATTAGCGACGGGCTTGAGTTTTAAACCAAGTGGTACAGTAACGGCGAATACGGTGTTCTATGCGCAAGCACGCAGTACTGATCCGACCTGTCCGACGGCAGTGAGTACAAGCCGCGTCCCAGCGACGATTAATGCCCAAAGCTGTATCGATACGATTGACTTGGCGTTGAAGAAGTCAATTAATACGAAGATAGCGCGGGTTGGTGATGTGCTGACTTACACCATCAAAGTATGGAACGAGTGGACTAAGAACGCGACGGGAGTAGAAGTTGTTGATAGTATTGCGACGACGGTTCAATTTGTGAGCGGCAGTTTTGTAGCGAGTCGTGGTAGTGCGACCATCAGTGGAAACGTGATTAAGTGGAACATTGGTAACATCGCTGCGGCAGGCGATACGGTAACGTTACGCTACCAAGTGCGAGCGACGCAGGCGGGTATTCATTTGAACACGGCTGAAATCAGCAAGACCAACGAGAAAGACAAGGACAGCACATCAGGCAACGGCAAAGGTGGTGAAGATGACATTGACCAACAATGTTTCACAGTACCGTTTGAGTTGTGCGCGGGTCAGAAGTTAGAAGTGAGCGTGCCATCGACATTGACGAATGTACAATGGTTCAAAAACGGAGGTACAACGGCAGTTGCGACGGGAAATGTGGTGTTGTTCTCAGAAGTGGGCGTTTATACTTTCACAGCGACGAACCAGACGTGCCCAGCCAACGGTTGTTGCCCAGTCATCATCGAAGCGGGTGCCAATTGTTGTCCTGTGGACTTGTGTATTCCTTACACGGTGAAGAAAGTGAAGAAGTAAAAGCAGTAGTTTTTTAGTAAAAGCCCCCGCCGAAGCAATTTGGTGGGGGCTTTTGGCTTATTTGGTGTATATTCGCCCGTTATTTTGAAAGAAAATATGCTAAAGACAATTGTTAAAATAAGTAATGTCACCAACCTCTCCGATGCTCGTTATTGTGCAGGAATGGGGGTGGAAATGTTGGGTTTTTCGGTGGATGAAACCTCGGAGAGTTTTGTTGACCTTAAAAAATTTCAAGAAATACGCTCTTGGATTGCGGGGGTGCAAATTGTGGCCGAAACCACTTCGACCGATGCCGAAGTGATTTTAGAAAAGATAACGAGCTATCAACCCGATGCCGTTCAGGTGAGTGAAGCAAGCGTGTTGCCGTGGCTTAAAGCCGAGACAATCAAACCCATTATTTTACGAGTGGAAGCCGATCAAGACGTGGACACGGTGGTTGAAATTATGGAAAATAATTTGCAGTATGCGTCTTACTTCTTGTTAGAATCTTCCTCTGAAAGTGCGTTGGATGGCGATTGGCCTGAGTTTTTGGGGACGATTGCTAGTCGTTTCCCCATTCTAATTGGGTTTGGAATTACGCCCGAAAATGCTTCTTCTTTGTCCGAAACTACGGCGATAACGGGCGTAGCTTTGCGAGGAAGCGAAGAAATCCGTCCAGGGTTTAAAGATTTTGGAGAATTGATGGACGTGCTAGAGGCATTAGAGGACGAATAACCTTAGGTTGTCCGTTTTTTACACTACTTTGTTAGCGGCGTCATTCTAGTTTTGTGTCAACAAACCACTACTAGAATGACGCCTGTTTTTTCTCGCCGATTTACGCTGCGCTCTTTGTTTGTCGCAGGTTTATTTCCAAGATTTAGTGCTGCATCCGACACGCCAACCCAAGCGGTTTTGGTTCGGAAAGACGAAGGTGAACGCCTAAAAATAGGAGGTTCTACCCTTGACTTTAAACTAAAGAAAAACCAAACGGGAGGCCAATTAGCTTTTGCCGAAGAAGTCATTTCGGTAGGTACGTTGGGAGCTCCGCCCCATCTTCACCGCACGTTCGACGAAGTGTGTTATGTATTGGAGGGTACGGTACAAGTATGGGTTGAGGGAGAAGTAGTTACGCTCAATTCGGGGGATGTCCATTTGAGACCCAAAGGAAAAATGCACACGTTTTGGAATGCAGGTAAAACGCCCGCCAAATGCCTTGAAATCAGTATGCCAGGGGGACACGAAGACTACTTGCGTGAAATGAGCCAGTTATTGGCGAAAGGAACGCGACCTAAGCCTGAAGATTTTGCGGCTCTAGAACAAAAACATGACATTGTTTATTTTTGGGATAAACTCCCCGAAATTATCCAAAAGTATAAGGTACATTTGTAATAACTCCCTTCTCCCATGTTTCTACGTGCTTACACACCTTGTCTTGCTTTACGCCCCTTTGTGCGTGAGTACACGGTAATGCACGTACAGGTTGAAGGAGCCAGCGGAAGTATTTTTAAGCCTTTTCCTGCAAGTCCCGACCAGTGTCTCTATTTCTATGCCCGCGACCCTGTAATTAGTAGGAGAGGGGAGCATGAGGCTATTCTAAACAAAGCTGCTAGTATTGTGGTGGGGCCACAGGCAACGAGGGTTAATTTAGAAATTTATCCCAATCATTTGACGGTAGCGGTGGTGTTTCGGCCAGGTGGGTTGCACGCACTTTTGGGGCAACTTCCAATGACGGAGCTGTTTGACTGTTCGATAGACAGTTCGCTCATTTGGCCTAACGAAATTCGAGAGCTCAATGAACAATTGGCGGCTACGACGAATTACGATTTGATGGCTGCGTTGGTAGAAGCATTTTTGGTTCGTCAATTTGCGCGCCAAGAAATCTCACAACAGCCATTTGATAAGACGCTTCGATGGATGGCTCAGTCGTCGCAAGAGCATTCGGTGGAGCAGCTCGCCGATATGGCTTGTTTGAGTGTTCGTCAGTTTCGTCGGAAGTTTTATGAAGCCATGGGCCTAAGTCCCAAAACATTTGCTCGAATTGTTCGATTTAGTAAGGCATTTCGATTAAAAGAAAAAAATCCCAAATTAGACTGGCTAGATGTAGTCGCCATCACAGGCTACCACGATTTTCGGCATTTGGTGCGCGATTTTAAGGATTTTGCCGATGCAACCCCAACGTTGTTGTCGGAAGAAGAAAGCCGTCACCAATTGAAAATCTATACAACGTTTGATT
Source organism: Runella sp. R0.1_18 (assembly GCF_057652155.1). NCBI lineage: Bacteria > Pseudomonadati > Bacteroidota > Cytophagia > Cytophagales > Spirosomataceae > Runella > Runella sp. R0.1_18. Next base: position 240,146 of record NZ_JBYFCK010000006.1, read on the forward strand.
AAAATAAAAATGCCACCCTGAACGAATCTTCAGTGGTGGCACTCTACTTGTGAATGGGCTGTTAATTTAGGTGGGTATATAATAGCTCCTTAGGAGTTCTTACTTTCTTCAGTTTAGCCAACCAGTCGTTGTCTTCATCGCGGTAGCCCAATGCTACGATGGCTGTACTTTTTAATCCTTTTTCGGCCAATCCCAACAATTCATCCAACGCTGCGGCATTGTAGCCTTCCATCGGAGTGGCATCCACTTCTTGGTCAGCGGCAGCTACGAGGCTAATGCCAAGGGCGATGGCAGATTGTTTGGCCGTGTGGGCAAAGTTTTGCTCAGGCGTATTGGCGAGCACCATGCCCAACAAACGCTTACGGTACTCGTCAGTAGCGCTGTCAGGGAGACCTCTTTCGGCGTTAGAACGCTTAAAAACGGCATTGATACGCTCCTCAGTATAGTTGTCCCACGCGGCAAAAATCAACAAATGCGAAGCATCCGTGATTTGAGATTGACCAAATGCGATGGGCTTAATTTTCTCTTTTAATTCTTCATTCGTTACGACAAGAATCTCGTATGGCTGCAAACCTGATGACGACGGCGACAAACGGATGGCTTCTAAGATATAGTCAATTTTCTCTTGGGGCACTTGTTTGCCTGACATTTTTTTGGTGGCATAACGCCACTGTAAGCTTTCGATTAAATCCATGATTTTATATGTTGGTACATTTAATGTCTGTACGTAATATACATTTGTAAGAGAAGAATTGTTCCAAAGCGCACATTAAAAACGCATTAAACGGATTTTTGTAGAAGTAATCTATTGATTAACAGTAGTTTTTGGAATAAAAAAAAACGGACAATAGTTTCCTATTGCCCGTTTGAAATCGACTGGGAGGTAGTTTACTGTAAAATCACGTCGAGAAGGGGCGTAAAATTAGTACCCAAGGCATTGGCATTAATTCCTGGCCCCGAATTTTGCCACGAAAATACCCGACCATCTTTCATGGTTGCCACAAAGCGAACTCGAAGGCGGTCATTGGCGCGTAAATTAGCAGTGGTTACACCCGTTTTTGAAAGCAAGTCCGACACCGAAAGTTGTTCTTTACCATTGAGGCTCGTCAGGGTTTTGACCATCACGCCGTGCGGTGCCGCCGTAGAAGCCGCTGGCGTTACCACCGTGCCGCGTACGTGACTTACGTAGGCGTCCACTTTTGAAATTTCGTCGGCGTTGGCGCTCTGGGTCGTAAATGCCATGTTGGCCGAGGCTACATTGGCAAGCGAAACATTAATGATATTGATGTTGGCAGCCGTTACAGCCGCAGGAAGCGGATCGGGCCAAGCCACAAAACTAGCCCCGTGCGCTATATCAGGAAACGGACTTTTGGTCTCACAGCCAGCCAGTGCCAGCATGAAAAAACCAAGGAGGGAAAGAAGATATGTCGTCTTTTTCATAAAAATGTTCTGTTTGTTTTTAGTAGTCCATCGTTGATGGTCTATAGTCCATAGTTTACGGTTGGTGTTTGAAAGTCCATAGTCCACAGTCTATGGTCCATGGTATAGGTTTTTGAAATTAAATCTATTGACTGTGGACTATCGACCATCGACTAAAATCACTTCTGCCAAAAGACTTTTGCGGTAGCAATGACGCGTTGGGCAGGAGCATTTGGGTTCAATTGGAGTTCGCCAGGAACAGGATAAGGCATCGACTGTGGGTAACCACGGTTGAGGTTGGTAAAGGCAATGTTGTCCGTGTTGGGGTCATAAATTTTGGGAAAACCTGTACGGCGAATGTCGTTGTACGACTCAAGCCCAAAGCCAAAGTTGGCAATCCATTTTTCGGTCATAATCAATTCCAGTTTACCATTGTCGTCGGCAGCATCGTATTTGGCCAAAACAGCATCCACGTATTCTTTGATGGTCGCCGCCGAGAGAGCAGGGGCACCTCCGCGCGAAGCGGCGGCGTTGACTTCAGTAAAGGCAGCGTTCATAGCATCCGTAAAAAACTGCTTGGCGTTTCCTGTACCAGTGTTTGTTTGAGCTAATTCAGCACGCGTAAACAAGTAAGAATGATAGGGTAAAATGCGCTGAGAGCCATCACCACGGGCAGATGCACCACTTACGCCCGCTGCTGATACGCCATTGCCGTCGTCGTACCGACCACCACAGTAATACAGCCCAACGATGGTGTTTGACGAAGATTGGTCAAACCCTTGGTTAGGGCCTTGTGATGAAAAGTAAATCGACACAAAGTTGCCATTACGATATTCAACGGGATTTTGGGCCGTTGGGCGCGCCGCCGAAAGTTGGTTAAAATAATAGTAAGGAATGCGCGGGTCACGAATGCCGTCCAAGACGGTATTGAGGGTGCTAGTTCCAAGTAGAATTTCGTGAAAATACGGACTGATGTAATTGTCGCGGCCCGAAGTGGTGATGTTGTAATCTTCACGGAAAATTGGGTTGCGGTTGTCGGGGGCACTTGAAGTACCGTAGTTGAGTGAAAAACTTCCCGCCGACGTCATTAAATCTCCCTCTGCAATCAAGGCATTCACCTGCGTACTCACATTTTGTACCAAACGGATTTGATTATAAAGCTTGAGTTTCAGGGTTTTGGCAAATTGCCGCCAGCGCGTTAGGTTTCCTCCATAAATCAAATCGTCGGTTTTGGGGCTGAGTGCCGACGATTTGGCGAGGTTGGCAATCCCTTCGTCAATCATCGCAAAAAGCTGAGGATAAACGTCTTGCCCTTTGTCAAATTTAGGAAAAGGAACTTTGGCCGAAGTACTAGCCTCGGTAAAAGGGACTTCACCCCATACGTCCACCATATAGCTGAAAGCCATTGCTTTTGTAATTTGAGCAACGCCCGTATAGGCAAATTGCTGGCTTGCGTTGGCTTGTTCAATGAGCACATTTAAGTTTTGTACGGCACGGTACATGTTGGCCCATGCTTGGGTCACGGGGAAGTCCTGCCCCGTAATGGCGTACTGGTCGTTGTTGCTTCGTTGGGTTAGTTGGTGCACAAAAACCCCCGCAGGATTGGCCAAGCCAGTTGGCCCAGCTCCGAGTGAGTTGACAATGTCGAGTTGGGCATTGGTTAGGAGCTGACTCGAATTGACCGACGAGGGGTTATTAGGGTCATTGTTGATGTCGAGGTTACACGCATTGAGTAGTAATAGGGAGGCAATGAGCGTAATATGGGCGACACTTTTTAAGATTCTATTCATGGTATTTTCAGTTTTGTTGTTAGAAAGTAACACTTAGGTTGACCCCATAACGGCGAACAGAAGGAGCGGCAAATAAGTCGATTCCTTGCGTATTGCTGTTTCCGAAGGTGTTTACTTCAGGGTCGAAGTTGGAGTGTTTAGGGAAGTTGGGGGCAAAAAACCAAAGGTTACGACCGCTCAAAGTGATATTGGCCGACCCAAAAGGTGTTTTTGCCAACAAACCTTTCGGCAGCGAATAACCTAGGGTAATCTCGCGCAAACGAACGACTGTGGCGTCCCAAACCGAAAATTCGTTAGGGGCGTTTACGGCCAACGAGCCACCCGCCGATTGGAACCAAAGGTTGTTTTCCATTACCTGAATATTGTTAGGAATGGGTTTGCCATCGCCGTCTAACAATGGTTTGAGCGTATTTGCATCGCCTAAAACCCCCGCTACTACTTTTGGTATTTCACGGTTTTCGGTGTCTTGCGTTACCCCACGTCCCAACAAGAACTGGTTGGTCCACGAATACAAATCACCGCCGTGACGATAGTCAATCACCCCGCTGAGGGTAAAGCCTTTGAAACGGAAAGTGTTGCTAACGGCCAAGGTAAATTTAGGGTTAGGGTTACCGATGATTTTTTGTTTGGTATCTGGAATGGTCAAGCCCGTATTGGGATTAATAAGGGCGTTACCGTTTTCGTCCCGAGCAACTGCCGTACCACGCAATACCCCAAACCATTCGCCAGGGCGCACTACAGGAATGGGCTGATTGGTGTAAATATTACGTAAAGTTACTTCTTCAACTCCCTCCGCTAAAGTCTCGACGATGTTGCGATTTTGGGTATAAGCGGTGAAAATATCCCACTTAAATCCATTGGCGAGTTGAATAGGTACCAAAGTAAGTCCTGCCTCAATTCCTGAGTTACGAATAGAACCAAAGTTGGTGACAAAAGAGGTGTACCCAGAAGACTGAGGTAACGAACGGCGGGCAATGATGTCGGTACTCAAACGGTTATAATACGTCAAGTCCAACGAAGCACGTCCACCAAAAAACTCTAGGTTCGTTCCTACTTCAACTTCTTTGGTAAACTCAGGTTTTAAGTTCGGGTCGAAAGCCGAAGCTGCTACCGAAGCCCCCGATTGGCCATTGAAGGGATAGTCGTTGTAACGAGTTGAGCCTACTAAGCCAGAGCTTTCACCCAAGTTGATACGGAAGGTATTAAGCACTTGGTAAGGATCGGCATCACGCCCAACTTTGGCATAACTTACCCGAAGTTTGGCGTTGCTCAAAACATTCGACTTGATTCCCAAGGCTTCGGTCAAAATAAACGAAGCACTTCCTGAATAGTAGAAATAGCTGCGGTTGTTGGCGGGCAAGGTCGAAGACTTGTCATTGCGCCCTGTAAGCGTAAGATAAAGGTAGTTTTTATAACCTAGCGTTAAATCCGCAAACGTTGCGTACAAACGACGCTTGCTCATGCCTGTATTTCCTGTGTTGGGGGTGACGGTGCTTACGTTGGTAATCAGGTCAATACCCCGCGTGACAATCCCAAGGCCATTGACGCTCGTTTGGTCAAACTTACGTTCGTTGTAGTTGGCGCCTATTACCGCACGAAGGTCAATGTCGGGCGTCAAATCATGTTTGAAATTCAAGAGTAAATTGTGGTCTTGTTCTCCAAAAGAAATGGCATCAAACTGCATACTTCCAATGCCTTGCGCTCCCGAAAGCGACCCTGCCGAAATGCGCTGAAAGCGGTTGTCGTTGTATGTGTTGTATCCACCTTTGTAGCTGATATTCATCCAGTTGGTGATGTCGTACAAAAGACTTCCATTCATCGAAATGCGGTTGACCTTGCTGGTATAAATACTGTTGTTGATCGACCAAAAAGGGTTGTCTGCTTGCCCAAATGGGAAAAAGAACACACCGTTTCCAAACGGATCTTCGTAAGGAAGCTTGTCGAGGGGCCAGTTACGAGGTTGTTGGAACATCCGCGCGAGTGGTGAAGTACCATCACCCCCAAACAGTGGGCTATCCTGAACGGTATTGGTATAGGCCAAGTTGGCACCTACGACAATGCCATTTTCAAGGGTGGTATTTCCGCCAATGCTGATGTTGGTACGTTCAAAGGCCGAACCAGGGAAAAAGCTTTTTTGGTCGGTGCGAGAAATCACCGATGTGATGCTTGCCTTGGGGCCTCCGCCCGTGATACTGATGGAGTTTTCATAGACATTGCCCGTACGAAAGAAATTCTTGACGTTGTCGGGGTAGGCTTGATAGGCTACGTTGCCGTTGGGGCGAAGGCCGTATTGTGCTGCAATCGCGGGGTAGTTGGCCGCGTAAGTGTTGTAACCCACCCAGATAGGAATGGAGTCAACGGGAGCAGTGGTATTGGTCCAACCACCTGCGGCGTTGTAAATTCGTCCTAAACCAAAAGCGGGTCCCCATGTTCCGTTGGCATTGGCATAGACTTGCTGTGAACCTGCTCCATATTTGTTTTGGAAGTCGGGGTAACTGGCGATTTTTTCGGTTGAAAACGACGAGTTGTACGTAATCTCTAAACCTTTTTTGGAGAGTTTATTGGTTCCTGATTTGGTCGTAATCACAATTACCCCATTGGCGGCCCGAGTTCCGTACAAAGCAGCGGCGGCGGCACCTTTTAGCACGGTCATAGAGGCAATGTTGTTGGGGTCAAGGTCGGCGATACGACTTGAAAAAGCCGCTCCGTTGTCGCGGAAGTTGCCACTTTCGTTGAGGTCGTTGTTATAAGGAATTCCATCGACGACGAAAAGGGGCTGGTTAGAACCAAAAAACGAGTTAGCACCGCGAATAGTAATGCGCGACGAACTACCCGCTGTTCCGCCTGAGCCATTGATATTTACCCCAGGGATTTTACCTTGCATGGCTTTCAACACGTCAGGCTCCGATTTCTGAACTAACTTATCGGCCGAAAGTCGTTCGACCGAATACCCCAAGGTTTTGTTGCTACGTTCAATCCCCACGGCTGTTACGACCACTTCGCCGAGTTGCTTGACATCGTCCGAGAGCGATACATTGATGGTTGTTTGGCTCCCTACCACTACCTCTTTGTTGGCATAACCAATAAAGCTAAAAACGAGGGTAGCGCCGTTAGGAACTTGAATTTGGTAGGCCCCTTCGGCATTGGTAGAGCTACCTGTATTTGAGCCTTTCAAAAGGACATTGACCCCAGGCAGTGGACTGCCGTCTGCACTAGCAGTAACTTTTCCCGTTACGGTGCGGTTTTGGGCGTGGACGAACCCGACACTCAGCAGCATACCAAGCATCAGAAACAATAGATTTTTTTTCATAGATGAACTGGACATTTTGGTTTTTACATCTGTTGTGGCAACTCGAAACAATTGCCACAACAAAGTTCCCCAATTCATGTATGCCAGAAATCACCCGTTTTTAGTGGTTTATTTTGCCCAATGTTATCCGAATGTGAAGTTTGTTTATGCGGTAAATGAGCATTTTTTCTGCGTATTTTTTCAAGAAATGGCTTTCTTTTCTGTAGCCTCTTTCCCCAAAAAACCGTATTTCATTTGGATACCTCCCTCATTTTTAGCTACCCCCATAGTTAGCTACCCTAAAAAAAGTTAAACAAAGCCTAATAATGCTTTTAACGACGATTTGGAGGGTATTTGCTAGTTTTGCTCCATGAAAACGCCGAAAAAATGGCGCATATCGGGTGATTTGGGCGATTAGTTTTTTGCAGAACTTTGACCCGAGATTTCAAAATAGATATTCATTTTAAAATTCTCATACGATTTAGTTTAGGTTAAGAACGATAGCCGTAGGACCCTGTCCTACGGCTATTTATATATTGGTAGTTTCTACTTTACTCTCTTCTACTTGTATATTTACCTTTTGAAACAGCATACCACTGTTTTCCAAAACACTTAACCGAAGATGATACATTTGACTGCTACTCAAATCGAACACCTCGAAACTCAGGTGTTTCCTACTTATTTTAATACCTGTCGTTGGTTTGCAGGAAAAGCTCGCCCTCAAAAGGGATTTCAAATTCTTCATATTTTACCCATAGGAGATGCCGTAATCTTGATAGTGGAGGCGAGGTATCACGACGGAGCCCCCGAACTATACCAGCTACCCTTTGTGGAAGTGGAGTTAGAGATTGAAGTCCCCGCCAAAGGAGTAATTGACAAAACAGATACCTCACAATGGATTGATGCAATTTACGACGCGGGTTTTAGGCACCAATTATATACGTCTATATATGGTCAACTTGCGCTTTTGACCGACGACGGGCAGTTGCAAGCGACCAAAGGAAGAGGACTGGCGGAGGCAGACGCGCCAGAGGTGATTGACAGTCGAGTGTTGCCCGTTGATTCGAGTAACTCAGCGATGTTGTTCGGCGGGAAATACTTTATGAAGCTGTACCGAAAACTCTTTGACCAAACCAACCCTGAAGTGGAAATGGTCAGTTTTTTGACCCAACACTCTGATTTTAGCAACATTCCTGCCTATGCGGGAAGCATTACGTGGCAACGAGCAGGGCAGCCCGACGTAACGCTGGGCATGATGCAACAAGCCATTCGGGCCGAAAAAGACAACTGGGCGCTGACGGGCGATTTTCTCAATGATTTTATGTACGGCGTCCCGTCGGGGATGTTTGGTATCAACGAGAGTGTGTTTGAGCAGGTCGGTTTGTTGGGTAAACGCACGGGCGAAATGCACCTTGGCTTGTTTGCTCCTGACGCAGAAGAAGCTTTTGCTCCCGAAAAATTTGACGATTTTTATCGAAAATTCTTGCTAAATCGCCTTACCGACCTGCTCGACCGTCGATATACGTTATTAATTGAAAACTACGATAAACTCGATGTGCCAACGCAACGCTTGGCGTGGATTTTCATGGAAGCGCGGGAGCTGATTGATGATTTTGCCAACGAAATGCTAACGCGCCCCTTGGATTCGTTGCGGATTCGGATTCACGGTGATTACCATTTGGGACAAGTACTGACCGATAAGGGCGATTTTATTGTGATTGATTTTGAAGGCGAACCCGAAGCCACCATTGCCGAACGAAAAATAAAACACAGTCCGCTCAAAGACGTGGCGGGGATGATTCGCAGCTACCACTACGCCGTGAGTGCCAAGTTGTTTGAAAGTGCAGAAACCAAGGGGATTTCGTCCGAAAAACTTCAAATCGTTTCTGACCGTTGGTACAAACTCATGCGCGATACTTACATGGATGCGTATTTGGAAGCCTTTGGGTGGCCGCATCCGTTGTTTAAAAGTCAGAACGAAATCAACTTTTTATTGCTGTTTTTCTTGCTCGAAAAAGCCGTTTATGAACTCGGATACGAGATCAGCTACCGTCCTTCTTGGGTCAACATTCCGTTGCGCGGGATTGTCGAAGTCATCCGTGAAATCGAGAAGTTAAAAGAGCCTACTGTAAGGATTAGCCGATTGGGGATGCAATCCTAGGGTAAGTTTTGTATTTTTGTCGCGTTCATTGATGGCCCATTCTTCGCGGTAGGGGTGTATAGTGGTTAGTCTAAAAATCATTGTATCACCTTAGAACCGAGTTTTTCGGGCACAACCATTTATTTTAATGTCTAAAATTCAATCCATCGTACAGGCTTCCATTGATACCAAAAATCGCGTTTTAGCCGACGAAACTTTACTCAATACCGTAGCAGAAGTAGCTGCCGCGATGACCGAAGCCTTCAAAACGGGTAAAAAAGTGCTTTTTTGCGGAAACGGCGGAAGTGCTGCCGATGCCCAACACCTAGCGGCCGAATTTAGCGGCCGTTTTTACTACGATCGCCCCCCTTTGTATTCGGAAGCGTTGCACGTCAATTCGTCTTACGTAACTGCCGTCGGAAACGACTACAGCTACGATGTCATCTATTCTCGGATGATTGAGGCGATGGGCAAAGAAGGTGATGTTTTGGTAGGGATTTCAACTTCAGGAAATTCGCCCAATGTCGTAAAAGCCCTCGAAGCGGCCAACAAACTCGGCATGATTACCGTCGGTATGACGGGCGAAACGGGAGGAAAAATGAAAGAAGTAAGTAATTTTTTAATAAATATTCCTTCCAAAGATACCCCTCGTATTCAGGAGTGCCATATCTTACTAGGGCATATCTTGTGCCAATTGGTAGAGGAGAATGTGTTTCCTAAGTAAAAAATACAGAAAGGGGAGGCTATACACTTCCCCTTTAAAGTAACTTGGACAAAGTTAAAGTTCTTTTAATAGAATGAGAATCGAACAAATAAAAGTCGAGAATTTTAAAGCATTTAAAAATGCAACCATTAAGAATTTACCTTCAATGGCTGTTTTTTTAGGTGCAAATGGTTCAGGGAAATCTACTTTCTTTGACGTTTTTGGCTTTTTAAGTGATGCTCTTCAAACGAATGTTACCATTGCACTTAATAAAAGAGGGGGTTTTCAAGAAGTAATCTCAAGAGGTTGTGATGTACAAAAAGAATTTATTACACTTGAAATTAAGTTTATAAATCAAGATGAAGATAGTGAGGCTTCTCCCTTAATTACCTATTACCTAAAAATAGGTTTTAAAAATGGGAAAGTTTACATTAGTAGAGAAACATTAAAGTATCGAAGAGGCCAAAAGACGGGGAAGCCGTGGCATTTTTTGGATTTTAAGGAAGGCGTGGGAGAAGCGATTACCAATGAAAACGAATACGGTCAAATGGCAGTAGAGGCTAAAAGAATTGCTCAAAAAGTGACAAGTCCTGATATATTGGCCATCAAAGGGTTAGGTCAGTTTGAACAGTTTAAAGCCATTAGCTCTTTCAGAAGTTTACTTGAAAAATGGTACATTTCTAATTTTAGCATCGACTACGGTAGAAGAATCTCAGACACAGGAATCTCTAATCATTTGTCAGTAACGGGAGATAACTTAGCACAGGTGACAAAATACATGTATGATTATCACCGTGAATTATTTGATCGTATGCTAGAAAAACTTCCGAGGCGTATTCCTGGCATCAACAAAGTAGAGGCAAAGGAAACCGAGGATGGAAGAATTATTTTGCGTTTTCAGGACGAAAACTTTAAAGACCCGTTTGTCGCTCGCTATGTTTCGGACGGTACAATAAAAATGTTTGCTTACATGATTTTATTGCATGATCCAGAACCTCACCCATTACTGTGTATTGAAGAGCCAGAAAACTTTCTTCATCCTGATTTATTGCTTCAATTAAGCGAAGAAATTAGAGAATATGCGGAGAGAGGTGGGCAGGTTTTTGTTTCTACGCATTCGCCAGATTTCGTGAATGGATTAAATGTCAATGAATTGTTTTTTCTGGTAAAAGAAAAGGGGTTTACTACGATTAAAGCAGCTGCCGATGATCAATTAGTAGTTGATTTAGCAAAAGAAAATGAGTTGGGATGGCTGTGGCGTAACCATTATATTACTGGAGCCAACTATTTGCCAAGAACTCTATGAAAACATAGTCATGCAACTTTAACCCAACGAAAAAGGAGTAGTTAAAAAATAAAATCAATAGAAAATTATGGCATACGAATCAGTTGATAAACTGCAAAAAGTACTAGCAGAAGAAGTTTTTAATCACACCAAAGACCCTAAAAAGGCATCAGGCCGAGCATTAGGCACACTTGTAGAAATTATAACTTATTATCTTTTAAAGACTTGGGGGTTAAATAACCAAATTTCAATTGAGCGCGGGCTTGCTGAATATGGTAATCCAAGCATAACACATAATGTTGAATACTCTTTACATCCTATTGTTCGTAGTTCATTCGTTACAGTTGACAAATCCGATAAATCAATAACCTCAAACATAATTTTGAAAGCCCTTGCAGGAAGTGGTTTTGACTTGAAAGGTTTTGAAAGAAAACATAATCAACTTTTAAGTAATAACATACTGCGTAATGCTTGCACAATAGCAACCTCTGAGAATTCATTTCTTCTTTGCAGTATCAAGTCGGATTTGGGTGATAAACTTGAATTACATATCTACGAGCAAAACAAAAAACCGTATGCTATGTTTGAATGTAAGCGAGTTGGTGTAGAAGAGGGAATGACTAAAGGGCCACAGACGATTGAAAAAGCAAAACAGGGTGCTTATGTGGCAAGGACAGCATCATCTCTACAAAAAATTCGTTCAGAAAGTGGGCAAATGCAAGGCATTATCTACAAGAGTAACGGCTCATACATCATAAAGCCTTATGTCAATCTTATGGAAGAAATAATTTTTTCTTCTGACAAGGAGCTATTACGGAAATTTATATTGACAATTGGGGTTGTAAGTAATCACGGTAATTGGATAAAAAAAACGGCTGATGGTGATTTGAGTTTCAGTGAGGAAAATTTTCAAAAAGAACTTATGGTTCTTGCTCAATCTTATGATTGGTTACTTTTCTTGACTGACCAAGGACTTTCTGATTTTATTGACAAACTTTTACTTAATCCAATTCCGGAACTTCAGTTTTTAAGGGAGACATTCCTTTCAAGTTATATTGAAGGCAAGAAGAAAAATCAGTTTACTAAGGTTCAAATGAATATTGTTGCTGACAGAATATTGCTAAAATATTTTGAAGAAAACCTTGTAACTGTTGAAAGTTGGTTCAATGTAATCTCACCAAGTCAGAAAAACCTTACAATATTGAAAGGTGAATTGGATGAACTGAAAAATAAGAATTGGCAAAACATACTACTATGAGTGCAGGACGAAACATAAATACATTAAGTCAAAGCTGGGGAACACCGCATAAATATGTTAATGCTGTCAAAGACGTACTTGGTGGGCGCATAGATTTAGACCCATGTTCAAACGAATATTCGGTAGTAAATGCCAAAACGGAATACCGTTTGCCTAAGCATGACGGATTAAAAGAAAGTTGGAATTATCCAACAATATATGTTAATCCGCCTTACGGGATTGACAAAGATCGTAAGACAACAATTAAAAATTGGCTTGCAAAGTGTGCTTATGCACACGAAGAATATAATTCGGAAGTTTTGGCACTTGTGCCTATTGCAGCCAATACGGCTCATTGGAAAAAGTATGTATTTACCAAAGCAAAATCTATTTGTTTTTTATATGATACAAGGCTGCGTTTTTTAGAAAATGGCCAAGACACTGGTAAAGGAGCACCAATGGCTTGTGCAATGATATATTGGGGTAATAACCAAAGTAAATTCTATGAAGTTTTCATTGAGCATGGAGCAGTTGTGGATATATCAAATTTGATTGGAGAAAAAATTGGTGCAGACAGAAAAAAGTATGAATTATTCTGCTGAGAAGAGGAAAGAAAAGTGCGTACAATAATAGTTATTAATTGAAACTTAATTACTTATACATGTCTCTTTTACAAAACAAAGTCGCTATCGTAACGGGGGCTTCTCGTGGAATCGGGAAAGCCATTGCCACTCGCTTTGCCCAAGAGGGGGCTCAAGTGGCCTTTACGTATTTGTCGAGCGTCGAAAAAGGCCAAGCCTTAGAAGAAGAACTCAAACAATTTGGAACAAAAGTAAAGGGGTATCGCTCAGATGCTTCTGATTTTAAATCGGCTGAAGACCTTGTAGCACAAGTTGTGGCAGATTTCGGCACGGTTGATGTGGTAGTTAATAACGCGGGAATCACGCGCGATGGCTTGTTGATGCGTATGACCGAAGAACAATGGGACGAGGTAATTCGCGTTAACTTAAAGTCGATTTTTAACTTGACCAAAGCCGTTACCAAAGTGATGATGAAAGCCCGCAGTGGGTCAATCATAAATATAACGTCGGTAGTAGGTTTAACAGGAAACGCTGGCCAGGCCAACTACGCGGCTTCTAAGGCAGGGATGATTGGCTTTACAAAATCAGTGGCCAAAGAACTTGGTTCACGTAATATTCGTTGCAATGCTGTGGCACCTGGGTTTATCGAAACCGAAATGACAGGCGAACTCAACGAAAAAGCCATCGAAGAATGGAAACAGGGAATCCCGTTGAAACGCGGCGGCGCCCCCGAAGAAGTAGCCGACTGTATCGTATTTTTGGCCTCTGATATGTCAAAGTACATCACTGGGCAAGTGCTGCAAGTCGATGGCGGAATGGTGATGTAAAATAACAGAGACTGGGTTATTTTATAAAAACGAATAGAGTTAAAATGGCACACCGATTAACCAAATCGGTGTGCCATCAGTTTTTTTAAAAATGGAATTGTAAGTGGAAATAAATAACCGATAATTCTCTAATGTTTGCAGCCGAGATTATTTTTCAGACACCATATTGGTACGTAGGATTGTGTTTGTTGGCAGGGGCGGCCTATGCTTTCTTTCTTTATCAACCTAAACCCGTTTGGAGTAAAACAACCAACTACGCGCTTGCCTTTTTTCGGGGAGCGCTGGTGAGTATCATCGCCTTTTTACTGCTTAATCCGCTGTTGAGAAGTATTCAAACTTTCAGCGATAAGTCGAAGGTAGTATTGGCGATTGACAACTCCGAATCGGTCGCAAGCTATGGAAAAAAAGCCTTGGAATCGCTCGAAAACCTCCGTGAAGCCCTCGCTGACGAAGGAATCGACGTGGCGGTTCAAACCTTAAATTCCGAAAATTACCAAGATGAGTTGTCGAAAGTGGCCTTTAATCAGCCAACTACCAATCTCGCTGACATGTTGGGAGGAGCAAAGAGTAATTACGAAGGTCGCAACTTGACCGATGTAGTGCTGCTCACCGACGGGATTAGCAACCAGGGACTTGCACCCACTTTTACCAATTACCCATTCCGAATTCATAGCGTAGGCGTAGGGGATACCCTGCCCAAACGTGACATTAGTATCAAGAACATTGCGGCCAATAAAATTGCCTACTTGGGAAATCAATTCCCCATCAATGCCGATATTGTGGCTAGTGGTTTTCAAGGCCAGACCGTCACCGTAACGCTCCGCCAAGGAAGCTCAACGCTGAGTAGCCAACGCGTGACTTTTAGTCAGAAGGATGATTTTAAACAAATCTCTTTCCAAGCGACTTCGGCTGTCAAGGGCCTTCAGCATTATGTTATTGAAGTGGAGGCCCTCAAAGGAGAATTTACGACCCGCAACAACCGCCGCGATGTGTATCTTGACATCATCGACGGGAAAGAAAAAGTGCTAGTGTTGGCCTTGGCCACGCACCCAGACATTAAGGCCATTCGGACTATTTTGGAGAAAAACCTCAACTACGAGGTGGATGTCAAAGTGTTTGGTGTCAACCCGTCGGCTGAAACTTACCCCGATAAAAAATACGACCTCATTATTTTGCATCAACTGCCCGATTTGTTCAACATCGGTGGCGATATTATTCAGCGGTATTTACAACGCGATAATACGCCGCTGTTCTTCATTTTAGGTTCGCAAGCCAATACTGCCAAGGCTAGTCAGCTCAATTCAGCCGTGACGGTAATGGCAAATCCAGGCCAAATTGATAAAGTCTCAGGTCGGTTTAATCCGAATTTTAATCTACTAAACCTTGACCCCGAAAAACTCCGAATTTTGGAAAAAATGCCTCCGTTGACGGTTCCTTTTGGTGAATATCGTTTGTCGCCAGGCAGTGAAGTGGTGTTGTACCAAAACGTAGGCAATCTCAAAACTACAAAGCCGTTGTTGGTGCTGAATACGGGCGGCGCTCGCAAGTCGGCGGTATTGGCAGGGGAGGGGATTTGGCAATGGCGAATGGAAGAATACGCCTTGACCGAAAAGCAAGAAGCCGTTGATGAACTCCTGCAAAAGGTAATTCAGTTGATTTCGGTCAAAGAAGACAAGCGCAAGTTTCGGGTCTATCCGTTGGCGAACGAATACAACGTGGGTGACAAAGTGACGTTTGAAACCGAAGTGTATAACGATATTTACGAAAAAACGTACGGACAAAGTATTCGCCTTGAAATTACGGACGAACGCGGAAAAACCAAGCCTTATACCTACACCAACGCCGAAGGAAGCTCGCGTTTTGAGCTGAGTGGCCTTGGTCAAGGAGTGTATCAGTACAAAGCAACGACCAGCTTGCAAAACAAAGTAGAATCGGTAACGGGGCAATTTATTGTGCGTGATTTGGCACTTGAAACCCTCAACCTGACGGCCGATTATGGAATGCTACGTGCACTTTCCCAACAAACGGGTGGGCAGTTTGTGAAAGCTGATCAAATCGAACAATTGAAAGACTATCTACTCAAAAACAAGGCGCCCGACCGCCTAGATAGTGCTGAAGATTTGTCTGAATTGATTCAGAACAAGTGGTTGTTTTTCTTGCTGCTATTGTTAGCAACAGCCGAATGGGGAGTACGAAAGTACCAAGGAAGTTATTAACCATCATAATGCCTCAAATTAGACAACAGTTAGCAATTCTAGTACTGTGCATTTTCACGTTGGGGAGAGAAGAGGCTTTTGCTCAAAAAGATACACTGGCTACTCGTCCCAATTACCGAGCTTTGCGCTGGATAATGGCGGGCGAAAGTGCAGCCTACGTTGGGTCAATTTATGGCTTGAGCAAGGCGTGGTACAAGACCAATGATTTTAGCCATTTCCACGTAAGTGACGATGCGCACGAGTGGCAACAGCTCGACAAGGTAGGACATTTTTTTACAGCTTACCAAATCTGTCGCCATACTGCGGCGCTTTATCAGCAAACCAATGTGAGCCGTAAACAAGCAGCGTTGTACGGTGCGCTTTCTGGTTTTTTGTTTTTGACCCCTATCGAAATTTTGGATGGATTTCAGTACCCGACTTATGGTTTTTCTCCTTCCGACATGGTGGCGAATGTGCTGGGTCCGTCGTTGTACCTAGGCCAGTATGCGCTTTGGAACGAAGAGCGTATTGTCCCCAAATTTTCTTTTCACCCGACGTCACTTGCGAAGGTTCGCCCCGAACTACTTGGTCAAAACCTCAGTGAACAATGGCTGAAGGATTACAATGGACAAACGTACTGGTTTTCGTTCAATGTGGCTTCTTTTATGCCAGCCTCCCGCTTTCCAAAGTGGCTTAGTGTGTCGTTTGGATACGGCATTCACGATATGGTAGGGGCAGAAATCGAAAAAAGTAGGATGTTAGGGTATGACCCCTATCGGCAATACTACCTGTCGTTAGACATTGATTTTCGGCGTATTCCAACCCGTCGAAAAGGCTTAAAGGCATTGTTTTTTCTGCTAAACACAGTGAAAATACCTGCTCCGACGTTGGAATACACACGAAAAAATGGAGTCAAAGCCCATTGGCTATACTTCTAACAATGGCTTGTTAGAATGAGGTCTTCTAATAAATACTCAGTGCTTCTTGGTATTTTTTTGGCGTTACCCCAAAATGTTTCTGGAACATTTTATTAAACTTAATGGGATGGGAATACCCTACTCGCAGGGATACCTGTGCTCCCCTGACTCCTTTTCGCAATAATTCGGCGGCGTACTCCATTTTTCTATCAATATAGAATTGATAAAATGGTTTGCCATACGCATCTTTAAAATGCGTTTTGAATACTGATACTTTAAAGTTTAAACGTTGGGCTACCACTTCTAAATTTGGCTCTTCTCCCGCCGACAAATAATGGTCAAGCATTCGTTCAATTTCCTTCTTTAGAGAAAAAAGGCGCTTTACATGCCCTTCTGGTGATTTAGAACCCCCGCCTATCTCATAAGGTGGGTCTTCCATACTAGCTTGATTTGTAGTGTCATAGCTCGAAGGTGTAGGCACATTTACATCGTTAGGTTGGTGGCTCACAACAAAGGGCACCTTGGTTTGTAGAAGTAGTTCTACAACATGTGTTAACTCCTCTTGCTTAATAAAAATGTTGACGTAGGGGGGAGACACTTGATTGGAAATAGGGTCTATATGTATCATATTATTGGTAGGGTAAATAATTATAGACTATACTGATTTCAAAAGTAAGAATTTTTTTAAAGCTAAAACGGGACTACTTATTAAACGGTCTTGAATGGGTATATTAGGTACTAAAACGGTTACGAAACTATACTTGTGTCAATTCTACACTTTTCTAATAGACATGTTTTATATGCCTATTAAACATATTGATATAAATCAAATATACCCTTTAAGCAAACGTTTATGGATTTTCTTTAGGTATTTATTATAATAAGTAATTCTTTTGCTCAAGATTTTTGGCTTTTACCACTCCTTGCTCACCTATGAACATTTTGTTTATCCAATCCAATCCGCTGGAAAACTCTCATTTTGAACTCCTGCTTTCTAATTTAGGCTACTCAATCGTTGGTAAAGTTGGCTCATGTGATGAAGGACTTGACTTGATTGAAGTAAGTCACGTGGACTTAATTATTGCGACGATTTTTGAAGATGCAACGGCACAAGACAAAGAATGCTTGGGGTCGTTAGGGGCTTTTCAAATTCCGATTATATTAATCATCAATGAAGACGTGCCTCAGATCTATGAGAAGGTCGCCAATTTTACGCATGTATTTTATTTAGTGAAACCCTTTCATACAAATACCCTGGAGAGCGCCATCCGAATCTTATCGCAACAAATCAGGCAAGAGCCACAATTTATCAGGGGTACTTCTCGCGGTGAAATTATTGCGATTAAAGATATTCTGTATATCGAGGTAGAACGTACCTACACCTTCATTCAGACCAAGACCAAGCGTTATGCGTTTAAAAAATCGCTTACGTTGCTGAAACAGCACTTGCCTTTGGGGCGTTTTTTACAAATACACCGTAGTTTTTTGGTTCAGAAAAAGTTCGTCAAAAAAATAGACTTTGAAAAGAGCCAAGTAGAGCTTGAGGAGGGGCATTTGCTCCCAATAAGTCGGCGTGCAAAACATGAATTGCAGTCGAAAAACCTCAATAATATTATTTAATGGGATATAAGTCTATATACCAAATTTAGCTAGTAAACTTATCGACTTTGGTTTGTTTATGCTTTTACGAGTTAAGGGCTCTCTTCGATTGTTCCTATAAATATCCCTAGATAGTGAGTATTGGTATATGTAAGTAAGGTAATATGGTCTATGTATAGGTTCGTATTTTAAAAAAAAACAAACAATTTTTCGTATTTTTTTGATTTTAGTATATCAAAAATGCCAATGTTTTTGTGTTTTAATAGTCTGTATATACTTTTTAAAGAAAATTAATTTTTTTGGTATTGGGGGTGTTATTATTTTATACGTTTTTGGGAGTTATTTATTTTTTATTGAATTTATACTTTGCTTATATATCTTATAATCAGAATGTTAAATTTTTTTTATTGTATTTTAGTTAAAACATGTTTCTAGTTATAAACAAGAAGGTTGAGTTTGATTAGTATCTTATCTGTGAGTTAATTTTGGGTTTTAGACGGACGGTTTTTATTGTCGGCATCATAATTGTAGTTAAGAGCGTTTTCTTTTTTTTATGTGTTTTTGCAGGTAATTTAATTTGAACCTTCCTTTCGTATCCTATAAAAAACCGTACGTATCCGTTTTAGTTAATCATGTACTTTTTGGGACGGTATTTGATACATACTAATCCAAACATTTTACCCATGAAAAAGTACATCTACATTCCTTCTATTCATCCAAAAGTTTACAGATTAATCTATCTGACCTCGTTGCTACTGGGCGTTGTCTTGGGTACGCAGGCACAGGTAACGATTTCTTTGGACTGCAAAGAGAAAAATAACCTGACCACCGTTCAATCAGGGGATAAGTACACACTTCAATTGGATTATTCGGTTTCCAGTACTACAGGAAATGCGTCTAATGTAAAGGCAGTGATTAATTTGCCTGATAACATTTACACCGTGGGCGAATTTGTGGGAACTACCCATGCTCCCGTGGCGAATTTTGTTTTTACCAATACGGTAGGAGCCAAAAAACTGACGATTAATTTCATCAACCCAGTACCATCAGGCTCGACGGGCGTGTTGGAGTTTATTGTCAGAACCAATAACCTGACCACGCCCAATAACACCCAGCTTTGTACAACCGCTGAAATGACAGATGGCAGTGGTGCTACTTCAGGGGTCAAAAATCAATGTATCAATGTGACGGCAGTACCTCGGATTTGTGCCCAAAAATTCTTGCTCAATGGTGGAGCCATCAACAACATCTCCACTTATCAGGTTCGTGTTTCTGCCAGTGGGGGCGCTTACCCTGTGAATACACCCTTTGGAACATTGCAGGCAACAAACATTACTATTACCGACAACCTACCCGCCAATGCTGAGTTTATCAGCGCCAAAGTATATAACGGTGCCAATGGAGCAGAGGTTGGAACTGGAACTTACTCCGCAGGCGTGGTGACGGCGAGCATACCTAATCTAACATTACGGCAATATAATAACGGCACTTGGGAAAGTTTTTTCTATAATTTAAATATACAGGTCAAATTCAATTCGCCTACTTTTCAGGCAAGCGACGTCGTAACTAACACCGCTACGGTAGCTTATACGCCTTTTACGGGTACAGCCTCTGTGCTCAATGATGGGGATAATGTGGGAGGATGTGTTTCTGATTTAACAGAGACAACTACCTTGGCCGCGCCCGTTACCTCAGCCGTGTTGACAAAAACAGCGGGGTCGAATCAAAATGCCTATCCAGGTCAGCGGTTTTCTTATACATGGAGTTTTACGAATACAGGAAACACTCCCTTGGAAAATGTAGAAATCATAGAAACAATTCCCGCTAATGTTGTCATAGACCAAGAGGCTGAATACAACGGTGTACGGGTACTTGAATGGGAGGATGTGGATCATATTGAATATCAAACCAACGTGTCGGGGAGTACTTGGGTTGTTTTAGCCGCGGGTGCGGGTGTTCCTGATCTTCCTTCGGGGACTTTGTTTACAAAACTCAAGTTTGTCTTGAAAACCCCCTTTCCGCCTGGCGCCTCTCTGTCGCCCAATAACCACATCTTACACTTTAAAGCCCTAACCGAAGTAACAACTACTGAAACTGTGACTAACTGCATGGAGTGGACAAGTACTACGGCAGGGATTCCCAACCAAGCAGGGCGGACAGTGTGTAATAGTTCGGTGAAGTTATTACCAAGACCTACTACTTCCAAGGCGATATATAATGCTGGACATCTCTCGAATTGTTCGCAAGTGATGGGTGGGACGGTGACTTTTATGGGAACAGTCATCGCTGATGTAGGGTATGCTGATGGCACCAATCCTGTCTGTGCTTTACTAATTCCAGCTGGATTTACTTATGTGCCAGGTTCAGAGACTTTTGCTGCCAACAATTCGGGCATTACGACTCCTCCTACTTTGCAAATCATTCCCAACTACATTACAACAGGTGGACGATTGAGAGATTTGTATCGCTGGACGTTCCCAAGCGGAACGGTATTGCCTCATGGTGAAAGGTTTGCTGTGGCTGTTTCTGTGAAAATTTCACCTACCCTTACTCCTGGAAGTTATAATGCCGATTTTATTGCTACCTTCTCCAATGCCTCTGTGAGCGAGCCTGATTACAATTTTGGTAATTTTGTGGATACCCAAGACTGGGATTTAGACGGGAATACCACTGAGCAGGTTGGAAGGTCTAATAGTAATTATGGTCAATGTGATATAAATATTGCAGCTTCGGCTTCGATGGAATCCATCAAATGGGTCAAAGGGCTATGTGATGTTACTTATTCTCGTTATCCTGCTTTTGGGCAAACAGTCCCAGGTGGAGATGCCGACTACCGACTCATCATCAAAAACACAGGTAACGTGGTGATGAAAGACATCAAAATCGTTGACATTTTACCATTTATAGGTGATAGAGGCGTGATTGATCCACAGGCACGTCAAACGCAGTGGCGACCCAACTTGGCCAATCCAATTTCTGCGCCAGCTGGAATAACAGTCTATTATACAACTGTTTCTAATCCTTGTCGCGATGAAGTTAAGCAACCTTCTGACCCTTCGCCTTTCCCAACGGGTTGTACTGTTCCTAATTGGAGTGTAACACCACCTTTGGATATTACGCAGGTACAGGCAGTCAAAATTGATTTTGGTACAAAAACCCTAGCGGGCGGCGATTCGTTGGTGTTTAGCTGGCCAATGCGTGCACCTGTAGATGCTCCTACCAATGACGAAATTGCGTGGAATTCATTTGCTTTCGTGGCTACGCGTACTGACAATAACCAGCCACTACTGGCAGCGGAGCCTATTAAAGTGGGGATTAAGCTCAAACCAATACAACCTGCGGTATATGGCGATTATGTGTGGGTCGATACCAATAAAAATGGCATTCAAGACGACGGCGCAACGGGTGTATCGGGGGTACGCGTAGAACTTTATAAAGACAATGGCGATGGGGTGTCAGATCCTGCTACAGACCTATTCGTCGGCTTTACCGTAACGGATGGTGCGGGCAAATACTTGTTCTCTACCTTACAGCCTGGTGATTATTTCGCTAAGTTTTATCCGCCAGCGGGCTACGTAACTACTACGAGCAATCAGGGAGGCAATGATGCGTTAGACTCTGATGGCATCATTACGATTGTAACAACCTTAGATGCAGGGGAGGACGATCGTACTTGGGATTTGGGTATTTATCAAGATACCAACTGTGATGTTAAAATTAGCAATTATACGCTCAGTCCATGTGTATGGACAGGCACGGCCAGTGAAGTAACAGTGAATGTCTTTGTGGCTTGAGCCAATGCCCCAAGCGGCCAGAACATTAATGTCACGCTCAATGGTATAACACAAACTATCAATCCTGCTACGGCTACCTCGCCTGCACTGGTATCGTTTACGTTGCCTGCTAACAATACTGATTATGTGCTCAATGCGGTATTTAGTGGAACCAGCACTTGTAAAGATAGCAAGACGATTCGTACACCTTTGCCTTGTCAGCCAGCAGTCTGTGTTCTTAATATAGATGCAGTGAATGTGGGGGCTTGTAAAGATGGTAAGGCACCATTGGATATAGTGGTGTCTTGGTCGAATAATCCAGCGGGTGAAAATATCGTTGTGACAGCGGGAGATTCAACCCGCATCATCAATGTCTCAGGTGGCGTACTATCGCCAGTGACGGTCAACTTCAATATGCCAAGCAGTGGACAAGTAGATGTTCCTATTAGTATAGGTTTTCAAACAACCACAGCTTGTAACGACACAGATAAATTTACCTTACCTAACTGTGTTTGTGTTAAACCTAAAGCGGGAAATGATGTAAGTGTTTGCGCGCCAGCTACCACTGCTAAACTAACGGCCATCACGACAGGTGGAACGTGGGCACCTATTAGTAGTCCTGCCAACCCTGCTGCCGCAGCCATCGATGCCAATGGCAACGTAACAGGCATGACTGTAGCAGGTACGTATCGTTTTGTGTATTCGGTCAGTGGACTGAATTGTACCGATACTGCGGCTGTAACTGTAACAAGTCTGGCGATTACTGCCAATGCCTCAAGTTGCACTCCTGCAACTAATAAATTTAGTGTAAGCGGCCAAATTATCTTTACTTCTCCTCC
Source organism: Runella sp. R0.1_18 (assembly GCF_057652155.1). NCBI lineage: Bacteria > Pseudomonadati > Bacteroidota > Cytophagia > Cytophagales > Spirosomataceae > Runella > Runella sp. R0.1_18. The sequence goes on from NZ_JBYFCK010000006.1 coordinate 262,740, forward strand.
ATCAACTGGTATTTTACGAGTACGCATTCCAGGTAAAGCTTATAAAGACTTTTCAGCGCCTTTTATTAGCCCATTATCCTACACGCTACCAGACTTAAACTCAGATGGCATGGTAGATACCGTAGAAGTAATGTTTAGTGATGGAGTATGTAAGAAAACGGCAATTTATACTGCACCAGCCATGTGCTTGCCCAATATCTGTAATGGCACAGAAGTGGCAGGAAAGTTAGAGTATAAATTTACAGTGCCGCTCAAACGTACCAACTGGTCAGATACTTTAAGCCTTCCTAAGTTCGATACGATGGGAGGGACTCGTACCCTGAAAAATGTACTTTTGACGGTTAATCAATCAATCGTAAACTGGGGGGTTGCCGAAAGTACGGATAGTGCTCCTTCAGAAATTAATATAGAAACGACAGGAACGACGACGTTTAAGTTAGACGGGGTAAATTTTGAAACTAATTCTTTTAGTGCTACTAATTACCCCAAAAATGTGACAAGTGCAGTATTGGTTCCTGCAGTAGGAACGTGGCCTGGGGATAATACAGCTGGTAGTAGCCCGTCGACCTTATTTGCGATGTCATCAACAGTAAATGCAGATTTGAATAACTTGGTAAATCCTACATTATCGCCAACTTGGGTTACAAATCAGACAGGTGATCTTACCGATGATGATGATATGACCTATTTTGCACCTGTTTATTCAGATAATACGAAATGCTGGCTTTACAGTAATGCGACTGATTTAGGGAAATTTACTGGAGTGGGAAATGTTGAATTTATTGCCCGGGCAACGGCTTCTTCTTTTGTGAGTGGTTCAGGAAATGTAAACACAATTATTAAAACCTCTGCAAATGCAGAAATAACAGTAACATATATTTATTGTGCTACTAATTGCGTAAAACCCGTAGCATCAGCGACGCCACAAATCCAAACCATTTGTGTGGGTGGTACGGCCTCCGCCTTTACTGCAACCCCAAGTACGGGAGTGGAATATAAGTGGTATGGCCCATTGACAAGCGTGACAGCTAGCTTAGGCACGGCCATCAGCGGTGCGACCAACGCTACTTTTATCCCTACAGGAACGGCATTGACCACGGCAGGAGCCAAATTCTACGCCGTCGTGGTCAACACCACGGGAGATGCCGCTTGTGCGGATACGGCGTTTGTTCAACTGAATGTTAGTCAATTAAGTGTACCCGCGGTGACGGCACTTTGTCATGCCAACGGTACGCCAGAAGATGGAGTGGACGATTACATGACCTTTAGTATCCATGTGTCAGCGATACCGATGAGTGTCAATACATTCACAGTAACGGCCACGCAAGGCGGGAATCCATTGGCGGTAACTTTGTCGAACGGTAGCGCAGCGACGGCGATTAATTGTGGCTTGAACACGCCATTGCGGACGCCAGCGGGCAGTGCAGGCAAAGGCAATGTGACCTTGACGATAACCGATAATGTGACAGGTTGTACCACAACGGTCGTAGTGACCGACCCAGGTACTTGTGCTGTGACGTGTGTGCAGGGAACACCAAGCACTGTGACCTATGAATATGGGACGCAAGTGGACATCACAGAGTTGAACGCATTGCCGATTGTGATACCGAAGTTTGACGAACAAGGTGGTACTCGGGTGTTAAAATCAGTGAAATTAGAATATTTAGTGGGAGGTAAAACCGCTTTTGTGTTTGAGAACCGGGCGGCACAGTCACAGTCATTCAATGTAAAAGCTACTTCATTGGCGACGATTAATTTGAACGGCACAGCCCTTGCGACGAATACCTTAGAGATGTTGATACCTCAAACGACCTTGCCAGGGGGGATTTTAGTACCTGCGACGGGCAGTTGGGCAGGAGATAGCATCCCATCATCACCATCCCCAACGCCAACGACATTGGGTCGGATGGACTCGTGGGTAAGTGACTATTTGTCGGTATTCAAAGACCCTCGCACTGATGCCCGCTGGGTAACGAATGCGACGGGAGATGCGACGGATGATGATGATATGTATATTAATCCGATGATAGCTGATTCGGTGAGTGGCACGTTTACCTACACGACGGCGGGGGATTTAGCACCGTTTATTGGTAGTGGAAATGTTCCATTGAATGTGAGTACACTTTCATCACTAACCTTGACTGGTGGTGGGGGTAACTTGCGATATATTCAGCGGACACGGGCGTATGCGAGTGCGAAGGTAACTTATACGTATGAATGTATTTTGTGTACCAAACCAGTGGCTTTGGCCATGCCAAAAGCCCAGACAATCTGCGCTGGCGGCACAGCAACTGCCTACACGGCAACGCCAAGCACGGGCGTTGAGTACAAATGGTACGGCCCATTGGCAGATACAACAAGTAGCTTAGGCACGGCCGTGAGCGGCGCAACGAGTGCAACCTTTACGCCTAGTGGTGCTGCATTGACGACGGTAGGAACAAAATACTACGCAGTGGTGGTGAACACGACGGGCGATGAAACTTGCGCAGATACAGCTTATGTACGTTTGGTAGTGAATGCCAAGCCAAATATCGCCGACGGCAGTGCGACGATATGTGCGGGAGAGTCGGTGAACTTAACCTCAAGAATCACGAATTATGCAACTTATTTGAGTCCAGTATGGACGGTAGGCACGGCGAGCGGTACGGCCGTAGCAACGCCAGCTTCAGTAAAGCCAACGGGTACAACGACCTATGTGTTGGTTGCCCAAAACGCCGCAGGTTGTAAAGACACGGCGAATGTAGTTGTGACGGTGAACCCCAAACCAAATGCAGGTAAAGACACGACCTTGGCCTGTGTAAATGCGGCGACAAATACTTTAGCGACGAGCTATACCCTAGTACCAAGCCCAGCGGGCGGAACGTGGTCACAATTAGGCACAACTCCAGCTACGGCAACGATTACGGGAAATAACGTGACCAACATGACGGTAGCAGGAACGTACCAGTTCATTTATACGACGGTGGCAGGTTGCAAGGATACCGTAGCGGTGACAGTAGCCCCTTGCGCGGGCTGTGTGAAACCGAACGCAGGCCCCGATGCAGCGGCAGTGTGCCAGCCAACGAGCACGGCGAAGTTGACAGCATTAACGGCGGGCGGCACATGGGCACCGATTGGCAGTCCCGCCAACCCATCGGCAGCGAGCATTGATGCCAACGGAAATATTACAGGACTGAATGCCGCAGGCACGTACCGATTTGTGTATTCAATCACCTCTGGCGGTCAAACGTGTACGGACACAGCACAAGTGGTAGTAAATGCCAAGCCAAATATTGCTGACGGCAGCGCGACGATTTGTGCAGGCGAGTCAGTAGATTTAACGTCGAAGATTACCAATTACAATACGTATTTGAGTCCAGTGTGGACGGTAGGCACGGCAAATGGTACGGCAGTAGCAACGCCAGCTTCAGTAAAGCCAACGGGTACAACGACCTATGTATTGGTAGCACAAAACGCCGCAGGTTGTAAAGACACTGCGAATGTAGTTGTGACGGTGAACTCCAAACCAAATGCAGGTAAAGACACGACCTTGGCCTGTGTAAATGCTGCGACAAATACTTTAGCGACGAGCTACACCCTAGTACCAAGCCCAGCGGGCGGAACGTGGGCACAATTAGGCACAACCCCAACAACGGCTACAATTTCTGGAAACAACGTGACCAACATGACAGTAGCAGGCACGTACCAGTTTATTTACACGACAGCAGCAGGTTGTAAAGACACCGTAGCGGTGACAGTGGCGCCGTGCGCAGGTTGTGTGAAGCCAAATGCAGGTGTTGATGCGGCGGCGGTGTGTCAGCCAACGAGTACGGCGAAGTTGATGGCATTAACAGCGGGCGGCACATGGGAACCGATTGGCAGCCCAGCCAACCCATCGGCAGCGAGCATTGATGCCAATGGAAATATTACAGGACTGAATGCAGCGGGCACGTATAGATTTGTGTATTCCATCACCTCAGGTGGCCAAACCTGTACGGATACGGCGCAAGTGGTAGTCAATGCCAAGCCAAATATTGCGGACGGTTCTGCGACGATATGTGCAGGCGAGTCAGTAGATTTAACCTCAAAGATTACGAATTACAATACGTATTTGAACCCAGTGTGGACAGTCGGCACAGCGAGCGGTACGGCTGTAGCAACGCCAGCTTCAGTGAAACCAACGGGCACAACGACTTACGTATTGGTAGCACAAAACGCAGCAGGTTGTAAAGACACGGCGAACGTGGTAGTAACAGTGAATCCAAAACCAAGCGCGGGTAAGGATACGACGTTGGTATGTTCAAACGGGAATGTTCCATCAAGTGTAGAACTAGCGGCCACGCCGACGGGAGGAACTTGGTCGGCATTGACGGGCAACCCAACGGGTGCGACGGTGAACAGTTCAGGTTTGGTAAGTATCACCAACGCCACCGCCCAAGGTAAGTCGTTTGATTTTATCTACTCACTAAATGGTTGCCAAGATACGGTGAAAGTAATAGTGCCAACGTGCCCAGCACCATGTGTTGAGTCCACGATAACAGTGAATGCACCAGTTTGCTCTGCAGATGCCCAAACCTACAGCTTCACCTTCACGGTGGCCAACAAATTGGGTATAGTGAAAGTGAACAAAGGTACGTTGAGTGGAAGTAACCCTTACACGGTATCAGGCATTCCATCGGGTCAGAATGTGATTATTACCGATAGCCTGAGCGCGATTTGTAAGTCAGACACGATTATCGCGGGCGTAAACTGTAACTGTAATCCAGCGTTACCGCAGTTGTTGACGCCAAGTTTGACGGCTTGTATCGGAGATACTTTCCCGACCTTGAAAGCGACTGTAGTAGGACTAGCAACAGTAGAATGGTTTAGCCAACAAACGGGTGGAACAGTCTTGTTTACGGGCTTAAACTTCAAGCCAAGCGGCACGGTAACGGCAAATACGATTTTCTACGCTCAAGCACGTAGCACTGACCCGACCTGTCCAACGGCGATTAGTACGAGCCGCGTACCAGCGACGATTAACGCCCAAAGTTGTATTGATACGATTGACTTAGCGTTGAAGAAGTCGATTAACACCAAAATTGCACGAGTGGGCGATGTGTTAACTTATACCATCAAAGTATGGAACGAATGGACTAAGAACGCGACGGGCGTAGAAGTAGTTGACAGCATTGCCACAACGGTACAGTTTGTGAGCGGTAGCTTTAGTCCAAGCCGAGGCACTGCAACGATTAGTGGCAACGTGATTAAATGGAACATTGGCAACATCGCGGCTAATGGCGATACGGTGACGTTGAGTTACCAAGTGAGAGCGACGCAGGCAGGTATTCATTTGAATACGGCTGAAATCAGCAAGACCAACGAGAAAGACCGAGACAGCACGCCAGGCAACGGCAAAGGTGGCGAAGACGACTTCGACCAACAATGCTTCACAGTGCCGTTTGACTTATGTCCAAGTCAAAAACTGGAAGTGAGTGTACCTGCAAACTTGACGAATGTACAGTGGTTCAAGAACGGCGGTACGACGGCGGTAGCGACGGGCAATGTGGTGTTGTTCTCAGAAGTGGGCGTCTATACCTTCACAGCGACGAACCAGACATGTCCAGCCAACGGCTGTTGTCCAGTGATTGTTGAAGCAGGTACCAACTGCTGCCCAGCTGACTTGTGTATTCCGTTTACGGTGAAGAAGAAACGAAAATAAAAGGCTAAATGTTTTTACAAAAATCCCTCAGTAGGTTATCCTTCTGAGGGATTTTTTGTATGAGCCTAATAATGAAGCCTATAAGAAATATGCTTAAAAGCGATTAGCCTGCGTGTTGTAGCTGATACTTTTTAGGGGTTATTCCAAAATGTTTTTGAAACATTTTGTTGAATTTAATGGCAGAGTTCTTACCATAACCAATTGCAGTTGATACCTCACTACAATTGAACCCTTTGCAAAGAAGATATTTTGCATGTTCCATACGCTTTTCTAAATACATATAGCAAAAACTCTTGCCGTAAGTATTTTTAAAGATTGTTCTAAAATGGCTTACTGTCATTCCAATTGAGGAAGCAATGGTCTCCTCATTTGGGGAGAGTTTTTGAGGGAAATTTTCGATATATTCAATGTATATATTCTCAATTTTCGCCCGATACTTTTGAGAAGAAAAAGATACTGGATAAAAAGGGCTATTGCTACTTTCCCTTTTATCCATGATGTTGTCGATGTGTTCGATTGCTACTGTTGGCGGTTGATAAAAAACCTGAAAAGAAATTTGTTTAGAAACAAGTTGAGAAATTAAAGCCTCTGCATATTGATCACTAATGTGTATCAGAACAACTGAAGCTATTTTGCTATCTAAACTTTCGTTACGAGTTAAATGTGTATGACCCATGAGTGTTCAGATTTAGGTTTGTAAATAAATATTATGCTTTTATATAATTTATTCAAAGCTTCAAAAAGTAATATAATTATAGATTGTTTATTTGTTTGTATTGACTTGGTAAATCGCCAAAATGTTCCTTAAATATACGTGAAAAGTGAGCTAAGTTCTTATATCCAAGTTTTTTAGCTATTTCAGTAATGGTTAATTTATTTTCGAGCAACAACTGGTTGGCTAGTTGCATTCGATGATACAGATAGTATTGATAAACACTTTTTCCATACATTTTTTTGAAAGCATTTTTTAATTTAGTAGGCGACATTGCGACTTCATTGGCTAAAGCTTGAATTGTGGGGGGCTCTTTTATATTACGTAAAAGTAATTGCTCTGCTTTGGCTAAAATATCGAGGTCATTCTTCTTAAAATTATATTTAATTGTATTTATATTATTTTGGCTCAATTGTTCAAATATTATTTTCAGGATGGCGTAAATATTTTCTTGAAATGCTATCATTTCTATGAATGATTCCATATTATTTGTATTAACTGATTCAAATAAGTGCTTCAATCGACTACTGACTACTTCATACATAGTGTATGAATCTTCGGTGTTTAATAGTCGTTTTATATAAAAATCGGAAGGTGTATTATTAGTAAAGCTTTTCAAGCTCTTGGTAGGAATGTAAGCGCATAGTACATTAATATACGTCCCTTGAGTAAATAGTAAATTATAGGGAATGGTGCTAGTATTTAGACATGAAATAACCCACATTCCTTTCTTATATGGCATATTTTCCTTGCCTCTGAGATCTTTAAAATCGGCGTTTGATGACAAATAAAATAAAATCAAGTATTCCTTACTATTGACGGGGATATACCTAAATAGGGTGTCTTTATGAGAATAGTATTTTGCCCTAAATACAAAAACTTCCTTGTCTGCATCATTCAAACCAATTAGTGGTAATTGAAAGCTTGTTGAAACCAGGCTTCCTTTTGTATAATCTTCATCGAAAGTATATAGTTTATAGTGTTTTTTATCAAACGATTTTAAAAATGGATAAATATCAATAAAATAATTGATTGCTTCAGGGGTTGGCGTTAATGGTATTTTAAAATTAATTGTATCCATAAGTTCGTCTGTTTTATATACCATTTATATTGTAAAAATTTTTGGTATATACTGTAGTTTTGTAGTTTAAAAAATCATACAAAAAGTAATAATATTGTAGTAAGTGGTTTTTTGTAAGTGTAATTATAAGAAAATAATTGTTAAACTACTCTATCAGCATACTATTTGCTAAACCGTATTTTTCTTTGGGTACGTTAAGTATTGTCTGAAAGGGACATTAAAATATTCTAAATAGACTTTTTTTTGATTAATTGGAATGGGTTGGTATTGATTTTGATAGCTGTTGTTTAAGTGAAATTTGTTCGCTATTGATTGAACCAAATACTTATTGTTTTGTAGCAAGCTCTAAAAAACAACAGCATTGTTTTAAAGAAGCTTCAAGGTAATCTTCATATCAATCCATTCTTAATTTTAATACTATGGCAAAAATGTATCTATATTTCTGTAAATCAGGAATGTTTAATAGGCAGAGTAATACTTTATTTGCTATTGCCTTGAAAGCCATTTTTGTGTTTATGTACACAGGAGGGTGTAGCGTATATGCTCAAACATACGTTATGGGTACAGCTCCAGCTGGGAATAATTCAACAGTTGCCATTCCTGCGAATACAACTGTAACACTCTATGATGATGGAGGAACTGCTGGGGGTTACGCTAATAATCTGGACCTTCGGTTGACTTTTACCGCACCTGCGGGCTATCAGATAAGAGTCACCTTTACTCAATCTGAATTCGCGGGTAATAATTATTCTCAGGATTACCTTAGGGTGATTGATGGCATAAATGCTGGCGGGACTCAACAAATTATGGTTACTATGGGTGGGAATGGCGATGTGCCGATGTCAGTGGTAAGTACAACAGGGGCTGTCTCCTTTCGTTTGCGAAGTGACGCTGCTACGGCGGATGCTGGTTTTACAGCAACCCTGCAAACGGTACCTGTACAGGTGTATGAACTTAATGCCACAAACCAAAATCAAACCTTCAATACCAATCTTGCGGTTTTAGTAGATGATGGTGGTGCAAATGCCAACTATTCAAACAATCAAGATAGATACTATGCTTTTTGTTCGACTGATGGTAAGCCCCTTATTTTTGACCTGCTCAAGGGAAGCAACGACTTTGGAGATAATTTTGATACCCTTTTTGTTTACGATGGCACTTCCATAAACGCACCTTTGATTGGTTATATTAATGATCTTGATGATGAGCGAAACTTTGCTTCCAATAATGCGGGAAATTGCCTTACCATCCGTTTGAAGACAAATGGAGCTAATACGGCTTCTGGATTCAGGGGGCTTGCTTATTCCGCCAATCATACTGACATAACTTATGTACGCAATTGTTGGGGAGGTATGACACCTGTGGCTAATTCGACACTCAGTGCAAACAAAGGGAAAGCTATATTGTTACATCGAAACGGATTTATTACTGGCAACACCCCTGTTTGTCAGGTTTATATTGACGCTTCGGGCATTCCTCAAGAAAGCGAGTGGGCTTTTTGTACTGAAAAACCTGATAATGCAGGTGTCGATTATCGTGAGCTTCCAGGGGTGACCAACTTTACTTCCGAAACTATTGGTTCGGCTAATACAACAGTAACACTTACTGAGGGTGCGCAAATTGCATGGGTATTGGCAAACTATCAGAATTATGGTTATGACTTGAAAAGTTCAAGAGATAGAAGGACAATACAGGATGTTGTTTGGCATATTACCGATGGCGATGCTTGTACAGTACAACTTTGTAACGATATTCCCGCAAACCCTAATACGACCTCACCAGCTTTAAATCTTGTGAGAACTACAGCCGAACCACAACCAGTCAATGGAATCCATCAGTTTAGTTTGACTACCAACCTCACATCAATCACTATCACACTTTCAGACGGAGGTGCGTTACCAACCATTGCTTCTGGAAATGCAACAATTGGCAGTAACCCGAACGGCTCTGGTACCCTTACCATTACAGGAGGAGGGACTCAAACTGTGGTATTGAATTTGACGAGAAACACACCTGCGCCTGTTTCTTTGACAGCCTCAGCCAACGGGGTTATTTTGGATCCTACTGGATTTCTTATTTATAAACCCAATTTTGCAACTGTTCAGGATTTCTTTGGAATTGGAAACAGTGTTAGTCCTTCGGCAACAGCAAACGGCACCTTTACTATAATTTGTACCAAACCCGTTGCCTCAGCGACGCCGAAGGTACAGACGATTTGCGTGGGCGGCACAGTCTCAGCCTTTACCGTAACCCCAAGTACGGGAGTGGCTTACAAATGGTATGGGCCATTGGCAGACACAACAAGTAGTTTGGGCACGGCAATCAGTGGTGCGACGAGCACGACATTTACTCCAACGGGTAGCGCGCTTACCGTTGCTGGAACTAAGTATTTTGCAGTAATTGTGAATACGACTGGCAACACTACATGTTCGGACACTGCTTTTGTAAAATTAGTAGTGAATGCGAAACCAACGCCAGTAAATTTTACCGCAGCCAGTGTATGTGTAGGAGCGGAAGTGACGTATCCAGACCCAGCAACCACCAATGGTACGTGGACTGGTCCAGGGGTGACGGATACGGGAACTGGCGCGACGGTGAATACAACAACTGCGTTGACGCAATTGGGGGCGACAGCACCAAAGACGTTCTACATTTATTATACACAGACCTCAAGTGGATGTACGCAAATAGATAGTGCAGCAATTACGGTGAAAGCGCGTCCAGTGGTAACGATTACGGGGCCAACGGTTGTTTGTGCGACTGATTTACCAGTGACCTTTACGGGAAATCCAGCAGGCGGTACATTTACGCTTCCTTCGGGCTTACCTGCGGGAGCGGTAACCCAAAACAATAATGTACTTACGCTCAATGCAGGGTTTAACATTGCGACGTTGACTTTCAGCTATAGCTACACGGATGCAACGACGAACTGTTCAGCTTCGGCAAGTCACACAATCACAGTGAATCCGAAACCAAATGCAGGCTCCGACGCAGCGGCAGTGTGCCAGCCAACGAGTACGGCGAAATTGACTGCGTTGACGACGGGCGGCACGTGGGCACCGATAGGCAGCCCCGCAAACCCATCAGCAGCGAGCATTGATGCCAATGGGAACATCACAGGTTTGAATGCAGCGGGAACATATAGATTTGTGTATTCAATCACTTCGGGTGGTCAGACTTGTACTGATACGGCCCAAGTAGTAGTGAACGCCAAGCCAAATATTGCTGATGGCAGTGCTACGATTTGTGCAGGCGAGTCAGTAGATTTAACGTCGAAGATTACCAATTACAATACGTATTTGAGTCCAGTGTGGACGGTAGGCACGGCAAATGGTACGGCAGTAGCAACGCCAGCTTCAGTAAAGCCAACGGGTACAACGACCTATGTGTTGGTAGCACAAAACGCAGCAGGTTGTAAAGACACTGCGAATGTAGTTGTGACGGTGAATCCTAAACCAAATGCAGGTAAAGACACGACGTTGGTTTGTGTGAATGCTGCGACAAATACTTTAGCGACAAGCTATACTTTAGTACCAAGTCCAGCAGGCGGAACGTGGGCGCAATTGGGCACAACCCCAGCTACTGCGACGATTACGGGAAACAATGTGACAGGCATGAGTTTAGCAGGCACGTACCAGTTTATTTACACGACAGCAGCAGGCTGCAAAGACACGGTAGCAGTGACAGTTGCTCCGTGCGCAGGTTGTGTGAAACCAAATGCAGGTGCTGATGCGGCGGCGGTATGCCAACCGACGAAAACTGCGAAATTGACGGCATTAACAGCGGGCGGCACATGGGCGCCGATTGGCAGCCCAGCCAACCCATCGGCAGCGAGCATTGATGCCAATGGAAATATTACAGGACTGAATGCCTCAGGCACGTACCGATTTGTGTATTCAATCACTTCGGGTGGCCAAACCTGTACGGATACGGCCCAAGTGGTAGTGAATGCGAAGCCTAATATCGCCGACGGCAGTGCGACGATATGTGCGGGAGAGTCGGTGAACTTGACATCAAGAATTACGAATTATGCAACTTATTTGAGTCCAGTGTGGACGATAGGCACAGCAAGTGGTACGGCCGTAGCAACGCCAGCTTCAGTGAAGCCAACTGGTACAACGACGTATGTATTAGTAGCCCAAAACGCGGCAGGTTGCAAGGACACGGCGAACGTGGTAGTAACAGTGAATCCAAAACCAAATGCAGGCAAGGATACAACCTTAGTTTGCTCAAATGGGAATGTTCCAGCGAGTGTACAACTAGCGGCCACACCGACGGGAGGTACCTGGTCAGCATTGACGGGTAATCCAACGGGTGCGACGGTGAACACTTCAGGATTGGTAAGTGTCACCAATGCCACCGCCCAAGGCAAGTCGTTTGATTTTATTTACTCAGTAAATGGTTGCCAAGATACGGTGAAAGTGATTGTGCCAACGTGCCCAGCACCATGTGTTGAGTCCACGATAACAGTGAATGCACCAGTTTGCTCTGCAGATGCCCAAACCTACAGCTTCACCTTCACGGTGGCCAACCAATTGGGTATAGTGAAAGTGAACAAAGGCACGTTAAGTGGAAGTAACCCTTACACGGTATCAGGTATTCCGTCGGGTCAGAATGTGATTATTACCGATAGTCTGAGCGCGATTTGTAAGTCAGACACGATTATTGTGGGGGTAAACTGTAACTGTAACCCAGCGTTACCGCAGTTGTTGACGCCAAGTTTGACGGCTTGTATCGGAGATACTTTCCCGACGTTGAAAGCGACGGTAGTAGGTTTGGCGACGGTAGAATGGTTTAGCCAACAAACGGGTGGAACAGTATTAGCAACGGGTTTGAGTTTCAAACCAAGTGGCACTGTGACAGCGAATACGGTGTTCTACGCCCAAGCACGTAGCACCGACCCAACGTGTCCGACGGCAGTGAGTACAAGCCGCGTACCAGCGACGATTAACGCCCAAAGTTGTATTGATACGATTGACTTAGCGTTGAAGAAGTCGATTAACACCAAAATTGCACGAGTGGGCGATGTGTTAACTTATACCATCAAAGTATGGAACGAATGGACTAAGAACGCGACGGGCGTAGAAGTAGTTGACAGCATTGCCACAACGGTACAGTTTGTGAGCGGCAGCTTTAGTCCAAGCCGAGGCAGTGCGACCATTAGCGGAAACGTCATAAAATGGAATATTGGAAACATTGCAGCTAACGGCGATACGGTGACGTTGAGCTACCAAGTTCGGGCGACGCAGGCAGGTATTCATTTGAATACGGCTGAAATCAGCAAGACCAACGAGAAAGACCGAGACAGCACGCCAGGCAATGGCAAAGGTGGCGAAGACGACATCGACCAACAATGCTTCACAGTGCCGTTTGACTTATGTCCAAGTCAAAAACTGGAAGTGAGTGTACCCGCAAACTTGACGAATGTACAGTGGTTCAAGAACGGCGGTACGACGGCGGTAGCGACGGGCAATGTGGTATTGTTCTCAGAAGTGGGCGTCTATACCTTCACAGCGACGAACCAGACATGTCCAGCCAATGGCTGTTGTCCAGTCATCATCGAAGCGGGTACAAATTGTTGTCCAGTTGACTTGTGCATTCCGTTTACGGTCAAGAAGAAACGAAAATAAAAATGGAGTAAATAATAAAGGCGGCCGACAGGCCGCCTTTATTATTTAGCGTTGACAGTAGTAGTATCAATACCAATAGAGTCGGCGTCGCTGGTGACATCAAATGCCCTGACAAGCTGTTTTTTCTTGTTCCAAGGTGCGGTAGTACGGCTTGCCATATCAATGGCAATGCCTACAAAAATGGCTATGAAAACAATGCTAATAACGATAAATATTTTTCGATTTCGGTTCATTCATTTAAAAGTTGGGTGGGGTATCATAACTAATAAACTTTCCTGTTTCGGCAGAAACTTCACTCCATTGAAGGTTTTCAAAGGCAATGGTAATCACGCCACCTTTTACCATAGAATCTATGTCGGTGTTGGCCAGATAATCTGAAAAGTAACTTGCGTCAGGGTTATGCCCAATAATCATCAAGTGGGTACAGTTTTCAGGCGCATGATTGACGGTGTTGATGTAAGATCTTGGGCCTCCGTCGTACAAGTTACGGGTGCTCTGAATTTTTTCTTTGCTGTAGCCTAATTGTTCGCCCAGAAGTTGGGCAGTTTGAAATGCACGGGGTGCCGAACTGCTAATGAGCAAGTCGGGGACAAGCCCTTTACTATGCAAAAAACGGCCCATTCGAGTAGCTTCAGATTTACCATAAGCAGAAAGTTCACGTTCAAAATCCTTAAAGAAAGAAATCGAGTCCTCTGCGGTTGCGTGCCGAACAATATATAAGTAGCGTGTCATTGATGAAATGTTTTTGGCAAAAATAGGCTATCTTTGCTGGCTCGCCAAGTGTCGCCCGCATGAAATTTTTTAATTATCTCGCTGCATTCCTGCTATTTAGCATTGCATTTGTTTTTTATCGCTTCGTATTTCAGAATGCAGTTAATGTTCCTTATTTTGATGATTATGCCTATTTGGAATATATCATCAAGTTTACGGACGCCCCTACATTTCAGGCATTTCTTCAGGCATTGGAGTTCAAGCACAATGGCCACGGGGTGATAACGGCAAAGCTTGCTTTTTGGATTGATTACTTGTTGACGGGGCAAGTCAACTACCGAACATTGATTTTGGTAGGTAGTTCATTGGTGGCTATTTTATTTGGTTATTTCTGGAAAGTGCTGTCTGTCAATAAAATGCCGTTTTATCTTGTGTTTCCAGTGGGGCTGTTTCTTTTTACGCCTGCTTACCACGAGAATATTTTTTGGGCAGCCGCACTTTGGCAATATACCGCGTCTTTTGTGGTGGGTATTGTCACCTATTATTTACTTGCTGTACCTAGGTGGGGTACTTTGGCAGGCGCAATCGTTGGAGGCTATTTGCTGACCTATACCAATGGAAACGGACTATTTGGGATGTATGTTGGGCTGTTGATTCCTTTACTTCAGTATCGTTACCGTGCTGCGTTGGTGTGGTTACTGGCTTGTATTCTCACGACTGTTGCTTTTTATTGGTACTATCCTTTTGGATTTGGGTCATTAAATCAGGACAAAAGTTTCAAAAATTCACTGCTTACTTTACTTTCATTTTTTGGCGCTGGGGCGTCGTACCTACGTGGGCGCTTGCCCGAAGTTGCGGTGTTGGGGGGAGCTATCACTTTGGCGTTGCTCACATTGGCTTCTTGGGTAGGAGGGGCGTTTGTGGTTTCAATTATTCGTCAGAAAAATAAAGCGTTATTCCCCTTTTCTCCCCCCCAAATCCTGACCCTCTTCACTCAAAAATCCGAAAATTTATCCTTGTTGGCATTGTTGGCGTGGTTGCTGATTACGGGTTTGGGGGTAGCCACTGCCCGTGCTGGCCAAGCCTTAGAAACCCCCGCGCGTTACATGATTTATTCGGTCATGGCGATGGTTGCCTTGTATTCTACGCTGCTCATTTTGGTTCCTCAAAAGGTACGCAAGTTTGTGGCTACTGGAATGACACTTTTTGGTGGGCTTTTTTTCTTGGGAACCTACCTGTTTGCTGCGCCTGAAGTGGTTAATTTCCGTAATTCGCTGGTGGCCGATGCGCTGTCGTTGCGGGCACATGGTCGGGTGAGTGGGAAACTAGAAACAATGACTAATAGCGTGACCAAAAAATATTTTGATGAGTCGGTTCAACGAAAAATGTACTCTCTCCCCTTTGATACTTCCCTAACGATGCCAACTTCACGGGCAGATACAACCAAACTGAGCGTAGTTCCTTTCACATTTCAATCCGATACACTGCCTGCTTATGGCGGAATTTTGATAAAAAAAATAGTAAATTCGTCGGTGTCTATCGACCAAAGCCAAGCTGACAATGCCTTGTTTGTTTTGCTTACCAACGACACCACTTCTTATATTTCGGCGGCTCGCTTGACACCTAGCCGAGATCGAAAGGCGTTTTTGAAAACGCGCCATTATTTTCGAGAAGGATTTGAAGCCTGGATTTTTCAGGATAATGTTCCCGCAGGTACCTATCGATTGGGGCTACTGTACCACGAAAATGGCCAAAACCGAATTGTCTATACTTCAGAAAAATTAGTGGTAAAAAATTACGGGAAATAAGCCGTAACTTTGCGGACTTTTTATCGAATGCACTCATTCATTATGTCAAAAATAGAACAAGAAATCGCCAAACGGCGTACGTTTGCGATTATTAGCCACCCCGATGCTGGGAAAACGACGCTTACCGAAAAGTTGCTACTTTTTGGAGGGGCAATCCAAACGGCAGGTGCTGTTAAATCCAATAAAATTAAGAAAACGGCTACTTCCGACTTCATGGAAATCGAGAAACAACGTGGTATCTCGGTGGCTACGTCGGTAATGACGTTTGAATATAATGACCTGCTTATCAATATCCTCGATACGCCAGGTCACAAAGACTTTGCCGAAGATACTTACCGTACCTTGACGGCCGTGGATTCAGTTATCTTGGTGATTGACTGCGTAAAAGGGGTAGAGGAACAGACCGAACGCCTCATGGAAGTGTGTCGGATGCGAGACACCCCAGTGATTATATTCATCAATAAAATGGACCGCGAAGGGCAAAATCCGTTTGATTTATTGGATGAATTGGAGCAAAAACTCAATCTAAAAGTGCGCCCATTGACGTGGCCTGTCAATGGCGGTGCTACCTTCAAAGGAGTGTATCACTTGTTGGAGAAACAAATGTATTTCTTCAAAGTCAACAAAACGAAGGTGGAAGATGACGTGGCTTTGTTGGAATTAGATTCGTCGGAGCTTGACCAAAAAGTAGGTGAGCGCGATGCCAACCAACTTCGTGAAGATGTAGAGCTTATCGAAGGCGTGTATGACACCTTTAACCGAGATACGTATTTGTCGGGTAAAGTAGCCCCCGTGTTTTTTGGAAGTGCGGTCAACAACTTTGGTGTACGTGAGCTTTTGGAAGCATTTTGCCAAATTTCTCCACTTCCTGCGGCTCGCCTAACGAATGTACGCTCGGTCGATCCACTCGAAAAGAAATTTACGGGTTTTGTGTTTAAAATTCACGCCAACATTGACCCGCGTCACCGCGACCGTATTGCGTTTTTAAGGGTATGTTCAGGTATTTTTGAGCGAGGAAAATTTTACCACCATACGCGCCTAGACAAATCGGTGCGTTTTTCCAATCCGTACAGTTTTATGGCTTCAGCCAAAGAAGTTGTGGAGGAAGGATTTCCTGGCGATGTGATTGGCTTGTACGATACAGGGACATTTAAGATTGGAGATACGTTGACGGAAGGAGAAGACCTACAATACGCAGGAATTCCAAGTTTTTCACCCGAGATTTTCAAAGAGTTGATCAACCTTGACCCCATGAAGTCGAAACAGTTGGAAAAAGGGATTCAACAGTTGACCGATGAAGGGGTGGCGCAGTTGTTTACGGTACAACCTGGAAATCGAAAAGTAGTAGGTACAGTGGGAGAGCTTCAGTTTGAAGTAATTCAGTACCGCCTCGAACACGAGTATGGTGCCAAATGCCGTTGGATACCGATGAACACCTCGCGGGCATGTTGGATTACGAGTGAAGACCCTAAGAAAATACAAGAATATATTCGTTTGAAAGGAACCCAAATTGGGTACGACAAAGACGACAATCCAGTGTTTCTAGCTGATTCGGAATGGATGGTTCGGATGAATCGAGACAATAATCCCGACATTCAGTTCCATACCACATCAGAATTTAAAGTAACGGCAGGTTAATCAGAAGCGGGGCAAATCCCCGCTTTTTTTATGTTATTCAATGGACGAAGCAAAATGCAAAATAAAAAAGCTGTTCGAAATCCTCGAACAGCTTTCCGACTATATCCACACCATTATTAGTTGTGCAAATATAGATAGAAAACAATTTATTCCAAAAAAAATCCTGTCTTTTTTTTGGGTACTATTTTTAGATTTATTGTTCGGAGAACAAGATTTTTTTTAACTCATTGGGAGTGAAGTTGTTCAGGTCAGAACGAACTATATCGGCTTTGGTCAGAACTTCAGCTTGTCCTATGCCGACTGTTTTCATACCTGCACGTAGTCCTGCTTCAATCCCCGCAACGGCATCTTCAAACACTACGCACTCGCTAGGCGAGATTCCAAGCTCTTCAGCTCCTTTTAAAAAAACTTCGGGATCAGGCTTGCCTTTGGAGATTTTTGTGCCATCAATAATGGCATCAAAAGCGGATAAAATACCAATATGTTCCAAAATAGGTTTGGCATTTTTACTTACCGAGCCCAGGGCAATTTTTATCCCATCAGCCCGTGTTTGTGCCAAAAATTCAATGATTCCAGGAAGAATATCGGCAGGGGTCATTTGGTTAACAAGTTCTACGTACCACTGATTTTTGAGGGTGGCGTAGGCTTCTTTGGTCACATCGTCGAGAGAGATACCGCCGTGAGCAAGAATGCGGTCGAGCGATTCAGTACGACTGATTCCTTTGAGGCTTTCATTGAACTCTTCTGAAATATCAAACCCCAATTTTTCGTTGGCCAACCGCCGCCAAGCTTGGTAGTGAAAGTGGGCGGTATCTACAATGACCCCGTCGAGGTCGAAAAGAAATGCTTGCATTGTGCAACATAGGTTTTGTGAGGTGCAAAAATACGTGAGAAAAGAATTTGAGAAGTTAGTTATAGGTTTTTCGTTAAAAAAAAGCAATTTGCAACGGTATCTTGAGTATAAGACGAGCAGCACCATAAACCCTACAAATACCTTTTAAAATGTTTTTTTTCTACTGTGAGAACCCTTGGAAAAAGGTCATTTTCTGTCTTTGTCTGCTGTGCGGCAGTTCGCTGCATTTATGGGCACAATTATCTATTTCTTTCCCGTTTGACGGTGCTATTTTTCAACGGAATGCGTCTAACTTGGCAACGATTCATGTAGGTGGGAGTTATACGGGTGCTGTCGATCGCATAGAGGCTCGACTCGTTGCCGTTAGTGGTGGTCAAAACATTGATTGGACAGCTATCCATATTAATCCTTCTGGTGGAATTTTTTCAGGAAGCTTGTTTAGCGTGTTGGGCGGCTGGTACACCCTCGAAGTGCGCTCGATTTTATTTAATAATGTGGTGCAAACGGCCACATTGTCGAGGGTAGGGGTAGGTGAGGTGTTTGTAGTTGCGGGGCAGTCCAATGCCCAAGGTGTCGATAATCATGGGGCAAAAGCTTCTTCAGATGGACAAGGTCGTGTAAAGTATGTCAATTGGACATTGCCGTGCCCCAGTGGAATTTGCCAGAATGTGGATCCACCTTTTCCTGTGATTTCGACGTTGAACAACGCTGGGGCAGGTTTGGCAATTGCCCCTAACGGAATATCTCCTTGGGCTTGGGGAGAACTCGGGGATGCAATTATAGCGCGCTATAATGTGCCCGTTATGTTTTTTAATGCTGCCGCCAATGGCTCTTCGGTAGGGAACTGGAGCCGAAGTGCGGATGGACTTCCTTCGGTCAATGTCCATGTGGGAATTTTGTACGCGGGGAACCCAAATTTCCCGTATAATTATTTGCGAAAAGCCTTAAATTATTATGGGTCAATGTTTGGAGTGCGAGCAGTGCTGTGGCACCAAGGTGAGTCAGATACGCACAAGAATAACAATGCCGACCCCAACGACAATACTTCGGCCAACGAATACCGCGATAGCCTAAAGTATGTAATTAATCGCTCTCGGAATCATTCGGGTAAAATTACGCTCCCTTGGGTAGTGTCAAGGGTTTCTTATTTTAGTGTAGCGGATGCCAACATCATTTCAGGCCAAAATCTTACAATAAACCCTGGAGATAAAATTTTTGCAGGCCCCGAAACCGATAATCTACAAACGCCTCGCCCCGATGGCGCCCACCTTGAAAATTTGACCAATGGCCAACAAGCTGTCTCTGAGCTGGCATCGCGTTGGAATAGCGCGTTGGATAATTCGTTTTTTACCAACGCGACTCCCTACAGCGCTTCAACACCCCCCTCGCTAACCCTCAGTTGTTTGAATAACACGTATTCGATTACTGCTCCAAGTGGTTATCAGTATTTTTGGGTCAATGGAAATGGGGCTATTTCGACTTCTTTTTCATCGAGTCAGACGGTGAATGTTGGGAGTGGAAACTATCGGGTGTATTTGAAAGATGCTTCTGGTAATATTATCTTGAGCCAAATGGTCACCGTTCCAGCACTACCTCCCCAACCCCCGACCATTACTTCAACGGCATCTACAGTATCTGCTGGACAAGAAGTGACTTTGTTTTCTCAGGGATGTGCAGGCACCGTGTCATGGTCAGCAGGTTTGATAGGTAATAGCATTGTTCAGCATCCATCGCAAACCACAACTTATTCAGCTACCTGTAGCATCGGAAGTTGCGCTTCGATTTCGAGTTCATACCAAGTAACTGTCTGCGCACAGAATGTGACCGTAACGACTACTTTTAATGCAGGAACAGTAGGGGACGTGAAAGCTTCCAACGCCATTACAGGCGTGAACACGGTAAAAGCAGGAGCTACTATCACCTACGATGCCAAAAACTCAATTACGCTTCAACCTGGCTTTACCGCCGAAAAAAACAGTAATTTCAAAGCCGTAGTCGGGCAAGGGTGTACCAATTAAAAAGTTTGTGTAACTTTATCATTGCCAATGTATTACTTTGTTTTTTATGAGCTTATTCTTGATGGTCTTTGGTGGTTTATTACTGCTTATCTTTCTTATCTATAAATTCCTCGAACGCAAAATTCGGTATCATCGCCCCAAGCATTTTCCTCAAAAAGGACAAGTTCCACTGGCAGAAGCTGCGGGTAAAAAAGTGGTGGTGTGCGTGGGCGATAGCATCACGCACGGAAATGTCAGTGTCAACTATGTGGATATGCTCGAACGCTGGCTGGGTGAACCGTTTTTTTTCTACAATGCGGGTGTTAATTCTGATCTGTCTTATACTCTTTTGGAGCGTTTGGACGAAATCATTGCAACAAAGCCCGATTACGTAACGCTGCTAATTGGTACCAACGATGTCAATGCGACCATGAGCAAAGCGGCTTTGAACAGTTATTATCAGTTTAAAAAAATAGCCAAAAATGTAATGCCCGATTTTGAGGGATACCAACGTAACTATACCGAAATTGTGCGGCGCTTGGCGACCGAGACCAACGCCCAAATTGCCCTAGTCTCATTGCCTGTTATGGGCGAAGACCTACAAAACGAAGCCAATACCAAAGCCGATCGTTACAGTGCATTTATCAAACAAGTCGCCGAACGCGAAAAACTGACGTATTTGCCCGTTCGTGAACGAATGAAGATATTTTTGGAACAACACCCCAAAAAACTTAAATATACCTACGACGATACCCTAAAATTGGTCTATATGAGCGTGGTCAAACACGAAATTTTGGGTCAAGATTGGGATAAAATCTGCCTGTCGCATGGCATGGATTTGAGCCAAGATAATTTGCACTTTAATACCCGAGGAGCGGCTATGATTGCCTCTTTGGTCGAAAGTTGGTTGAAAAAATCGTAACAATTATGCAAAAACAGGTGTGTATCATCGGGGCAGGTTCTTCTGGTATGGCGGCGGCGAAGGCCCTCAAAGACCTTGGAATTAGCTATGATTGCTTTGAAAAAGGGTCGGATATAGGAGGAAATTGGCGGTATAACAATGACAACAATATGTCGTCGGCGTATCGGTCGCTGCACATCAACACCAACCGCGAAATCATGGCGTATAGCGATTATCCCCTCACGCGCGATTTACCCATGTTTCCGCACCATTCGCAGATTATCAAGTATTTTGAGGAATACGTTGACCATTTTGGCTTACGCAATTCAATTACTTTCAATACAGGGATTGCGGAAGTTGAACCTACTTCCAATGGTTTGTACAAAGTTACAACTGACCAAGGAGAGTTGAAAGAATATGCCCATGTCATTGTCGCTAACGGCCACCATTGGAATCCTCGCTTTCCCGATCCGCCTTTTGCGGGAACATTCACGGGCGAAGTCCTGCACGTGCATCACTACCGCGTGCCTGAGCAAATCATGTACAAAAATATACTAATTGTAGGTATTGGAAACTCCGCCGTGGACATTGCTTGTGAGGCCGCCAAGCTCCATTCGGGTCGGGTGACGATTTCAACGCGAAGTGGGGCGTATATTTTACCCAACTGGATTTTGAGCAAACCTTTCGATAGTTTGGCCAATCCCCTAACGGCCAAATTGCCGTTATCAGTGCAGCGGTATTTGCTCAAAGTATCCCTTTTGCTTGCCCGAGGTCGCCAAGAGGCGTACGGAGTGCCGCTTCCTAAGCGCCCACCCTTGCAAGAACACCCGACGGTGTCGCAGGAGTTACTCAATCTGAGTGGGCGAGGTTTGATTGATTATAAGCCTAATATCAAGGAGTTTCGAGGGAAAGAAGTTGTTTTTGAAGACGGGACTTCCGAAACTTATGACTTGATTGTATATGCAACGGGCTACAAAGCGACGTTTCCGTTTTTGAAAGACAAAGCGTTTGAAGTGAGTACGAATAACGAATTTCGATTGTACAAAAAAGTGATACATCCCGACTGGCCTAACCTATTTTTTGTGGGATTAATTCAGCCATTGGGCGCCATTATGCCGTTGGCCGAAATTCAAGCCAAATGGGTTGCTAAATTGATAAAAGGGACTTGCCGTTTGCCTGATGTTTCTTCCATGACAAAAGACATCGAACGCGATACGCAGCAGATGAGGCATCGTTACAACGCTTCGCCTCGGCATACGTTTCAGGTCGATTTTTATTTGTACAAAGAGACCATTGAACGAGAACTAAGGCGAAACGGGATTTAGCCAATAACGGCCGATTCACACACGTAAGTAGGAATAATACCCGTACTGCGAATGCGGATTTCGGCGTCTTCAGCGGGGATGTTTCCTGTCAGTACCAATACGGTATCAAGCCCAAATTTATTCCCGCCCGAAATGTCGGTGCGGAGCGTATCCCCAATCATTACGATGTCTTTCTTACCCAGTGCAGGGTTTTGCTCCATCACCCGCTCGTAGGCAAACATAAACATTTGCGCATCAGGCTTTCCAAAACGAATAAACTGCTTGCCAACGATGCTTTCCAGCATATCGGCTACGCCACCGATGGCAATCGCGACTTGCGTTTTGGACGTAGGATAAGTAGCGTCAGTATTGGCCACAATCACGGGGATATTGCGCCGACGGAGTAAATTAGTGGCTTTGTTGAGGTCGGTATTCCAATCAAAACCTTCATCGTCGAGCATCACAAGGGCGTTGATATCGCCAATAGTGTCTAGGTTGAGTTCGCTGATTGATAAGGCTTTGCGTTCCGAAGATTCGATATAATGGGCTGAGTCTTCTGTTCCCAAATACGCCACCGTTCCCTGATTTACTTTTAATTCCAAATACTCTCTTGCCAACATCCCCGACGAAATGATGTTGTCGGGCGTAATGTCCATTAGTCCCATCCGCCAATACGATTCGGCGAGCTGTTGGGGGCTACGCGAAGCATCGTTGGTCAAAATGTAAAACTGCTTTTGGTTTTCTCTCAAATACGCAAACGTATCGGGAATCCCAGGAATAAGCCCGTGGGAGTTTTTGAGTACTCCAAACGCATCAAAGAAAAAAACTTGGTAGCGGGCGGCTACATCGGCAAAAGAGTCAATCGTAAGCATGGGTAGGTGAGTATAAAGCCAGACCTATAAGGTTTTCAAAACTTTATAGGTCTAGGAAATCTATTATTAAAGTCCTAATCGTTTTAAAATAGGGTCAACCGAGAACGTATCAATCGACGGGAAATAGGTTTCGTAGGCTTCCCGCTGCAACTTCGTGGCGTAGGTACGATGGAAAAAATACCGACCGTATTTGATGACGTAATTGAGAATAAAAAAGCGGTAAGCCTCGGGTAAAAAGCGAACTTCGCGTTCGGTCAGCGGATACACCTTGTGGTATTCTTCCAAAAACCACCCAAAACGCTCTTCGGCCAACGGTTCAATCAGGTACGAAAAGACCGTTCGGTCGCCAGCGTCGGAGCATACCCTACTGAAAAAGTAAAAGTCCATGACCCGATAACTAATGCGGAACCAATCGTAATCCCAACGAGAAAAAAGTTCTAGTTTGTCTGTCACCGAAAAATTTCCAATGTTCCAATCCAAAAACACAGGCATCGTTTCGACCGCGTTGGCGACCATCTCTTTGCGGTGTTTTAGGAAAAGATTGCACTGACGGCGCAATGTCTCGATGTGCATTCTATGCTCATAACGTCCTGTTTCGGTGTTGAGCATACTGAGCAAATCTTGGACGTCGGAACGCAGTGTTTTCGACGACTTGGGCATGACAGTACTCACGCTGGCGCAGGCTTTATGAAACTTTGCGATTTGCGATCCTAACGTTCGGATGTGGTGTTCTTCCAGACGGCGCGGAAGCTTTTCAGCGACTCGAATCGGATTGTAAAATACCACCCACACATCGAGCCCTTCTTCTTGGTACCGATACACAAACACCTGATTACTTTTGACTAACGACTTTGCCAATACGTTTTCAAACGGATATAACAGATTGTTAGCAAGGGTGTGAATCAGGCGATGGTCTTCTTTAAAATGCTCAAACTTTCCGAAGTATGAAAGTTTAGCAATAACGTGGCCTCCACCTTCAAGGGTCACGCGGAATACGTGATTGGTGGAAACGCGGGCGCTAATGTCTTCAATTAATTCAATGGGCCTGGTCGAATCGAAATCGTTCCAAGCAGATCTGATTATGGACGGGTAATCTACAAAACGCATGGCGTTGCTTTATATTCAGGTAATAATCTGTGATGCTAATCCCTTCAATTCTAATCCTCCAAACGTACCCGAACTCATCATGAGTAAGTTTTTATTTTTCCATGACAACGAGGCCAGGAAAGCTTGCAAAGCGTCTTTATCAGTAAATACTTCGAGCGACGGACGCTGAAAAGCGGCTTTTACCTCCTCTGGTGTGATAGGCTCAAGGCGCTTGTGAGCGAGTGTGTGAGGGTTATAGTAAACGACGGCCACGTCGGCTGCGTCGAGTTTGTGGGCATATTGTCCCAAAAAGTTTTTATTCAAGCTACTAAATGTATGCAATTCTACACAAGCGACCAACTGACGCGTCGGAAACTGCGATTTGGCGGCTTTGGTGGTGGCTTCTACCTTAGAAGGAGCGTGGGCAAAGTCTTTAAAAACGGCTGAATGAGCGTTTTTAGCCAAAGTTTCCATGCGATTTGCTGCTCCTTTAAACGTCTGGATGGCGCGGTAGAATTGCTCTTGTGTGAGTCCTACTTCTTCGCATACAGCCAAAGCCCCGCTAATATTTTTCATATTATGTTCCCCAAAAATCAACAACGGAACATCCCCGTAGGCTTGCGTTGTCAAAAACGTTTGGCCGTTGACAATCTTGTGCGGGTGAATATTGTACGGAACCGACCGCACATCAACCCGTTCGTTTTTGCCAATGACATCCAGCATGTCGTCGGTTTCGTCAAAAACCAATACCCCTGATTTTGACAAAGAATCGGCCAATTTTTCAAATTGCTTGACATAGCCTTCCCACGTTGGAAATACGTTGTAATGATCCCATGCGATACCGCTTATGAGGGCAATGTGAGGATGATAGTGTAAAAATTTGGGGACAAGGTCGGTAGGAGAAGCTGGGTATTCATCTCCTTCGACGACGATTAAAGGCGCCGAATTAGTAAGTTTGACCATGGTCTCAAATCCCTCCAATTGAGCGCCAACTAAGTAGTCAAACTGACGGTTGTTGACCCGCAAAGCGTGCAGTACCATCGAGGTGATAGTCGTTTTGCCGTGACTACCCGCAATCACCACGCGCTGTTTATGTTGGCTTTGTTGGTATATGTATTCGGGATACGAGTATATCGGTATTCCTAGTTCTTGTGCTCGGGCTAGCTCGGGATTGTCTTTGCGAGCATGCATTCCTAGAATGACTGCATCAAGTCCTTCGTGAATTTTTTCGGGAAACCAGCCAATTTCGGCAGGAAGCAAGTCTAATTTTTGGAGTCTTGAAAACGCTGGATCGTATATTTCGTCGTCCGATCCCGTAATTTGATAACCTTGACGGTGGAGGGCAATGGCTAAATTGTGCATTACGCTACCACCTATGGCGATAAAGTGAACTTTTTGACTCATTTTGAAGGGCGAATAATTAAGTTTGCAAAAATAACTGTAAACTGTAAACTTCAAACGTTAATCTGTAAAGTGCCCCTAATACTTAGCATAGATACTTCGACCCGCGGCTGTTCGGTGGCGCTCCACCAAGACGGCCAATTGCTATCCAGCTACGACCTTTTAGCCGAAAAATCGTCTTCTGGAATGCTTACGACTTTGATTTATAATGCCGTTGAACACGCTGGATTTCAGCTTGTTGATGTCGATGCCTTTGCCGTAGCAAAAGGCCCAGGCTCTTACACGGGGCTGCGAATCGCTGTCTCGACGGCCAAAGGGTTGTGTTTTGCGTTAGATAAACCTTTGATAAGTGTCAATACCCTAGAGGCCATGACACTACAGTTAAAGGCGTTTTTTCCTGTCAATTACTTGTTTTGTCCGATGCTCGATGCCCGTCGTATGGAAGTATATTGCGCGGTGCTGGACGCCGAACTTCATTTTGTAGAAGCGACCCAGGCCAAAATTATGGATGAACAATCTTTTACTGAATTACTTACTGAGCGGTCGGTGGTTTTCTTTGGCGACGGTGCAGCAAAGTGTCAGCGGGTATTGGGGAAATATCCCAATGCGCATTTTCCCTCACAAGCGATTTTTCCTTCGGCCAAAACAGTGGGAGAACTGGCTTGGAAACGCTTTCAAGACCAGCAATTTGAAGAGGTGGCTGCTTTTGAACCCTTTTATTTGAAAGATTTTATGGCCACTACGCCCAAACCCAAATCATACTAATTGACCTACAAAGTCGTTAGACAACAAAACGTCTCGTCTATCTTTTTGTTCATGAAAAAATCAATAGCCAATCGTTCATTTTTTGCAGCAGCAACCTTTGCCGCTTTTCAAATTTTTACCTATTGTTCCAAAAAAGAAGACCCCATGCCGAAGGGGATTGATGCAGTGTTTGTTGGAAGCAGTGATAATAAACTATACGCACTCAATTCTAAAACAGGGGCTAAACTGTGGGAGTTTGCCACCAAAGGTACGGTTCACTCTTCGCCAACCTTGGCCATTGGAATGGCAATTGTCGGCAGTTCAGACCAAAATATTTACGCAGTTGACCTCAAGACTGGAGCTAAAGTCTGGGAATTTGCCCTTGATATGGGTATTTCGTCGGCTCCCACAGTGTCAGGAAATACGGTATATGTAGGCATGGGAGGAACGTCGAATTTTACCTCAAAACTATACGCGTTGGATGTTGTGACAGGAGCGAAGCAATGGGAGTTTACCGCCGATGGAATCAGTATTTCGTCACCGACGGTCGTCAATGGAAAGGTATTTGTGGGTGGTTTTAATAACTTATATGCTCTTGATGCTAAAAAAGGGACAAAACTGTGGGAGTTTGGCACAGGCGCAGGCGTAGATTCGTCGCCGTCGGTGGTCGATGGGGTAGTCTATGTCGGCAGTAATGATTACAACGTGTATGCACTTGATGCCGAAACGGGAGCCAAAAAGTGGAACTTCTCGACGGGAGGCGAAGTGAGTTCGTCGCCCACAGTAACAGGAGGAAGCCTGTTTATCGGTAGTTTTGACCGAAAATTATATGCCATAAATAGCCAAACGGGGGCAAAATTGTGGGAGTTTAGAACGGACGGGCCTGTTTTGTCTTCGCCGTCGGTGAGCAATGGCGTGGTATATGTGGCGAGCAACGACCACAAGATGTACGCAGTAGATGCCAAAACAGGCGCTAAGAAGTGGGAGACATGGTCCACCAACCGCATCCAAGCTTCGCCCGTAGTGACGGATAGTTTGGCTTACGTTGGAGGAATCGACGGGCGCTTTTTTGCCGTTGACGTCCAGTCGGGTGCTAAAAAATGGGAATTTCAAACGGGGGGAGCGGTATATTCATCGGCGGCTGTATTGAGTAGTTCGGCCAAAACCTATTTTTCGGGTGTAAGCGGCCTTCAGCAATAATTGGAGGTGATGAGGGTTGCTCACAACCCGCCTAATTGCGAGCTAGTCAGCGGCCAGTCCCGATTTGTAATCGGGACTTCTACGGCTCAAAGTCTCTGACTTTAATCAAAAGGGAGAAGGGTTGCTCACCACCTGACCAACTGTAGAATTGTCTCAATAGAGCATTGGAGGAAATTCAAAAGAAAAACAGAAAGCTTGAACTTTTTTAACAAGCATTTCTGTTAGCCTAAAACCAACTCGAAGGGGTCGCCTTGGTTTTGACAGCGAGTTGAAGCAATACGTATAAGCACGTCGGGACGTGTGCGCGAGTCCTGTTAAAAACACGCATAAACAATAGCTGGCAATTATAGCTACGCTATGGCTGCTTAATCCGGAGTGATTAACCATTAGCCATCGTTCCTCCAACTTCCGTCTTGCTGGTTGGGTCAAGGGGCGTCGAACCGCGAGACTGGCCGCGCTAACGTTGCTAACACGCGGTAAGACACCAGCAAATAAGGCATTGGCTCAGGTCTGTTTTGAACCTTACCGAAGCTCGAAAATTAAATCAAAACTAAGCGTGTAGAAGGCGTACGGTTTCCTTGTTCTGGACGCGGGTTCGACTCCCGCCGACTCCACTAAGTGTTTTTTAATGACTGACCTGCCCCCAAAATGGCAGGTCTTTTTGCTTCTAAGCCAGTCGTTTATCCTCTGTTTTTGATGGGTTTATTGTCGCGGGGGCACAGTCGGGCGCACACCTTGGTAGCGCGGGCGCACACTACCGTTAACTAAAATGGCATTTTTTTGTACCCCCTTTTATTTGCTTCACAAAACGGCATAAAGTTGGTTTGCACCCCCAAATTTTAACCGTTAAATAAGTTTATGAAAAAAAAGGATGGAAATTTTATTTTTCCGACATCAAACAGATGGGCAGCGAAAACGTGGCATGACGACCATCTATCACAGGATCACTATCAACGGTGATAGAGCGGAGCTGTACAGCACACATTTGAAGTGCAGATTTGAGGATTTTGACGTTGATAAGCAACGTTTCAAGCCTGCCGACAAAGATTATCTGTACAAAAATGGTAGGCTCAATGAGATTGAAGGTGATTTGTTTGAGATTTACACAACGCTTAGTCGAAAGCGAAAGCCTTTTACGCCTCAGCAGGTCAAGGAAGTTTACATGACCGATAATGATGATGTGCGGTTCATTGACACGTTTGACAAGTACCTCGAAGACTTGGAGAACGCGAAGAAAACAAAGTCAACCAAGAAAGCTTACAAAAATGTCAGGAATAAGGTGCTTGATTTCCTGATTTTGAAAAAAAGACAGCAAGATTTGCTTGAAAATTTCGACGTGGACACCTTCCTACAGTACCGAAACTGGCTAAAGAATAAGCAAAATTTTGAGGACTCGACGATACGTAAGCACCTTGCGACGATTAAGCAGGTGCTCACCTGGGCGAAGCTCAACAAGCTGCTTGTGAGCAATCCGCTGGAAGGGTATCGAATCAAACACGAGGGGAGAAAGCCAAACGTTTGTTTATCTGCATCGCAGTTTGAGCTTTTGAAAAGTCATACGTTTTCAACTGAGCGCATTCAACGGGTGGCTGATTGTTTTATCGTGTATTGTCGAACGGGCTTTCATTACGATGACTTGAAGCAGATGGCAAAAGCTGGTACCAGCGTGATAGTGCCGATTGGTGAGTATAACTTCATCGACTGGGCGAGGGGGAAAACGGCGGTGAGTGCCAAAGTACCCATTTCGGCGTGGCCAGAGGTAAATGACGTGGTGAGAAAATACGGTGGCTGGGACAAACTGCCGATACTTTCTAACCAAAAAATGAATGATTACTTGAAGCTGGTGGCGGCTGAACTCAATGTGGCCATTGCAATGCTATCGCCCGAGGAACGTATAAGCAGAAATTTGACGCTTGTTAATCCTGAACTAACCGTTAAGGCAGGCCGCAAAACGTTAGCAGATTGGCTTTTGAACGAATTAAGTTGGAGCAAAGAGGCCGTTAAAGTGGTGCTTGGCCTGAAAACTGACAGGTGTCTTGATTCGTACGTGCGTGAAGATGAGCGGCGGGTGTTGAATGAGCTCCGTCGTCAGAAAATAGCATAAGATTTACCTACACACCCCCTACTTTGAAAAATTATCTGTGATGCGACCTGGTAATTGAGCCAGAAGCTGAGTCACAGTCAACTTAAAAAAAAGCAGTGTAATCATACATTTTTTTTGTACAGCATATTTTAAATCATTGATATTCAAATGATAGAGCTATAGAAAAAGCAGTGTAATTGTACATTTTTTTTGTACAGCATACGTCAATCTGTGACGCGCCTGGCATTATAAAGTATCGATTGGTAACACACTCAAAATCAGGTCAAAAATTCACAAAAAATAGGCGAAGATAGTACGCCAAAGACTTGCTTGTCGGGAAAGATAGTGCGTTGTTTGTCCTATCAAAAACAACAATAAAGCACTGATAAACAGATGAATACGCAAGCGATTTTAAATAATGAAAACCTCACTAAAACAGAGAAAATTCGGCAGCTTTTAGCCCTAGGATTGACCCGCAAAGAGGTAGCAAATTTGACAGGAGGCAATTACGGATTTGTTCAGAACGTATTTGCGAAATACTGGCCTTCACAAGTACAATCAAAAGGGGTATTTCACCCACTAACATTCAATAAGAAATTTGGAATTGAGATTGAAGCCTACGGGGTATCACGCTCGAAAGTACTCACAGCCATCAGAACAAAAGGGATTAGAATTGAAGACGAAAGTTATAACCACATTACTCGTGGATGGTGGAAAATAGTAAGCGACAGCAGCATTAGCGGTGAAAGCGGATTTGAAATCGTCAGCCCTATTTTGGAAGGCCAAGCGGGATTAGAGGAATTGAAAAAAGTGTGCGAAGCTTTAACAGAGGTAAGGGCAAAAATCAATAAATCATGCGGAATGCACGTGCATTTTGATGCCTCCCAAATGGGAATTAGCGAGGTTAAAAATTTGATGCTGAACTATGCCACTTACGAAAAGCACATTGATAGCATCCTACCAAATAGCCGACGCGGAAATACAAACAATTACTGCCAAAGCCTTCAAAATGATAAGACAAAAATAGAAATCGCAACGAGCGTCAGAGAATTAGCCAGCGCCATCGGCACTCGCTACCGTAAAATTAACCTACAAAGCTTTGTAAGACACGGTAGCATTGAATTTAGACAACACTCTGGAACGATTGAATTTGAGAAAATCAAAAATTGGGTTTTGTTTTTACACAATTTGGTGGATTTCTCGAAAAAGAAAAAAGTAGAACAGGCTGAGGCTACTTTTGAGAGCTTCCAAAAATTTAACCAAGAAGAAATTTACAATTACCTTTATAACCGTAAAAACGACTTAAATGCTTAACTATAAAACACAAGAAGGGGAGCTACTGCAAGGCGGTAGCTCAACCGAAATTTTAAAGGCTTATCAAGCAGGTTCTAAATTTGATGCCGAGAAGGATTATGAAACATACATCGCAGATTTGTGGACTCGGCTTCAGGATTGGGAAAATAATTTAGCACCATCGCCTGCGTCATTTGAAAGCCTAGAAAAACAAGTCTTTCAAAAACTTATCGAATCTGAGTTTTTGAGTGAGGTATAATCAGTGCCACTAAGGTTGTTTTGTGAAAACACCTCGCTGATGCTGTCGGCGAGGTGTTTTATTCTGAAGTAACGCTAAAAATAGCGAGGGTGGACAGCTTGACTAGGGGCTAATAATTCCAAGTCAGACACTCTATCTTTTTCTTCGTTTTTTCTCGGCGGCCATCTACTGCCAGCGTTTTTTCGTGAGATTCATGCTTCCATCCCAATTTTTCGATGTACTCAAAAAGTGATGGTTCAGGGTACGTACTCAATAAGAACTTCCCTTTTAGCTGTGAACACACGTCAAGGAGCTTGCGAAAGTCTGTCTCGGTATAACCTGAATAATGACCCTGATTTGCCGAAACGTAAGGAGGGTCAAGGTAAAAAAAAGCATCCTCAGAATCGAAAGCTTTCATAACTTTAAGGGCATCATTACTCTCAATGGTGACTCTTTTCAAACGTTCTTTGTAGGCCACCGTCAAATTTCCCTTTTTGTTAAATAGCTTCAGGGGACATTTCCCAAATCTATCATATCCAAACCCTGCCCCAATCATGCTACTAAAACTCATGTTGGTTTGTACCCATACAGCCCAAGCTAAGGATAGCTCATCTTGAGGGGAGGGAGTCTGGTTCTCGTAAATTTTAGCAGCCATTGTATGCTGGACCCGTGAGTGAAAGGTCTCGTCAATTTTTTCCTTCAGTGATTCAAAATCAAATTTCAAAGTCCTATAAAAGGTAATGAGGTTATTATTAAGGTCATTTATAACTTCGGCAGCAGATGGTGGCTTAGCCCAAAAAACAGCGCCTCCCCCAAAAAAAGGTTCAATGTAAGTCGTATGTGGGGGGATTTTAGGGATGATTTGCGAAAGCATCATTTGCTTACCTCCATAGTAGGTGATGGGAGTTTTAAGAAGGGGTTTTACGGTGGTCATTGTGTATGGTTTTGTTGGGCTGCAAAACTATCCGTGACCAATACTTGCACGAAAGGACGGAATTTGTCAATTTTATGACGCTTTACTGTCAATATCCTGACAGAGCACAGCGGTGTCAGCTGTATAAAACGGCTTTTTTATGGAAGAACTATTTACCAATGGCATTGAGCTTGGGAGAAAGCATCATGCCCAAATCAAAGCGATGAGTCCTAGATGGATACACCGCAACGTCCCTGTATTTATCAGGGAGAATTTATTTGTCCCCTATTACATAACCGAAGTAGGGAATGAAAGAAGACTATACATTATTCAATTCCCATTAGCTAATGATAAGGTCTCGTTCATATTGTTCGCTAAAGGGGAAGTTCCAATAAGTCCAACATGAAGCCGCCAAAATTTTTGATTGCACACAATGAAGCCGCTCAACCAGGAGCGGCTTTTATTGTTCATACTCAAGACCCTTCCTTTGTTGCTCAAATACTAACCTTTTCAAACGAGGAAGAAATGCAACTATTTGAAGCCCAGCACGAATGTATTCGAGTCAATGACCAAGTTTTGGTCCATGTACAGGAATACCTAAAGTCAGACGATTTCCGACGAATTGAATGGCTGAAGAAGAAAGTAAAACATTGGATGAACGATTATCTATCCAATAAATAGTGTTTCAGATATTCGTCAAAAATTACATCAGAGAACGTAAAACGTTAAAGGGCGCACAGTTCGACGTGTGCGTGGTTTATTATTCAAAATACCCAACACAGACAACTATCTGTCAATCTGACTGTTGTCTATCCTACTCAGTTTAATTTTTTTCGAGTGATTTCTGGTATTTTAGAAGCAATTGTGTGTGCTTTTTGTCAAGAACTATTATTCGTGTGACCAACTCTTGGGCAGTGTTGGGATATAGTTTGGCGAGTTGGTTTGAAAGTTGACCTGCTTCAAGTACTACGCTTCTAATTTCCTCTCGAAGCAGGTCTGAGGAGGTTACTTCGCCTCCGGCTCTTTTTTTTTAGGAGTGCTTTGCTTGTTTTTAGCCTCTTTTTGACCTTGAGTACCCGTAGATTTAGCGGGTGTTTGACCTGGCGATGTTTGTGATTGAATTTTGCCTGAAGTATCGGCAGATTCAGCGGTCAAAATGGCGATTTCTGCTTCGATGGCTTGGATGGTGGCTAGGTTCTCATCGCTTGGGTTACGGCGGTTGGCTCTTTGAGCTAACCACAAATCGGCTTCGAGGGTGGCGAGTGTTTTCATTTTTTATCAGGGGGAAAAGCAAAAAGCCAGCGTACTGGCTTTAAACTGTGGGTTTCTTTTTGGTTTGCTTCTCGGCAGTATCAGCGGTAGTGGCCATGGTAGAATCCTCTACTTTTTCGATTGCTTTACAGCCTGCTTTGAAAAACATTTCTGCCAATTCATCGGTCATTGTATCGGCAATTTCAGCGATGCGCACGGTGCGATTGGTGATTGGGTGTAGCCAAGTTTCATTTTTGGCGAGTTCGAGATTTACTTTGTACTTTTCCATTTTTTTGATTGGGGGGATATTAAAAAAGTTGACAGAATACTCCGCCAACTTTTTTAAGTGGGGTTACACAAATTACGCAACAGCAGGAAGTGGCTCAATGGCGAAGGTTGCACCTGTTCCAAGTGGAATCACTGGGAACATGAAGCCATCGTTTTTGGCCGAGAAGGTGATTTTTTGTGGATCAGACCCCTTCGCTCCCGAATCTGCCTGAATCTCAAATTCGAGCGGTACGTCGATTGAGCCTACGAAGTACTTAATGTTGTTGTTTCCTAACGCAACAATAACGCATGGGCGATTTAGAAGGTTGGCTACCAGTGAAATAGAGTCCTTGTCAATTCCGTAGATATCGAAGGCAACGTTTTGTTCAAAGGACTGATTTCCTGTTTTGCCCTTGGAAGCAAAGCCCCACTTGTTAGTATCGTAAGCAGCTTGGATTTCCGTGAATTTCTTGCCAGTAATCAGTGGAATTGGGTCTGTAATTTCCCCAGCGACCGCCATGGCGTAGGTGGGAAATTCTTCGTCTTCCAACTGGTCAATTGGGCAGATGTATAACCGTTTATTCCCGCCTGGCTTTGGCCCGGTCTTTCGTCGGATACCCGTTAGGGCAGTTAAAGCCAGAATTTCATTGATACCATTTGTAGATTTTTGCTCAGAAAACGGATTGTGGCTATGCACGCGAGCTCCAATTTCTGTTTTCACGTAAGCCACTGAGATACTTTCCGTGCCCTGAGCTACGATTTCAACCTTTGGTGGGGGGACATTTTGGGCTTCGATTTGGGGAGCAATCCCGAGGAAAAGCAGCGATAACGCTAAGATTTTAATAAGATTTTTCATTTTTAGTGTGTCCGTGTTAAGGTGACTTTAATTAAAAAAATGGGGGGATTACGCCCCCCAAGCGTAGTTGGGCATCATTTTAGCCCGCGCGTTAGACTTTGTTGTTACGCACGATGAACTTGCCATAGGCATAATCGAACGCGCAACGGAAGAACATGTTCATTTTCCAGCCTTTGACATCTTGAATGATGGTGAGGCGATTTTGTCCGCCATCTGTACCAAAAAACAAGTTATTTGGTGGGGTGATGACGACGGTTTCTTTGCCTGCCAAACCAACATCTATCACAAATACCAAGTTTTCGTAGTCATCGGGTGCGAGTGCTACGTCTTTGGGTCCTACTGATTGCGGAAATTTGGCGCGGCGGCCACGGTCGTAACGCTGCTTCATGCGGCGTGAAAGGCGGATTTCACCACGGCTTTCGGCCAAGCGGGGCAATACATCAGCATACTTATCGCACATTGCTTGGATGTGGTCATACACCGACTCATCGGTGGTAAACGTGGCTGGCCCCGCAACGGTATTTGCCCCTGGAATATCACCACCACCACCTGCGCCAGTGACAATTTTTAGGAGCAAACCATCGACGGCAAACAAGGAGCCTGTTTCTGCGGCGTCGGCATCACCCTTCCAAGATGAGTTTTCGCGCAAAAACAAACCTTGACCTTGGATGATTTCGCGTAAGAACATCGTTTCCACTGGATTGTCGAGAACTTCCTGCACCGAACCCACGCGCTTGGCCGCACGAAGCCAGCTTTTAGCGATGCCCATGATTTGAGAGCGCGGGATAAAGATGTCGGCATCTATGTCCTGCATTTTCCATTTTCTGTGACCAAACTCGGCGGCTTTCGTCGCAGTGAAATCGTCGGAGGCTACGCGCAGGATGTCCATAACGCGCATATTGGTAATTACTTCTTCGTCGTCTGCGTAACGAACGTCGAAGTCATTGTTGAGCTGCTGAAATCCATCCTGAACAAGGTCAGTGATGATTTCGGGGTTTGCTTCGACATATCTTTGCAAATCGGCGGGGATTGCAGTTATGTCTAGTGATTGTGTAGGCATGGTGTGAAAAAAAATAAAAGTTGGTTTGGAGTGAATAGGTTACTTTTTGCCTTTTGCAACCACAGCTTCGATGGCTTGGCGCATTAGGCTACCTTCTGGAAACTTCGCGACGATGTCTTCAGAAGTAGTGGTTTTGTCGGCACCTGGCACAATGGCACCTGTGGCATTGGCATGATTCTCTTTCCACGTCCGCAACTGTGTTGCTTCGGCAGTTAAGTTATCACGCTCGGTGGTAAGGCTAGTAACCTGCCCTTGAAGGGTTGAAACTTGGGATTTGAAACCATCGCGCTCGGCGGTGATGGTTTGCACCTGCGACTCTAAGCCTTCGATACGGGCTTGTATTTGGGAGGCATCTGCTTCGGCAGCGTTGATAACCTCCTGAGGGGCATTGCCTGCCACGTAAGCATACGCTGACGCAAGTAGGCGAGACAAAACAGAGGATTCGGGTTTTTGCATGGTGTGTTATTTGTCGGAAAGTTGAATGACTCGTTGAAGGGCTTGGGCATAGGTGCCTTTGCGGTCGGCAAGGCCAAGGGCTACCGATTCGTCGGCATCGTACGTGTCGCCATCCCATATCGCATCAGATTTTAGGCGACGGCCACGACCGCGACGAACGTAAAACTTGAATTCTACATTGGCGGCATCTACTCGCTTTTGAAAGCGGTCAATGTCGCGTTGTTCGAGTGGCTCGTAAGAATTAGGTTTGCCCTTGCGCACCGAACCCGCCGAACGAAAAGTGATGTACTTTGTTCCTTCCTTTTCATTTCGAGCGGTATTGTCAGTGTGGATGTAGATAGTACCAATACTACCGATTTCGGTGGTACTTTGGGGCTCGGCATAAATCTCATTGGTTTGAGAGGCTATCCAACAACCCGCGCTGCAACAAAACGAAGTGTGGGTAACAATGGGTTTGTCGTAATTGTATATAAAGTTGGCAAACGCTACTAGCTGGTCAACCGCTCCACCTGCGGTCTTGACTTCAAGTATCACGCCTTTGATGTCTGAAGCGCGGGCGGCAATGTCAAGTAGGCGAGTGTAGTAATTAATTCCATAAGGGCTGATATAGCCGTCTATGGACAATTCAAGAATTGCGGGATATTCGGGGTGGCGGTAATAATTGAGTCGAGATATTTCGTCTCGACTGAGAATGGGAAACGCCGATGCCTGCGGAATGGCAATGTGCGTTTCGTCTTTGATAGCGTATAGTCCCGAGGGAATAGTATGTACCGTCATGGTTACAATTGTTGACGGTACAATTTTGAAGCTTACAAATGGTAATAGAAAGGACGGTATTTAGGCGAATGCACGACTGAATGTCCCCAAAAATGTGCGTGTTTGTGTTGGCAAGGAGGTAGTGTTCAAAGGGGCAAAAGGAAGCTTGCCATTCAAAAAAATAGCTGTCTCGCTTTGGTCGTTGATGGATTGCCCATAACTCAGCACCAGTGGATAATCAGGTGTGCCCGCTATGTAGTAGTTTTGGTTGTGGTCTTGAAAAAATGCGACCCACTTTATGTATTTACGGGCTTCAAGCTCCTTTGTGACTTGTGCGAGTATTTTTGGCAATGCTCCTTGGATACTTACATTATATATATGGCCATCGTTGACTGGATTTTGAGTAAGGTTATACAGGCAACTTTTGGGGCGAAACTCAAAGCTTAACGTTTGGGTGTCTGGGTCGATGGGTACGGAAGCAATAGGGATGGTTTGGGAGTCGTCGTACCCAAGTATCGTTGATGGATACGGCAAATAGGAAATATCATCGCTTGGCACTAAAACTAAGCGGCGAATATAGCCTTGATTTGAGGTACCTTTCCAGCTGCCAATTTTTGTGTTTTGCATTGTGAAGGGACGGGTTTTTTAAGGGGTGTGGAATATAAATTTATTTTCAAAAGGCATTTTTGAACTGATTGACAGCTTTTTGCCAGCGTGAGAATTGATTCCAAAACGTCGCATTTGGTGACAAAGCGTCGCAATGACTACGTAAACGTCGCATTTGGTGACAAAGCGTCGCAAAATTTTCTCTGTTTTAGCTCGGTTTTTTCTTCAAACGAACGGATTTTGCGGGCGGCTGAATTGACACTTATCTCATCGTCGGTAATGTCATAGGTAGCTAAAAAGCGTTTGATGTGGGGTTCATAGACCCGCGAAATGGAATAACCACACTGAACGTAATACTTCAGGGCTTCGTCAAACTCATCGGTCAGTATCTTGGTTAGATAATGAATTCGATTGTCGGGGATGTACAACAACTTCCCATCCTGATAAATTTTAATACTCACCCAGCAGCCGTCTGGTTGCTTGGGGGGATGGGATGTGAAGTTTTTTTCAAGCAATGATTCGATGATTATTCCAAGGGTCTCGTCGCGACGAACATAAATCGACCCTTTTTCAAACCGATAGCTACGTTCTAAAAACTTTTTTACATAACGCGGGACGGGTACTTTGACCTCAATCTTTCTGTTCATGGGTGTAGTGGAGTTTATGTGCGAATTTACTATTTCCCTCCCAAGTTTGAAATGGCATTGACAATGTTGTCCAAACGCCATCCTTGATCCTGGCTACGAACGGCACTTTCGACTCCGCGTACGGCATTGGTAGTTTCGTTTATGCGGTCGCTTACCATCCTGACGGTATCAATGGTGTCCTTGGTGTTTTGAGAGATTTGTTCAAGCAACTGGAGTTGCTTTTCTCCTTGCTGGCGGGCTTGTTCGCCTGCCGCTTTTGCTTCATCAACGTTTAGGCCTTCACCACCAGATGAAGCGCCTCCTACCGAATAGTCTGATGCGCCATTGTTTTCGTTACTATATTCGTCTTCAACGGCTCGGCCTTCGGCAAAAAAGTTCTTTTCCCAAAATGGCCGTGCGCCTTCTGGACGGAAAGCTCCGCCCATTTGGTAACGGCGGCGTGAACCACGGCGACGGAGCGGAGCAGGGCGACCTGTGAGTGACTGGTTAATAATCTCATTGAGGGTGTCGCGGTGATAATCGGTGACGGGGCTGCTAACAATGTAGGCTTCTTTGTTTTCGACCTCGGCGACCTTTTGCCCTGTGGCATTGTCTATCATGTCGATTCCGCCTTGTTTGTGGGTTGCTCCCCGCAAAATACCCGCATTTTTCCAGTATCCACCCGTCTCGAAGGTTGGGGGAGCTTGGCGCTTTATCATGGCCACTTGAATACCTGTGGCAACGGCGGTGGCAGCTGCAAAGACCAAGTTGACAGGAAAGAAGCCCGATGCCAGGGCCTTAATCGTAGCAAGCGCCCCCGCTATAATCGCCGAGGCGATATCTGCATTTTGTTGGGCTTTCCAAGCCTTCAATTTAGCCGCTTTTTCTTTGTCGGCCGCCTCTTTATTTATATTTTCAATGCTTGCCTCCTGACTCTTTTTGGCCGAAAGGATGGAAGCGTTGTATTTGTCATTGACAACTTTTTTGTCGGCGGCCAATTGGGTCTCTATGGCTTTTGCCTTGTCGGCTCCCAACTGATCCTGCGTTATTTGAGACTTGACGGTAGCAATCTTTTCGTCTTTTTCGGCCTTTAGGCGGGCTACTTCTTCCTTGTTGCCTTTGTCGCGGGCTTCTTTGATTTTTGCTTGATACTCAAGTTCTAATTTTTGCTTGGCTTTGGTGAATTCGTCATTGAGGGCAGTCAGTTCTTTCGCCTCCATCCGACTGGCCAACAATTCTTGTTCAATGCGGTCGAGTTCGGCATCGCGTTGGGCTTCGATGGCTTCGATGGTGGCTTCGGTCTTGGCTTCTTCAGCGGCGATTTTGGCGGTTTTTTCCTTTTCAATGTCCGCAAGTTCCCGCTTGAGGCGTTCTTCAGATAGCTTTTTTAGAAAATCGACGGCGGCTTGGGCAAGTTGTGCCACGGCCTCGTATTTCTCCATGTTTTCGGAGAGGCGTTCTTGCCACGCGGATTTCTCGCCTTTCACGATGTTGCCCATGTGGCTGACAAAGCCGCTCAAATCACCTTCCAACAACGACTTTATCGCATCAGAGCCCTCCTTCCAACGTGCGTTTCGGGCCTCTTTGAGTTCTTTTTCAACCTGCTTTATTTCGTCGGCCGTCTTTTTTTCGGCAACCAGCTTTTCAGTACGATAGCGGTCTTCGATGTTGGTGATGGTCTGCTTTAGCTGTTCCGAGTCGGTTATTTCGCGCTGGGCTTTGGCCTTTTGCTCGGCTTCCTCAATGCGAAGCTTTTCGAGCATATAGTCAAGCTCGTCTTTGAGATGCTCTTTTTTTATTCGGGCAATGGTAGAAGCATTGCCCTTGGCGTTGAGCTCGTTCCACTCGAATAATGCTTTTTTTGCTTCGCGTTCTTGTTCGTTGAGCTCCTTTTCAACTTTGAGTTTTTTATCAGCAAGTTCCTGCGATTTTTTTAGGTCTTCTTGCCGCTGTTTTTCTTCGTCGTCTGCTTTCTCTTTTTTGATGCCGCGCACCTCATCGTCGAGCCATTTTTCTACTTTTTGGATGAGTTCGGTTCGCTCCTTTTCGTCGGCAATGTTTTCGGCGATGCGCTTCTTCTCAGAGTTGGCGAAGTCTTGGGCTTTCTTGATTTTCTTTACAAACTCATCGTCCACCCACCGCTCGACGATTTCGGCACGCGTCTTATTTTGTTGCTCGGTGAGGTTGGTTAGGTCGTTTTGATACTTTTTATCGATCGCCGCAATGAGGGCATCTTTTTGGGTTTTGCTTGCCACCGACTTTTGCACTGCTTCGACCTCTGCTTCGTGCTCAATGCGCAGCTTTTCGCGGGATGCTTCAAGCTCACCCTTGGTACGTTTTACGTGGTCAAGGTATAGCTCTTGATTTAGCTCTTTTAGCTTTTGAACAGCATCTTCGTTTGCTTTCTCTACTTCCTTTAGGTGCTTTTCGTGTGCTTTTTTTTGTTCCTCAAGTGACTTTTGTTGGTCATCCGTAAGACTTATGTTAAAAGCTTCATGTGCTTTTATTTGCTTTGCAAGCGTATTTTTTTGGTCTTCAGTCAAAGTTATTCCTTGAGCTTTGTAGGCTTTAACTTGCTCATCAAATCCTTTTTTTTGTTCTTCGTTTAATGTTTTCCAATGTGCTTCTCCTTGTTTTTTTGCCGCTAATTTTGCCTCAATTTCAGCCGTTGGGTCTTTCCAAATAGCAATAGTTTCGTCAACCCCTTTTTGAATATTTGTCTTCATCGAAGTCATTGTCTTAGTGCCATAATCGACAGCCTTGTCTAATGACTCTTTTGCACCTGTCAGGTTTCCTTGCGCTACTTGTGCAACAGCGTCGCCAAGACTGATGATGGCCATACCTCCATTTTTAACAGTTTCGACCATGCCAACAATGAGACTTTTGGCCATTACAATAACGCTCCCAATTGTTTGCCCAACGACAAGAAGTACTGGAATTGATGCGTTAAGAAGGTTAAGTATTGACACGAAAACAGGGCGGAGACCATTGCCCAATGTCACCATTAATGAATCGAAGTTGTCCCCCAAGTTGGAAGTTTTTCCACCAAGCGTTTCCATCATTTGGGCGTTTTGACCCTGAACACCTTCCATTTTTCCGAAAGCCGTCATAACCCCAAAAACAGCATCCTCTTGAGAGCTAAATTTATCAATTAGCTTACCCGTATTTTTTTCCAAAATTTGGAATTCATCTCCTGTATTTTTGATAACATAAGGCACATTTTTGAAGCTTAACTCTAAAGTTTCACCTGCTTTTTTCCCTTTGGCACCAAATTCTTTGAGGCGTTCAAATTCTGCACCCATTGCATCCAAAACGGCTTCTACTAGCTGGTCAAAGGTTTTGCCCTGAGAAGCAGCGAGGTCGGCTAAGGCTGTCATCTCTTTTTGGCTTGGCCTTAGCCCTCGGTTTACCATTTTTACATAGCCTTCTGTCAATTCATCAACCGAATAGGCAGTATTAGCTGCCATTACTTGAATGGCCTTCATACTTTCTTTCGCATCTTTTTCACTTCCTAGTGCAGTCGAAAGCACTTTTTCGTATTTCTCGAACTTGGCAGTGATGTCGAAAATGGCTTTGCCCATATCCCACAAGAACTGCACAACTTGAAGGGCAATAAAGCCCTGCATCAGTGTGGCCATCTTACCCACACCCCCAGTGATATTGTTCCAAAGGCTTGGCTTTGCGGTTTCTTCAAGGGCATCGTTTGTGCCTTTCACCTGCGTTTTTACCTTGGCAAGCTGGTCTTCGGCAGCATTGAGTTTTTTGACAGCCGCGTTGAAAGCGTCGGTCCCAGGTACTAGCCCCTTTACTTCAGTATTCAACTGCTTGACATAGTTCTGAAGCTGGCCATAAGTCAGCTTACTCATGTCGATATTCTTGCGATGCTCTTCTACGGCTTTAGTGGCAGCATCGGCTTGGGCTTTTACTTGTTTCCATTCGTCTGACCCTTCTCCAACCGTTTTAGCTACTTTTTGGAGCTCTTTGGTTAGGTCTTTGGCATTTTTCTCCAGCGCAGCAAGGTCTGTATTAGCGTTTTTGGTTTCGAGACGAAGGTCAATGACTGCTTGTTCTCTTAAATCCATTGTGGTGTGGTTTTAGACCCTTCCTATCGTCAGGGTGACAAAAAGTGAATGTTATTGGGTAAGGGTCTCTTTTACGTACTTGATTGCGAAGCTGGCTCCAGCTTGTGCGGCTTGAGCCTTGAGCGAGGTCATGGCTTTGCGAACCGAAGCTGAGTAAATACCTCGGTAGCCACGTTTGATGTTGGGGTTACGTTTGAATGCCATTTTCACCCCCCATGCAATACGTCTAACGGCGGTTTCTTCATCGGGCATCTCGCCATTGTAGCCAGGGACGTAGTAAAATCTGTGAACCCCATACGAACGGACAAAGTACTCCATGGATTCTAGTGGGGGAGTCCGTACGTAATTTCTGGAACGAAGGTCAAGTACTCGGACGTAATCGACCATACTTATTTGTTTGGCCAAGTAATCTTTTCCAGCTTCGGTTGAAGCAATTTTAAAGGAGGTAAGCATTTCTCCCGTCATCACTAGTCCAGCTGAACGAATCCTACGTTGCATTTCATCAACGGCTTCGTTTACGTATTTTTCGAGTACGACTCGAAGGTGTTCGTTAGAAAACATGGTGTGGCTACCTCGCAAAGAATGAGGGATGATGCAAAGAAATGGGGAGAAATGGGCGGGGAAAGGACGGAAAAAGCCCCGCCCCAATGGGGGAATAGTAAAAAAAATGTGATGTGGCGATCGTGACAATGCTGCGCAAAGTCACACTCGATACATCACATATTTCCCCAGCGCGGGTAGTGGGCTTTATACACTTACCAACAGTGCGGATGATGCCTCAGTAAGTGGATAGCTGTTGGCTATACGAACGGGTAGATAGTTGACACCGTTGATGTGTACTTTTCGGGTCATATCAAGGGTAGCAAGGTCGGCTTCGGATAGAAGCAACCTACAGTCTAAGTAGTGGATTTGGCGACGAAAAGCTTCCGTTTGTGCCCATAGCCAATTGAAAACCCCCGTTGTCCCATTCCAATACAGGCTTTTTGTACCTGCTACATTGGTAGGTAAAGCACGGGGAAAGCCTGATTGCACTCCCTGCCAAAAAAGTAAGCGAGGGGTAGATTTCTTGTCGAGTTGTGCAAACTGTGAGGTGGCGCCTAGTTGTCGAGCATTGGCAAGGCCAGTGGTATTATCGACCATGAGGGTCGAAAACTTGGTTGAAAGTTTGGCAATGGCCAGGTCATCGGCAAAAGTGGCTGTCAGATAATCGGCAAGGGCGGTGGGACGATCCTTTACGATGGCATCATTGGAGTCGAGCTCCATGGTGAGCTGAAGGCGACGGTTGCGTTCGAGGATTTTACGAGCACCAACCACCAACTTATCTGACCAATCGGTCATAGTTGGTTGGGCAAAAATAGTGTCGGTGTAGCCCAGTGAAAGTGTTTTGTTGAGGGTGTCGAAAGTGAAGGATAA
Organism: Runella sp. R0.1_18; assembly: GCF_057652155.1. Classification (NCBI taxonomy): domain Bacteria; kingdom Pseudomonadati; phylum Bacteroidota; class Cytophagia; order Cytophagales; family Spirosomataceae; genus Runella; species Runella sp. R0.1_18. The sequence goes on from NZ_JBYFCK010000006.1 coordinate 306,258, forward strand.
ATTGAGGTATTTACGAAGTTCGACTAGCAAGTCCACGACGGTGAGCTCTGGTAGGTGTCGATTGAGGGTGACGGAGGTTGCACCATCGAGGGCACGGATATTATACAATACAAGGGCATCGGTGTCGGTATCGTTCATAAACGCCCCCTGGACAGTCACACCAGCCAACTGAGCAATACGACGAAGCAAGTATTTGAGGAATACCATCGGCACGCGAGGTCCCGAGGTGGTGTATGCTCCCGAAGCATAATCGTTGACACGGTTGGTGTAGCTGATAGATGCCCCTTTGTCACCGTAGAAGTCTTGGTTGAGAATGGTGGGAAAACAAACCGCATCTTGTGCGCCACTCTGTATTACGCCAGCTGCTGCCAACGGCGTAGGCAGCGATACGGTACCGAAGTCGATGTCGGTCAATTTTTGTGTTTGGTATTGCCCAAAAAACTCCCCTACGGGTTGAACGATACGCAGTGTATAGCCTTGAAGAGGGATAAAGTCAGCTAAAAGGGCAAGCCCTTCGAGTACAAGATGGCCATTGATGTACTGCTGAAAGCTAAAGCGGGGCACATCTGAACCTAGGGCTGGGATGTCAACAAAGCCAAAGATACCCCGATTGGTAGGGGTATCTGGCAAGGTAGGGATGCTGGCCGAATCGGTAAAAAAGGCAGAGGCTTCGTAGGTAAGGTAAGGGTTGAGCCGCTCAAAAGTGCCTTTTTGCTTAACTGACAGGTCAACTATTTGGTCGTTGATACGGATTTCGATGGTTGAACGCATGGCTGTGTTAGTATATTTCTACGTACAATAAATCACCCGCGACGGGAATGGGGAGGTTGCCCCATGGATCCCAAATGCCCGCGCTGTCGATATAGCGATTACGCTCTACCCAAAGCGCTCCATTTTTGTACACCTTTAGTACAATGGGGTTTCCTACGATGGATTCTGTGAGCTCGGTGTAAATGGTAAAAGCAGCAGGATTGATGGCAAAACCTGGGGTCGAGTCGGTGGCTGGAATCGAAATATTGTTTGCGATACTTTCAGCTAAATATAGTTTGTTTGAAGGCCCCGTGATTGGGGTGTTTGTTGTGCCAGCGGCATTGGATTGGTAATATATACCCCTTTTCCCTCCCATTATGTTGATCCAGCTGTGTCCGAATCGAATGTGGAAATAGCCTGCTGGAGGGGTATAGGTGTATTGCCATACTGGTACACATACCGCGTTGGTGTTTGCGTTGGCTTGGGTGTCGAGGCTATTGGCGTAATTGTTGGCTAGGGTATCGGCCTCAGATTGCGAAACGGTACTTGTGTAGGCTCCGTAGGGTACGACGATGGTCCAAGTGGCTCCAGTGGCGTTGCTTGCGCAGTTGTTGCGCACAAAAGTGGATGGGCGCGAAATGGCAGCCGAAAGGTATAAGCACACCGCGTTGGCATTAACATTTTCTTGGGTATTGAGGCTGTTGTATTCGGCTTCGGCAAGGGAGTCGGCGAGCCCAGGCTGCTCGCCACCATACTTGCCTGCAGGAATGGCAATTTGGATGGCTTGCCCTACCTTACCCAAGGTGCAGTTGTTGCGCACAAAAGTGGATGGGCGCGAAATGGCAGCCGATGGATAGGGGGTATAACCAGCGACTATGGTGGGATTTACAGTTGGGGGGATGTAGTCGGGGTCGTTTGGGTTGTTGGGTTTTTGGGTATGCGGATGAACGGGGGTGTCGTCGTCGGCATAGTATAAGACTAATTTGACAGCGACAACGTAGCCTGTTCTTTTGCCGTAGGCATCTAAAACGTGCGTGGTATCGAAAGGTTTCCAGTAAGTAGGGCGCGAAGCGGCGGGCGGGGCAATGGGCAAACGCGAGAAGCCCGTAATTGTGCGGACAAGTCGAAATTGGAGCTCGCGTGCTACTAGGTCGGGGGTGTCGGTGTGGTCGAGGAGGGTGTTAGATGTTAGCTCTAGCTGCTCGTGGTTGCGGTCGGTGATAAGATAGACTTCTTCGCTAAGAAATAGCTCATCGAGGGCACGAAGGCTCTCGACGACGTTGCGCTGCAAAAAACCCGTGGAAACGGTGAGGGTGCGGGTGGCGTCGCGGTAAGCAACGTAGAGCTCGCTCCAGTCGTTTGGTTTGTAGGCGGGTTTTTCGCGATAGGCAGCGAATCGATCCACCTGAAGGCTCTCGTTAGAAACCCCTGTAAGTGAGAGGGTATCAAAACAAGAAAATGAGTTTGAGAACAGAATTTCTCGTTTTTGGGCGTACTTAATATCCTGAATTATGTAGGTGCGAACCTCGGAGATTCGATTGTCTGCTTCGTTGGAGAGCCAAACTTGATAGGAGTGTAGGGTTTTGGTAGGCTGAAAATCAAACAAAAACGCGCCGCACGGAATGCACAGCACTTGCATATATTTTACGCCAGAAATCTGCTTTGCGGTGAAAACTTCTTCGGTATAGTCGCTATAGAGTGCCTTGACACGCAGCTTGACGGTAGTGGGCACAGGTGTGAAGTTTAGGAGGAAATAGAGGTATTCTTCCTGATTAGAAGCCACTGGTTTGTTGTTGAGCTGCCAGGTAAGGAATTGTTTTTGACCAGCTAGGTAATTAGAGAAAAAACGGACGCCCCACTGGGCAAAATCCTCGGGGCTAAATCCGCACTTGAGGGCGTATTTGGCGGGGAGATTGGTGGTAGATATGATGGTGTCGCCCTGTGAGACAACCTCCTGAAGAAGGTAAGGAATGGATAGACCTGAGACAATTGAAATGTTTGCTTGGCGATAATCTGGTTTTTGACGTTTGAGTATGCTATCTAATATGGAGTCGAGTATAAATGAAGCTCCTTCGTAGATAGTGGTGGTGCCGTCAAGAAATGGGGGTTTTTCACGATTAGGGATTTCGACAAGGGGTACATAATCGGTACTACCAGTATAGCTTGGGACAGATATTTTGAGGTTGTACTTTAGGTTTGCTCTGTCGGTAACGGTAGGCGACACCGCTGGAATGTTGTAACGCGCGGTGTTTCGGGTAGGGGTAACGGGCTGATATACGAGGTTGGTGGCGAGGAAATCTATCATGGTTAATCTTCGTTTTGGATGTGGCCTTCGGCCCAAAATGTGATAGTGAAACGAAACTCATAGCCGATGGTACGGTCAACGAAAGTGGGGAGTACGGTTTCCCCGCGAACGTTGTTGAGGTCAAACTGTATCAGAATATCCTTATAGACCGATTCGGATTTAAGTTTGGAAAATATAACATCCCAGATTTGGCGGGCGGTGGCAAGGGCGGCATTTTTGGCGGCGGGGGTATCTTCCTCGCACCTGACCAAAACAACGCCTGTGCTATCGAAATGTACAATGAGCATTTCGGAACGCTCCTCAAAGCGAATTTGAGGGTGTTCGAGGTGTAGAAGTGGATACCCGAAACTTTCCTCACTTCGTGAAGCTGCGATGATGGTTTCGACAAAGTCGCAGTAGTATGACCTCACCCCCCCCGCACCCTCTACTTGCTGGGGAGGGGAGGCAACAAACTGTTCAAAATATGCTTTGTAGGTATTAAAATGTTGGTCAATCAATTTCATCTTCGTGGTAGTTAGTTCGGGGTCGGGATGATACGTTTTGCTTTGTTTTCAGGCGTTCGAGGGCATCAAAGACGTCATTTACGTTGGCTTTCATTACGTCGTTGACATTGCCCAGAATGTTTTCTTCGGCCACCACATAGCGGAGATTTTTCATGCCCAAAAGGCGCTCGTGCCAGTCGAATTCTTGGACGATGGGTTCACCTCTGACGGTTTGGGGCGTGGAATCGTCGAAAACATCGTATGTATCGTAGAGCCAGTTGAGTTCTTCCACAAAGTATTGAATGACCGCCGCCAATATCCCAACGGGCAGGTCTAACAAGGCTTCAGCACGGGTTTCGACGAGGTGCTCGTTGAAGGGCTGGCGGTGGTCGCCGTTCCAATCGGGAGGTAAGTTTAGGCCCCTCTCCCGAACGCTTTCGGGATCGGGGTGACAAGGAGTAGGGTGGTCACTAGGCGGGCGGCATAGGGTGGCCACTAGGCGGGCGGCGGAGAGTTCGCGGGGTGTGTCGGTGTCGTAGTAGGCTTGAAAAAGATATACTACGGCAGTGAGCCACTCGGCAAAGGTAGTAACGCCAAATTTCTCTTTGGGAGTGATGTAAACAGCCCCCTTGTGCTCAAACGACTCGAAGGGACGGCCTTCAAAGGGATGTTCCCAGAGCCAATCAAAAGTTTGAACCAGTTCGTTGATTTGCCAAGCCAGTAGTTTGTTGAAAACTTTGGCGGGAATGGGGTTGACCAATCGCAGGGCGGCGAGCTTGGAACGCTCGTTGCAGGGTTGCTCGTGGGCAATGCGCAATAAGCCCATCACGCTCGTTGGAGGGACTTGCGGCCAGTCAGAAGGTAAAGTATATTCGATATTGTTGAGCCAGATTTTCATTTGTAACCTCACCCCCTGCCCCTCTCCTTGTAGGAGAGGGGTGCTTTGAGGGCTTATTTTTTGGTGGTTGGATAGGTGGTAGTGGGTTCGATTCCGAAGAATTGCCCTAGGATAGCAACAGCGGCCGCCACCGCTGAATATACCTTTAAAATGGCGGATTCGGTTTCGGCAGGGAAATCTACACCTGCAAAAAAAGCAACTAATGCCGCACCCAAAGCGGCAGAGATTTGGATGATTTGAAGTACGAGGCGTGGGGTTTTTACGCCAAGTTGAGTGAGTCCGAATTTCATGGTTTTTGTGTTTTTAGAAATGGGGTAATGTGGTTAGCGACAGCTTTAATCCAGTCTTTGTGACGATAATTAACGTGACAGCCCTGTGCTGTTTTTCCTGGACCCGTCGTATTCCATCCAATCGTTTGAATGAAATCTTCGTCTTCATCGTCGAAGCCTTGGGTGTCGGCTACGAATTCGACGTGGCTTTTGAACATGGATACGGCGTCGAACACTTGCACCTTTTCGCCCTGCTTCCATTTGACGTGCTTTTTGGGGTCGGCAAACCACGAACGCACGGCAGCAGGTGCGGAAATGGGGAGACGAACACCGTTTTTAAGGTGGCACCAGTACCCTCCTGAAGCACAATAGAAGGCATTATCAGGCACGCCAACGGATCGGTTATAGATACTGATTTGGGGGTGTCGGTTGTTGTTGGCCACGCCTGCTTTCTCACGGAGTTTAAGTTGGGTTTTACCAGTGTCAAGAATGGCACGACGTAGCTCGGTTTCATTGGTCACAACTGGTTTCGGCGGAAAGTTTGTTTTGGGGGTTACGGCTTGGCCATGTGCGCTAAGACCGATAATAATAAGAAGCCAATAACCGTAACGACTGAAATAATTGCTCTTTGCCATGGTGTGAGGTCGTTAAAGAACTCCGTCCAGAAGTCTTTTTTAGATTTGATGATAGGGACAATGTAGAGTACTACTGTTGGCATCACCAACAGACACAGAAGGGCGGCGCGTGGGAGGTCGGCAAACATGGTAAAGCTCTCGTAGATGTACTTTTGTACACTCGTGAGGTCGTAGGCAGGGCGAAGCGTTTGGCCACCTTCAGGAACGTTGGCATTGTGTTTTGTGATAACTTCACCCACAAAAAAGAAGGCGTCGAGAGTCATCCATAAGATACCAAACAAGCCAACGACTTGGGCAATAGCCAACATTCGGTGGAGTTTGTTGCGGCGGGCTGCTAAGTTTCCTCCTTCGTCGAGATGACAATCCTCAGGAGCAATGATACCCAACTCAATACCAAGCTGGCGGGCGTTGGCCTCGGCGGCGGCGGCCCATCGGAGGAACTTATCTCGCTCGCCGTCTGATATTGATGGATTTCGGGATGATTGTCGGTAGTTTTCAGCATCACCCATCATGGTATCATACTCACGCTGGAGTTGCTTTTTCTTTGCTTCTTCTTTTGCTTTTTCTGCTTCCTGCACCGCTAAAGCTGCTTTTTGGGCTGCTTCGGCTGCTTTAGTTGCTTGCTTTTGAAGTTCTTCAAGCTCTTCATGGCTAATTTGGCCAATGGATGTAGTTGTAACGGGGCCTGTTACGTTGCTGTTTCGGATGATTCTGGGGACTCCTGACATGGGTATTTGGTGTGGTATGGGTGACTAAAAAAAACCTAAACTGCTTTCTGAAACTGTGACGACGCTGCGCACACTGGCTTGCTTTTTGGCATAGTAAGTAGGAAAAAGCACGTCGGTGGCGATGGCATCTAAGTACTTTACAAGGGCTGATTCGGCTTCGAGGTAGGTGTTTTGCATTTCTTTACGCAACTCATCGACAGCAGGATAAGTAGTCGGGGCTTGGTTTTTCATAGAATCGTCGATGGTCTGCACATAGAGGCCATCGCCTTCTACTCGGAGGCGAAGTGCAGGAATGGCCCGGTACAACGCATAGGGAGCAATGAGGTCGGCGATGAGTTTTAAGAGACGTTGTTCCTGCGTCGAGAGCGTATCTGGAGCATCGGTATATTTGGCTTTTAGGGTATCCAGTACTGCATCGGTGACAATGCCACGGACGATGGTGTCTTCGGCTTTAGAAAGATAGAAACGCAAGGCCAAGTAAGTACGACGGCGGTTTTGGATAACTGGCAACGACTCAGTGAGCTGGGTAGCGTTGCGAATAAAGCTTTTACGGTTGGCACGAAAACCTGCTGAAGTAGTCCAGGCAGCATAGGCAGAGTCGGCAGGGAGATTGTCGAGCTCGGCCAATAAATCTTCCATTGCGGCATCGGCAAGTTCGGCGGCGCTCGAGGCCAAATCAGTGTGCGCCCATTTGGGAGCCATCGTGGTGCGGGCGGGTTGGTTCATCATTACGCCCAAGTCACCCGTTACGATTCGGAGGTGGGGTAAGGCCAAGAAATAGGCATACCAAGCCGTGGCTCTTACAGCAAGGGTTTTGATAGTGGCATAGTTAGCGTCGGTACTATTGCACAAAAAATTGAAAAAATCTTCGCCAATAGCAGTTTTAACGAAGCGGCGCTCGGCGATGGCCACGAATGGTTCGATGGTCTTAAAATCAAGGCTTTTTTGGATGCCGCCCAATTGGGCTTTGAGGGTTTCGGTATTATTTATGAGGGTTGGCATGGAAAGTCGTTTTTAGATTCCTCCCCCGAAAGCGTTCGGGGGAGGAATGACAAAGTTTTATTGGTTGGGGGCGATGACGTTTTGTGTTCCTGTGGGGTTGACATCCAATGTGGTCATTTGGGCGTCGATGACTTGAAACGTGACGTCACGTGGCAAAACACCTGAAATGCGGGCGGCGGCAAGGATGGGCTTCATTTGGGCAGCGCGGTCGGAAGCGGTCATCATTTTTACATAATCATAGGCCAATCGGAGTTCAGAGCCTGACCCTCCTAGCTTTGAACCAGTGTCAATACCTGCCAAGGCTGCGGGGATACCATGAGCACTGGCATGGTTGGTATCGGCTACCTGACTTACGCGGGTATAGGCTTCATCGCTCATTGGATTGTTGAGGGGTTCGATGACGATACCGCTGATTTGCTTACCCGAATTGTCCATAAAATAGCGGGTCAACAGCGCTTTGTTGACGTTGTTGACTCCCGAAAGCCACTTGTCAAACTCAGATTGCAAGGCAGCAAAAGCGGCGCGTTGGGCGTCTTCTTCAATGATTCCTTGCTGAATGAAGTAGTCAACGGGTATCTTAATGAGGTACTTGATATTGTACCCATTTTTCAGGCCGCTAATGTGAAACTGTGGAATGAGGTTAGAAACTTCCAGCCATTTTTCGCCACCCCACCATCCTGCAAATGCGTAGAAAGGTTGCCCAGGAATAGGCTCTTTGACGTGCATGATGGACTCCGAAAAGGCCAAAGGATTGGCAGGGTCGAAGGCGGGAACGATGACCTTGGGGGCAACGCGGTGGTATGGCGTAGCAAATTTGTCGGACAGATAGAAACGTTGAACGCGGTGTTCGCCTGCCAAAATGCGACCAATACGAACTGTGAACAAATCGCGTACAGTAGGCTTGGCAAAGAAACGCCCATGGTTGTAAGTGATGCTCATGTTGGCGAAGCTGTTCCAAGAAAATGCCCATTGCCACGATAACGCCTTGAAAAAGTCTTGAATCTCTGCGGCTTCTAACCAATCTTGCAATTCGGGGGCTTCGTAGGGTTCGTAGATGGTTTTTCGATTTTCGACGATTTTTCGGAATGCGCCTACACCACCGCCCACGATGTACTTGGTTTGGGTACGAAGCAGCTGCAACGCTTTGTCGTTGGCCGACATTAGTTTGTGCATTTGGTTTGGCTTGTCATCATGGAAACCCCACGGATAATGCTCTGGGTAGAGGGCTTCTGAGGTATCGTACCAGCCTACATTGGGCGTATGGGCTTGGTCTCTACCTACTAAAGTGAGGAATGCCCCAGATTTGGCGTTGGTGGCAAGGGTCAGGTTATTGGAAATGGGGGTGAGCATGGTTAGATTCCGACAAAGGAGGAATGAAAAAATTAACGTGATGGGTGGATTATCTCGAACCACTCGGCATAGCCGCTTGGACGATAATGGGTTAGTAGCTTGATTTTGAGGTTACGAAAGTCGGTTTCACCCTTTTTGTTGACAAAACGAATGCGAATCATGTGGTTTTGTTTAAGGTTTGGTGTTTCGCGCTGCTTCAATCCCACCGCTACCTCCTTTGTTTGGCTTTCCTTTTTCGTGATAATTTTCGCAACATCCTCGAAGGATCGGGTACAGTTTAATTTTTCGGAAGGTGAGCCATCGGTTTTATAATAGCGAAATGAAGCAACTCGTGGTGAGCCGTTGGCTTCTGTCACTGAGAAAAAATCGTGTAGTACTGCTTCGCGCTTGAGGGTTTGCATTTGTGGGAAAAACTTTTTTTTGAACGAAATTAGCGGGTATCTTTGGGGAGAGAAAGGACGGGTTTTAGCCCCCTACCACACGGCAGCCCCGCCCCAATGGGGAATAAATACAAAAAGCTATGAAAGTTAATTGGGAGTATTTCTGGAGATATTTGGGATTCCACTTAGTGTGGTATCTGTTGTCTCCAATTGCGTGGCTGATTACAGTGCCTCGTGGATTTGGTGGTTTTAAGGCCGCACATAAACGTATGAAGATGGTTTATGACGCCCTGAAGAAAAAGTATGTGCTTAGGCCAATACTGGAAGCACCGATACGGCAGCTACCCGACGATGACATTGAGTCTATTACGACCTTTGCTGATAAGTATAAGATGACAAGGATGGCGGTATATCAGATATGGATTGATAACCATCGGCGGTGGGGGATGACACTACAACAACTTGAAGCTATGAGAAAAAGCCCTGCGTGATGCGGGGCTTTTTTTTACATCCACGAAATGGCGGGGATGATGGAGGTAGAAGCTCCGAAGCGGCCAGTACGGGCGCCGTATTTGCCACAGATATAGTAGTCGAAGGTGTCGGAAAAGTGGGTTGCTAGTTCCTGCGGCATGGAGCGGTTTTCGGATTTTTTATCTTTGGTGAAATCGTCATTGATGGGGGCTTGCTGAATAGAGTAGATAACTGGAGTACACTTTTTGGCGTTGAAACGTACTTTGGGCAAACGGGGGTTTTTCTCGGAAAGAACTTCGTCGATGAAAAAATGTCGGTCTTTGTGTAGCCAGTTGGTGCCGTTTAGGCGCGAAATAACTGTCCAGCTCAGGGCGCGTAGCGTCTCTGTGAATACATCCTGCTGGGTAGCAGCGGTTTGGGCAGCTTTGGAGGCGAGGTTGCGGTCACCCCACAGATAAATAATTTTCTTTTTATGTGCAGGGTAGTTCTCATGTAATTTGAACGCAAGCCGCTGTACCAAGTTAGATTTTTCTTGGTTGGGCTTCACAAAAAGGGCATTGATGCAGTTTTCGACACCTGCTTTTTCTTGCCAAACTGAACAAGAAGTGAAAGCAGCGTTGGCATCCAGTGAGACTTCGAGGGCGGCTTCGGGGTCGTAGTCGCTGTGTTCTTTATGCCACAGTCCTAGTTCGTCGTCGAAGTCGTAATTGTAGCCATGTTGAACGTGTTTGTCGGTACTGAAAGATGGATAGAAGCCATTGTCGAGCGCGGTCATGCGCTCGTTCATCATCTCAACGGCGAAGGTGATAGGGTCAAGAAGCTCGTGTTGGGTTTTGACGTAATCGGGAACTTTGGAAAGTAGCGCATGATTATCGTAAGCTGTAGCAGATGCCCAGTAGTATTTTTTGGGGTCGGACTTGGCCAATTCTTCGTACTTCCATATCCATTGCCCTGTACTGTCAGTGGGTACAGAGGTAAAAAAATAGAAGCCTAAGTTAAGATGCGAAGGCAGGTCAATGGGGGCGCGGTTGCGGGGTAGGATAATCTTGTTGACCCAATCTTCTTTGAACCACGCGGCTTCGTCTATAAAGTTTTGAGAGTCGTTGGCACCACGGTTGACGTTGGGACGGTCGTAGGAGCGTAGCTGCAAACAGTATCCCGACTTGAAAGAAATTACTCTTTCCCATTTTTTCGGTGCATACAGTGGGCGTGGCCAGTCGGCAGGGGGACGTCGGAACAAGACGTAGTTCCCCCGCTCGGTCTTGGGGTCGTAAGGATGCCAACCGTACAATTTCCATAGTTCTTCGGACTGTTCGAGGACAATTTCGAGAGCTTGACCAAAATTAACGCAGTTGAGTGACGCTTTGGCACGGGGTAGATTACGTGCCGAAAGTCCAATGAGGTGGTTGAGGGTACTGGTTTTGCCCGAGCCACGACCGCAGACGGCGGCTTTAATCCGTTGCGGGCCTTGCAGGAACTGTGATTGCCACGGGTTGAGGGGTATCGTGCCTGATAACTTCGTGAGGGACATCTATTACTTCAAAGTTAAGCGTGGTAGGCACTGTGTAGTCGGTTAAGTCCTCTTCGGTGGTCTTTTCCTCGTTGTAAGTACCCAAGATTTTATTGATTTGGTCGTTGAGGCGGGCAGCGGCGGTGTGGTCACCCGCATTTACCGCATCTTTTTCGCGGCGTTCGAGATGCTGAAGACGAAATGCTTTGCGTGCTCTGAGGGAGAGTTGCTGCATATCGCCAAAGAGTTCGAGGGCTTCGTTGACGATGCGGTTTGCCATCTGGACGGATACTTTGTAGTTGTTACGAACAAATTTCACGATAGAAGCCCGAGTCCAAACTGGATTCTCTTCGTTTGGTTCGTTTTGCTCAAACAACAACATCACTCGCTCGTAGCGGTCGAGACTTCGTTTTTCTTCTTCGTCAAGTTCGCGTTCGCCTGCGTAGTAATCACGAAACTTTTGGAGTTTGTCTTCGTCGGGTTTGATGCGGATTATGTTCATTTTTAACCTCACCCCCTGCCCCCTCTCCTTGCAAGAGAGGGGGTGAGAGTTCTATTAATGTGTGATAATTAGATAAGTGGTGGCCGCTGCGGCGACACGCCAAGCCCATTTTTCTAGGTTAGCGTTGCGGAGTTTTTTGCGCTTTTGGTCGTAGGCTTCGTTGGCTTTGAAAAGGCGTTCGGCCATTTCGTTGGCATCTGAGCGTAGTTTGGTATTTTGGGTTTGACAGCCAGTAAGTTGGGCTTGATAAGCAGTAAGCTGCTTATTTTTAAGCTGTAGGTTAATTTTTGCGTCTTGAAAACGCATAAGACTGTCAAGAATGGCACGGGAGTTTTTGAGGTAGATGGTAACCTCACCCCCCGCCCCCTCTCCAAAAAGGAGAGTGGGGGATGTCTCAGCTTGGTTAACGTTTTTTTGCGAGGTGTGTGTTGATTGTGCGAATGGCTTGAAGCTCAGTAAGGTGAGCAATGCTATCAGAGCGAATCTGCTGACGGAGGTTAAGAATGGTTTCATCTTTGAGGGCAATGGTGTGGTCTTTGACGGCGATTTGGGTGATTATGCGTAGCGAATCAGCTATTTGTTGTTCACGGTTTTGGGCATCTGTAGTTAGCAGCTGGTATCGGCGAATACGGGGTTGCTGGATCATGATTCCTAACCAAAGCCCTGTAGCCAAGGTAAGGATATAGGTGATGGTGGGGAGTACCCATTGGGGGAATTGAATGGCTTCAGGTACTGATTTTTTGGCCTTAAACCAAGCTAATAATGGCTTAATGATGTGTAAGTAGATTCTCATGGGCTAGGTTTTGTGAATTTTTTCCACGTAATGCCACCAAAAACACGCACGTAGGCGTACATCAACCGACGTTGCCAGCGTGGTACACCCGATTGAACCATAAGATTGTACCAAAATACGTCGGCTTCGAGGCGCGAGTAATTGAACTTACGGTGCTCATACATATAGTCGTGCACAACGCAGGCCATTGCACTTAAACCGTGTGGGGGAATAAGCCACCAAAAGCATTGGGGAGCCGATGCGAAGTCGGAATAAAATCCCGCAGGAATAATAAATCGACCATAGGGGTGCAGGTCGCACTTGACCCGTACGGGCGCGGCTACTTGCCACCAATCATTTTTGGTGTTGAGTGGCTTTAGTAGGATAATGTTTGGATACTGGGTCATGGTTCGATGATGCCGTTTTGGTCTTGAATGGGCAGGAGGGTTTGGCCGTACATCTGGGCAAGCATTGAAATGGTGGCATATCGTTCGCCAATGTCTTGGCCGCCAATGGCATAGGTAATAATGAGGTTCATTGTAGAGTTTACCCAGTCGGTGAGGTCTTGACCTGACATTCCTAACTCTGAACCTTTGGTACGGATGATGGCGGCACTGATATTGTCACGAAGGAAAGCTCGTTCGCGGCCTTCATTGTCGAAGTAGCTGATGAGGAGCAACACAGGGTTGTCGTTGTTGTTGACAACGCCGATGACACCGTCAGTATAGGAAATCCGAAAACCGACGATTTCGATGGGTGGGGCGGTGCGGTTGGTAGAGGGCACTGACCAAGGGACAATTTTCCAGATGTTCATGTTATTGGACGATTAGATAGTTGAACGTATAAGTAGTGGCGGCGGTGAGGGCGGTGGTGGAAGAGGTAAGCACAAAGGTAGTGGTGGTACTGGACGGAAAGGGCATATTGTTGCCTGATAGTGTGGCAGCGGCCTTGTTGGTAGGTGTAAGCGATACATAAGGTGCTGAATTGTATGCTCCACCCGCAAAGGTGATGGTGGCAATGGTGGCATTGGCTGTTGGGCTTGTACCTGTCGTAATTGTGATGGTGCCTGCGGTGTCGGTGCCGACTACGCTCACGGTAGGCGAAGTGCCTGCGCCAGTACCAGCGGCGATGGTGGGGGTGTTTCCTGCACCTGCTATCCGATTGGGGGTAAGTAAACCCACTATACGAGTTGCGCCGTTGATATAGGCAGGAATACCTTGATCCGTAAAGTCGGCTCCAGTATTTACATGAAGGCGTGAGGCAAAGTGTGCCACCCCTGAATTTGCAAGTAGAAACTGCGTAAGGAAGTTGGAGCCGTTGGCCAACACGCCTTGTGTACCTGTGTGCTTGCCGAGGCGAAAAGCATACGAGGCCGAATCCAAGTGAGAAAATAAAGCACCTATCAGGTTTGCACCTGCGGTATCGGCAGCGTAGCCGATTAGGTATTCGAGCTGTTTGAAAGTTATTCCTTTGGCTGTAGTTGCGGCGGAGTTGCCTACCAATGGAGCGACTATATTCTCAAAACTCGTAGTTCCAGTGAAGGATTCGGATGCTTTGTTGGCTTTTAGATTTATCTGGGTGGTGGCATCGGCTGGATTAAATGCGCCTGTGTTTGAGAAATAATCTAAAATTGCTCCCAGTGCATCGGCTAACTCAGTATGGGAAATTGGGTTGGCGGGGGTAGCATTCCTAAGCTCGTCGATGAAAGCTTGGGTTTGAGAGTACGTAGGCATAGCTTCGTTTTTTTTGACGAAGTTGGCACTTGTTAAAGGCTGTCGAAAGGACGTGATTTTGAGTAGTAGTAAAAATCCCAACTCTGTTTGAAGTTGGGATTGTGTAGCTGTGATACCTCGATATTTGGTAGAACCAGACGAGTCACAGAAAAGATGAGTGGTGACACCTATGGCCATCTTTTGCAACAAGGGCAAGGCATCCCAAACTGTTTTGTAGCTTTTACTATTTCGTTCATATCAACCTTGAAAGTATGAGTGTGTGAGTATCTATTAGTGTTGATTTCCTTTTGAAAACTCCCACAATAGGCACAACTCCAATCATTGGTTTGGGCGTTATACATCAGGTTTTTGGTAGAGCAATCGGCGCACGTTCGGCAAGTTGAGCCGTCGTCAGCGTTGGCCAAAGCTTTCTCCAATTCTTCCAACTTTTGCCGTGTTTTTTCAATTTGAATTTCGATGGCGCGTTTCAGCTTCATAGGTGGTTTGATTTAGACCCCTCCTTCGTCGGTGTGACAAAGGAGGGGGGTAAGTAACTTAATATCGGGACATTACACAATGTCCATGCGAGTGACGATACTCTATTAGTTCCAAATTGCTCCAGTGTCCATATTTAGCCATTGCGATTTCGAGCGTTTCAGGTAATGTTTTTCTTCCCTTAACTCCTAAATTCTTTGGTTTTTCGGCATTCTTGGCGATTTTGGCAGCTTCACGCTCAACCCAGTATTCCCACATTTTTGGATGAAATTTGTGAAGATATACTATTTCTGGGTCTGACTGGAAGGGACAAAGCATACAGTTTGATGGGGAAGGGACATTGTGCCCATAACTTGAAATTATATTTTGGCACTCCTGCCTATCAATTCCCATTTCAATCAATGGGTAGATAACATCAACATTCCTTTGCATCCACAATGGTCTTTGGTCGTCATCCTTGTTAACCATGCGTGATTCCTCTCCTTTGGCAAACCCAATCAACACTTTTAATTTGCCAAATTCTTCTTTGTAGTCGTAATACATTTTTTTCCTTTTAGGGTTGTAGCCATACTTTTCAGATATTAGCTTCCCAAGAAAATTATAGCAAACACCTATTTTAAGTTTGTCAGTGCAGCTTTTAGGTAGAGCCACAGACATAATACTACTGTTTTTTTCCATCTGTGCTTGCAAGCTCATCCACGTTTTTGAATGGAAGCCTTGCTCTTTGGTCAGAAAATGAAAGGAAATATTTTGGATGCGGCAAAACTCACTAATTTCGGCTACATGCGAGTATGTATCAGGGTATTCGTTGCCAGTATCGGACATTACTACTATAAGCTCTGTATTGCCTATATAAGTGTCTTGAAACTCTTTCGAGTAGTGACTAAGGTATAGTAATGCTGTCGAATCTTGCCCGCCGCCAAACCATAGTACTGTCATTGGTTTTAATTTTGTTGGCATGATTTTTCCTGTTTTGGTGGTTGTTTGATTTAGACCCCTCCTTCGTCGGTGTGACAAAGGAGGGTGCGTTTTAATCGTGCCATTGAATGACTTCAAATTCGGCTGGTTTTAAACCGAGTGTATGTCCTGATCCAATGATAGCTGATACAGATCCATGGACATTGACATAAACGTAGTGCTCTGCTCCTTTATCAACTGCGATTGGGGGAGCGATAAACGCTGGTAAGTCGGAACGTACATTAGTCAATACCCTGACCTTTAGAGGTACTTTTCCTTCCCAAGCGGGTGGATAATGGATTGACTTTTGTTTTAAGGCAGGGGATTGAAGTGCTGCCATGTGGTTTTCTTTTTCCATTTTTTTGTGTAATCAAGTTTTTTATGGTTCGATTTAATCGTGCATTTTCCTTCTCCAAGTCTTTAATTTCTTTGTTCTTATTTGGTTGAACTCTTGGCGTTCAAACTGTGCCTCGGTTTTAGGATAATCTCTGCAAGTACACCGAGACATATCACCTGAGATGACCACACCCCAACAATGAGGGATTAATACTTTGCCATATTGGGGGTCGTAGATGTAGTGACATTTATTCATCTGTGATTCAGCTTTCTATAATGCACCTGGAATAGTCACGTTTTCCATTTGGTTTTTGTATCGCTTCCAAAGTGAGTTCCAGACCTCAAACCCTTGTGACCTGTATTTCCATTCTTCATAAGTTTTGTGAATCGAATTGTTTTTAGTAAGAAAGTCAGAGTACCTCGAACGCCACCAACTTTCACCACCTGCGTTGCTGAGGGATTCATTCTGTAATTTTCTAACGACTGGCTCAAATTCTTTCCAGTAGTCATCAACTACATCGTACACTTTCACAAAGGTTTGGGGCTGACTATCTTCTATTATTTGCCCATCTTGTATTTCATCCCAAGCAAACCCCAAAAAACTTTCGAACTGCAACTTGCTTGTAAGCGAAAAACGAAGGGCCTCCACTTTGCCTACGTATTGTGGCTTGCCATGGATCACTTTTGTTTCGATACAGATTGCATGGCTATCTTTTACGTTGGCGTACTTCGGGAGTACAAAAAGGCCTGTTTCAACTTTCTGGTGATTGTTCGTTATGTAGTGTTTTACGAATAGTCCTGTGTCCAAGATTTGTTGCTCGTTCATCTTCGATTGGTATTTAATTAGAAATGAACTTGATTTGCCTCACTTACAATCCTCATAAATAAGTCATTGTCAAGGATTTTTTTGGCACAGAGCACAAATGCTCTGTCGTGAACAATCCTATTTTCTTCTTTTTGCTCTGTTCGGAGTTTTTTTATCCTGTTTTGAATCAGCTGACTAAATTGCCCATGAAACTTCTTGGCTGCTATTGCTTTTACAAGCCATTTTTTATCAGCGGGCTTATTATCGTATTGGTATTCAATTTTTGCTTGTTCAACCTGTGATTTAATAGCGTTGATTTCGGAATCAATTTTGATTTTCCAATCAAGTAGTAAATTCATGTCAGAACAAAGGGCAATATCAGCTTCAGTGATATTGAGACTCTTATTTTTTAAGACGATGCTCATTTGTGTAAGTGATTAAATTGACGATTAGCGATTTCGAGGTATTTTTCGTTTCGACGCCTCACAATTACTTCGAGGCTGTCTTTGGTTACGTTGATGACGTGCGTATCGTTTTGGGTAGTGAGTACCAGGTACTTCATACCACTCACGGTGATGTACTGTGCTTCAGCATCGGTAGCGGTTTTAGGCACCTCGTTCGTTGGTGTGACAAAGGAGCAACTTTCGCTAAAACACAAAATTGTCAGAAGCACTATCGACAGGTGTAGGACGTTCTTTTTCATTGATTTTTAGGTGTTGTTTGATTGCTGTGTCTATTCCATCCAAAGTCATAAGAACATTGATTAAATCAGAAGACACATCACTATAAAAGCCTGCAATGTATTTTTCTGGCTTTATTGGAATGCTGTTCCAATCTATACTATAGAGCCTTGTGATTTTGTCTGAATCATGAATTGAAAATTCAACATGAGCAACGTTATTGATATGAATTGAAAAGTACAAATGACTCTTTTGATTGGCCCTTATTACCTTACAACAAAGATTTTCTACTTTCTTTATCATGTATTGGTAGCAGGTGTTGAACTGCCTGTTCCATAAATCCATCGTTCCTGAAACGAGGCAAGTCTTTTGTTGCTCCCTTAACTTTTCGAGTGCCTTGATGCACTCAGCTGTTGATTTGTATCCCATACGATTTGAGGAGTTTAGATTGGGGGATTGTGAGTGGTTGATTTGTGTTTAGGTGCGCAACGATTCCGCGTAAGTAGTCGCGGTTGGCAGTGTTGGTGGTTGAGAGCCACTTCGTCGTGATGATAGCTTGCTTAGACAGCTCTCCTCTAAGGCGATTAAGAATAAGGTCCCGTTTTTCTTCATTGAAACCAATGCAGGTTTCCATTTGCCCAAAACGTTTGACAAAATCTTCGTTAATTAGAAAAACCTTGTTGAGCTCTTCGGGGCTTTTTATCTTGAAAGTTTCTTGAAAAGTGATGGCTCCTGATACCATAAGGGTATCTACGGAGGATGCTGTAATGATGGTTAGTCGAAACATTTGGGTTGATTTTTGAAGTGTGATTTAGCTTTCGGTTATAGCTATACGTCGGTTCACAGATACTCTTTTTCTGCAGGCATCAGTGGCGGTTTTTTGCCGAGCTGTGATTGGGCGACCGCAACCGCAGGCACAGGTTCTCACATCTTTGAGGTAAATGGGCGTTTGTATGACATTCCAAATAGCTGTGGCAACGGTTCGACTCACGTTCAAATTCACGGCGTTACCTACGACCTTATACGCTGCTGACTTGGTGAGGTCGGGTAAGTCGAACGGTTCGGGGATTCCTTGAAGTTCGCAAAACTCCTCCCACGTACGCCGATTGATGTGGTTCCCTTCCGAAGCCATCGCGCACCGTTCGGTTTTTGATGGCTTCGGTTGGCGTTGAATGTTGAGTAAAAGCCCGTCTTTGGAGCCAAATTGAAAGAGTCTGTTTCTGTTTTGAGGGCTTCCACACTCGGAGGCATTCAGTAAAAAATACTGCATTTCGTAACCGTCAGGGTGGATTTTGGGGACGTTTGGCACGTTTTCAAGCAGAAACCACGAGGGGTCGCATTCGTTCACAACCCGCTCAAATTGCTCAAGCATGGCCATACCGTTTCCGCTTGGTTCGCAGCGGCGAGCTAGTGAAAAGTCCTGACAAGGTGAACCGCCAATGACTCCATCAAACCTGCCTTTAAGGCCCCGAAAGTGGCGAATATCTTGCCCCAAAATGAGGTCACCTGCCGAGACAACGCAAAAGCCCACCTCTCGAAACCCTCTGCCAAGAAGGTCGATGCCTGAAAAAAGACTAAGTACTAACATTGTTACGGGGCCTGGGTTATTAGTGCCAGGAGAATCACATTTTAGTTGGTATAATATTGCTTATTGACCATTCCACAGATTTTAATCACAAGGGCGTATTCGTAGGTTTGTGGCTTAATCAGTGCCTTGTCAAGGCTTATGGGGGTGTCGGGGTCAGTTTCAAAAGGATGAAACCATACATCAAACGCCAGTGCTTCAGCGCGGGTCAGTTTCAGCTTCCATTCTCTTTCGCCGCCAAAAATCAGGTAGTCGTCAACCCGTTTTGAGAGCTTTCGGCGCACCTCCATTAGGTTGGCAGCTATTACGTAGTCGTGGGGCTGGCTCTGCAATTCTGTCATTGTTACACTCCTAAGTGCTTTGTCGATGAGCGTAAAAATGGTTAACGTCGCCGACTTGTTTAATTCTACCGAGAGAGTCATTCCAAAATTTTGTTTGAGTTTTGGGGCAGCCATGTCATTTCACTTTCTGATTAGGTACCGTATCGGTATTTTAGCCGATTGTGGCCAACAGAGTTTCTATCATAGCACGACGCTCAAGCATCGGCATTTTTATGAACTTGTCACGCCAACGTTTTTGTTTTCTAGTGATATCCTCCCGTTCGCGGTAGTTGGTGCCCAAGTACCGATAATCGTGGAGCTCATTGGGTATGGCATAGTTCATCCAAAAATTTTCAATAACTCTTCCATGCCTAGTTTGTGCCGAAATTTCTACAAAGTCCCAGCCATCACGTTCGGCAAGGGCGTCAGTATAAAGCTCGTTTGGGTAAGTCGAAATACCAATCTTGGACTGGCTGAATCCTTTCAACGTTTCCAGTAAATCACGATGGTCCTCATCTGTTAGTTCATACTTGTACGTTGGCCGATTGTCTTTTCGAGATTTCAAGAGGTAAGGAGGATCAACGTACAGGTAATGGTCAATGCGGTCGAATAATAAATAAGCGTCATCTAGTATTTCTAGTGCATCGCCTATGATATAGTAAGCTCCTGGACCTGTTTTGATGAGTCGGTTTTTGAAAGCGTCTAAATGATGGCAACGCTCGACACCAATCTTTTTGTAATACTCTTCCAAACGTGCATCGCGCTCAATTATAAAGGTTTTATGTGAAGGCTTTTTGTGTCTAAAAATACCGACCTTTCCACCAAAAGGCTCTATAAAAGCAGAATGTGGGGGAATCAAATTAATGATTTGCTGGTAATGCCCATCGCCTGATTTTCCGCCATAATACGATTCATTTTTCATACAGTTTACCAAGTGATAGGTTTTACAAGTCGCCATGACCCACGTTCAAATTGATACACTTTGTTACAGTCAGGGTGGCGTTCGGAAGCAATGGTCTGCTTGATGTAGCGAGTGTCAAAGATGGCTGCCTCGTATATTTTACCTTTAAAGTACTCGTCGCAAATCCGTAGCGCTTCGTTGATCCATACATTGATGGAGCCTTTGTTGGGTTGCTGCCACTCGTTAGACCACTTCGACCATTTTTTTCCATCGAAGAAAGTGACTGTCAGGAAGCAGCTTGCTTTCTCGCGCTGCATGGCGCGTTGTTCGTCGTTGAGTGGCTTTCTTGTGGCCTTTGACTTCTGTTTTTGCTTTTGAATGAGGTAAGGAGATGACATTTTGAACTATTGTTTAGGTGAATAAATTGGTTTGCTATGAGTAATATCCGTCGTCGTAAGTCATCCAGTCTTCGACATTGACGACGATTTGACCTTTTGCCATTTGGCGTTGGCGTTTCGGCTTAAAATAGACAGGTGGTTGAAAGTCGTTGGCTTGCTGTTCTAAGAATTGAGTCATAAATCTTGCCTCCCATTTCTTGCCCAAACCATTGAATATGAGTCGGTAATAGTTCCATATCCCTGTGAGGTCTTTACCAAGTAGCTCTTTACGAAGGGGTTGTTCGGCCCTGAACATTTCAAAATCGCGCCGAGCTTGACGCAGAAGGCTTTCGCCGCGTTTTTGTTTTTTCTCACGCTCTTCCTCATAAGCTCGTTTGCGCTTGGTGGCTAGGGCTTCGTCTTTTTGAAGCCAAGCTTCTATACCTGCAAAGCCACGGGTATTTTCGGCGTCAAAATATCCACGACCTTTGACATGAACAGCGTAAGGATCAGGTAAGTAAGCATCGGGATGGTAATCGTAGTAACGAGCGGCACGGTCGAGTTTTTCTAGCTGACGGGCTTGAAAAGTAGCCCATTGTTCGGCAGTTCTTTCGGTATCGAATTTTTGATAAACGTCTGAATAGATGGCGATTAGTGCCGCTTCCTGCTGTTGCTTGGTAAAATCGCGGCTTGAATAGAGCACTTTCCAAGCGTAGAGCCAAAATTGCATGAGCATATCGGCGAAATATTTCTCTAAGCGCGGCGGTAACTGCGGGAGCTTTTCCTTTACGCGGTCGGCACGTAGTTGGCGAATCTCCTCGCTAGAGCCTTCAAATTCATCGGCAGGCCCCGCGCCGCCCCCCAGCCCCCTTCTCTCTGTGAAGGGCTCAGAAGCCTCTCTCTCGGGCTTTGTGGTGGCTGTCCGACCCCTCTCTCCGTCGATGTTCTCTCCGTATCCACAATTTAACATTTCCGCTCTACCTTTTTCGTTTTCTTCTGACTCTACGTAGATATTACTAGGCGGAAAAGTTTTCATGTTGCTAAGTGAAGGTGCTGATTTTGAGCGTGTTCGCAAATTCGACGATTCGGCTTCTTCCCAAAGGATTTCTGAACTTATCCACAATTCAAAATCGTGCGAACGGCCTCGGAATTTGGTCTGTATGAGCTTAAAAGCCGTCAAAGTACGTATGTGGTTTCTGATGGTTCGGTCGGTACAGTCGCACATTTCAGCGAGGCGGACGTTGTTTGTTAGGAGGCTTGGGAGCGTTGTCGCTTTTTCAGGTGCCGACAGCGCGATTTCGTTGTAAGCCTTTACGTACTCCTGTAGAATAACGTAAAATGTAGTCTTTATTTGCTCTGGTAAAAGGCCACAACGTCGTTCATAGGAGATTTCGCGTTGGGTCCCATCGGGGCCTTTTACTTTACGCGTGTGCGTCTGTAATAGGCACGAATCGTTGTGAGAACGATACCGTGTAAGAAACCTTACAAAAGCGTCTGAATTGTCGATTTTTCGATACATTTTTAACCTCACCCCCTTCCCCTCTCCTTTTTGGAGAGGGGGGATTGGTGTTTTTATGTGAAAAAATACCCCTTTCCCCACGGCGGGCGTTACTCCGCCGTAGGTACTTAGGCTTGTAGGCTGTCCTACCCTGAAGTGGTGACTGGACTCGAACCAGTGGTCTCAGATAATGAGTCTGCGGGATGACCATCTTCCCCACACCACTTTCCCTTTACTCTCGCTTTGGGCGTTTTTGCTGGACACTCTTACCAACAAGCTGTTGGCAGAGTAGTGATTGTTTCCTAAACTAATCGTTCATAACCCTTCACCTAAAAGTGTCCAGCAGGTAATTATTTGTTGTGGCGTTTCAGGCATCGGCTTTGGCCGTGGCCTTGAAATGCTTTTGGATTATCGAAAGTTCTTCCACAGCCTTGGCAGATGTATTTTTGTTCTGCCACTATCTCTGCCGATACTTCAGCTACTACCAGAGCTGGCGCAAATTTCTCGTGGTAAAAATCTGCCAAAAACGTTCCCAATGCTACTCCTGCCAAACTAAGCTGTGTTTCGATGTTCCTCATGTTGCACCGAGCCAAGTGCTCATCAGTAGGTGCATTGTAGATTTCATTCATCAGCTTTGTCGCTTTTTCGAGACGATTTGCTGTGGCCTTACTTGGTGTGTATTGGAGGCACATTGTTAGTATCGTTAAGTTGTGTTAAATACTCTACTGCCTTCATGGCATTCACTAACTTAGTATAGCTGGTGATATGCCCATGTCCAAAAATCGAAATATCCCACAGTACGCCATTGTCTTTGACTTCGCCCAGTGCTAAGCGTATTATTTTTGCGACTCCGTCGAGACGTGGCTCTTCTACTATGTCCACATAGTCGAAATGCGTATTTGATTGTTGAATCCAAGCTTTCATTTTTCTGTACTAGTTTCAGTTGACAAAAAAAGCCCCAGAGACGCTTCATACCCCTCCGTGAACGTCGTATTTCTATCCTTTCCGTTCTGTCACAGGTCACATTAGCTATCCTGTCGCTGGTCTCTGAGAGGACTTACCCAAATTGGGGCCTCCTTCGGGCTTTCTCACTCTTCGTCTTTGCCCAAAAGGGCATTTGTATATAGCAGGGTAGATTGTGGGTTCCAGTAACTCATTATTTATATTATGTAGGGTAAAATGGTAGCACTTTCTAGGGATTCAATCGCTTTCGTAACTGAGTAATATCGTCGTTTATTGAGCGCAGCGTCATCACACCAACACCCGTAAGAAGGCAGGCTATAACATACAGGAGTATCATTTTACGTTTTTGTTGAGTTTACGAATCAGCCACATGACTACCAAAGTAGGTGGCACGAAAATGATGGCGAAAAACAGGACGGCTTCGAGCCAAAATCGCGCTTCTTGTGGCATGGTTTTAGGCGGTTTGGTTATACTCTGAAAGCTCAGGCAGGGTATTGGATGTAAAATGCCAGTCCTCGAAGGGGAAGTACTCTTTGATGATAGGCATCAGCCCAGCGCGCATTTTGGAGATATTGTAGTCTTCGTGCATTCCTGGGCCGCGACGGTAATACTGGTATAAACCAGCCTTGACAAGCGCCACTTCAAACTCGTTGAAACGAGCGGGGTTGTGCCTTGCAAGGTGACGAGCGTGTTCTTTTAGTGAGGCCATTGAGTTAACGGTATTGGTTTTTACACTTTTTGATACAATATTTGTATCAGATTGTGTTACAATAATAATAGATAATTCTATAAAAAATAGAATTATGTGTAAATATTTTTTTTAAAAAATCTGTTTTGTTCTGAAAATCAAATAGTTGAGCTTTTTTTGCAAAGCAATAGATTAACGATATCTGGTTTAGCGAATAAAACATTTTACTATAAATTAAACATTATGAAAAGAAAAAGAGACCATAAGGGTCGGTTTGTGAAGACAAAATTTGAATGGGGGTGTAGTGGGAAAGCCCTAAAATTTATACTGGCAATTGTGGCGGGTATAGGTGTGCTTGGGTCATTGCCAGAAATATTTACCAAAGGGATGTTTTTTATAGGAGTTATTACATTTTCAATATGGGCCTTAGTTCTTTGGTGGGCTGTTGGTAAGCCAAAATTTTGGCAAAAGAAATCTAACGAACCAATCAATAACCTATCTACTCAACCAATTCAAGAATCTAAAATAGATGAGCAATCAATTACTGGCACAATGCAATGGGTCTATCAACGTCAGTTTGAAAGATTGAAGCTAAAAATTGATGCAGGGCTTCCAATAAGTCTAAGTGAGTATGAAATAAAGAACCTGAAACCATTCTTTGATACTCACTACCCAAATCAGACCATAAATATCATTGACCCAGTTATCATAAAGACAACCGTAGCAGGTCTTCAATACCATGATGCCAAGAAAAAAGCGGTGAAAGATATGCTAAAAGAACCTTGGGGGGAACTGCTTGATTTAGAACGTGAGCCACTTAATCCACATGGAGCTACAGCGACAAAAATTCTTTGGAACAATCATTTTTTAGGATATGTCCCAAGTGAATACTCAAAAGAAGTATCTGAGGCTATGGACTCAGGGAAAAATGTATCGGCGTCAATAGATGATTATGACGCAAACGACATTCACTATAATCGACTAAAAATTGAAATCAGGATTGATAATGCTTAATCATAATAAAATATCTGCCTGAATTATGTATAGCAAGAAAATTGGGAAAGCATTATTGCTATGTGGCTACTTTAAAAAAATAGAGATATATGGCATTTGAATATATCAAAGATGTTACTACTGTTGATGATATTATTGAGCATATTCTAATGCGCCTTAATACTGATTTTGAAGGTGGCTGCTTACAAGTACCTGACTTTTGTTACATCGAAGAAAAACATTATTACGACCCAACGATGGAAATGCTAGTTCGTGATAAGATGTATAAACATGGGGTAGCAAAAAGATGCCAAGGTCGTGGGCAGTCTGAAAAAGCCATCGCTCTAACTCCTAAAGGAGTAGAAGTTTTCAGAAGGGGAGGCTGGAAAAAATACCTTAATGAAAATCAAAACTCCAAATCTGAGGTAAAAAATCAAGATTTGCCTTTGCGCCATCTCTCCCGATTCCAAAAGACCGCAAACCAATATCCAAAAGTAGAACAAAGAAGTGAGTATAAAATAAAACCTAAACTCATAAAACAACAGTTAAAAGGTGGATGGAAGTGGTTTCGAGAATTCTCAGACCATGAAGTAATAGGAAATATTGTCAATTGGCTTTTAGCCTTTTTATGCCTCTATATCCTGTCTCAATTTCCTTCTATTAAGTCTTTTATAAATAGGATAACAGAATAACCTTTTTCATTTTGACATACACACTACAACGTAAAACTACGAAAAATATGAAAGAAACGGCGAGTAATGAAATAGGCTCACGGATAAAAGAGCTGATTTTCAAAATGAATCTAAATCAGACTTCTTTTGCCAAGTCGGTGGGTGTTTCTCAGAATGCTATATTTAATACTGTAACAGGAAACACAACACCTAGACTTGCATTACTAGATTCAATTCTAAAGGTTTACCCTCAAGTAAATCGTGAATGGCTTTTAGAGGGTAAAGGTGAAATGTTTGTGGATGTTGCCCCTGCCCCGATAGAAGTTAAAGCAGATACCTATCTTCAGGAATATCTACGGCTATTGGAGGAGAAGTTTGAGAAGCTTCTCCTCCAAAAAGATAGCGTCATATCTGACCAACGGTATATGATTGAGATGTTGAAAGGGCAACTGGGAAAGTATAAGTGTGCCATCGCGACTGGCGTTAAACGCGAGCATCCTGCTACGGCAGAGCTTCGTGAAGAAAAAGTTTTGGCTCCAGCAGCCTAGCTTTTTTTTCGCCCATTCGGGCTAAACGTCGGTGGCACACTGTTAAGCTAAGAGCTTAACACAGTCATTAAGAGGCATTTGGGGTAGGGTGTTCAATTCCCGCCGACTCCACAAAAGCCGCTAAATCATTGCAATGGCAAACCATTTTGATTTAGCGGTTTTTTTAATAGACTGTTAATGTAGTTGATTCTATGGTTTGATTAAAATTGATTTCGTATGGAAGCGACTTATCATTTAGACGAAAGCGAATTAGACTATAAGTTTTTTAAATCTATCAAAGCTGCCTTTAAAGGAAAGCGACTTACGTTAAATTTAAAAGCTGAATCGTTGAGTAAAATGACCGAAACTGAATTTGAGAAAAAGATTCAAGAGCGTCAAAATAGTTCCATATCGTATCTATTTGAAGGAGATAGTTTTGATGATATAGCAAGTAAACTTCTCAAAGAAGAGCCTACTGATATAGAAAAATATAAGAAGGTTAAAGAATGAGAAGTGTTGAATTCAAACAAGAGTCATTTGAAGAATTATCTCATTGGGTAGTCCAAGACCGTAAAGCCTACCAACGTATTGTGAGGCTGATTAATGAAGTAAGGCGTACACCTTTTGAGGGGATAGGAAAACCAGAACCTTTACGAGGTAATTTAAGTGGTTGTTGGTCACGTAGAATCGACGACGGAAACCGAATGGTATATGAAGTAACCGCTGATAAAATTGTGATTCTGTCGTTGAGGGGACATTATGATGATTAGCTATTAACACGCACCAAAGTTCAAAACTAAGCGTGCACAAGGCGTAATGTCTTCTTGTTCTGGATGCAAACTCGACTCCGCCGACTCCACAAAGTGTTTTTTATGACTGACCTGCCCCCAAAATGGTAGGTCTTTTTGCTTCTAAGCCACTACCCTTACCTATACGACTATTTGTTATGCGTTGAAGTCGCCTTTTTTAAGGATTCTAGTTCCACCATTACGTTTCTATATTATATAGTAGTCAACAGTGTACTCAACCGCGAACCTTGGGCTTATTTGGAAGAGTATTGCCGAAATGTGGTCAAAACGGGTTACAAGGCAGTGATTATCGCGGGTATTGTGGTTTTTTATCCTGAACAGGGGTCAATAACCACAAATTCGACGGTCATTGCGGCTAATTTCCCCAATACAAACGAAGCAAATCAAGATGTCAGCTGGTTAAAATACGTCACTACCATCAAGGACATTGAGTCGTCAGTCACGGGGGTAGATTTCCTAAGTAGCCTTCCTATGCCCTTGCAGATTGTGCTAAAAAACAAAAAGTTTGATGTTGCAAACGCAGGTTTTGACGTGGAAGCGACCGTTAGAACTTACAACGGAAAGCCCTTGCTGGTGGGGCCGAGGGGAGGCTGCTATTACATCAACTCAAATGGCAATAAAACGTACGTAGATCGGTCTTTTTGTGGTAATTAGTGAAAGATGTCCCCAAACTTCGCCACAAAAAGTGCCCTTTTGTCGAACAAATTGTGCTCCTTTGCACTTTTATAAGTAAATGTTTTTGCCCAAAATAAGGCACACTTTTACTTTAAAAAGTGTTAGGTGAGTATGATGTCAGACAAACTAAAAACAACAGGGGCTTTTTCCCTTTTTGATCACAGCTTACATCCACTTTCTGCGTGGCAAAGTACCCGAGAATTGGGGTTTGCGGCGGCGCTGTGGCGGCTTCCACACCAGAAAGACAAGCACCTCATTGTTAATTTTGGGTCAGAGCTCCCGCGCACGCGGATAACGCTCGATGAACTTCCCGCAGGCTTTGCAATAAGTCCGTTCCTGAACATGGAAGGGGATGATGCTTTTTTCATTGAAGCCGATTTATACTTTCGTTTTGACGAATATGGTTCAGTGGCATCTGAACAAGAAAGTGCCCATTTACTGGCTCCAAATCGTGAAAAGTGGTACAATTATTATCGAAATCGTATAACGAACACGCCTTCATTGGGCATAAATTCTGAAGATACGCGTCAGTCGGAATTACCAGATACAGCTTACTTGGATGCCATTAAAAAAGCAGTCGAGGCCATCGAAGCAGGGCAATTCAAAAAAGTAGTTTTTTCACGGATAAAACAGGTTGAATTGGCGGCTGATTTTTCACTAACGGAAGTCTTTGAACGCCTGTGCGAGAAGTATCCAACTGCTTTTGTGTCAATGGTGTATTTGCCGCAACTCGACCAAGTTTGGTTAGGAGCCACGCCTGAAACGTTGGTGAGTGTCGATAAAGAAGGCATTTTTCGGACGATATCGTTGGCGGGTACGCAGTCGGCGTTTGATGCTTCGGGAGCGCCGATTTCTGTCAAAAAAGCAGCTTGGACCCAGAAAGAAATTGAAGAACAAGCCTTGGTGGGGCGATACATTATTTCGTGTTTCAAAAAAATTCGGGTTCGTGAATACTTGGAGGAAGGACCCAAGACGGTTGTCGCAGGAAATTTGATGCACCTTCGCAGTGATTTTGTAGTGGATACCAAAGCCATTAATTTCCCCGAACTAGGAACGGTGATGTTGGAGCTTCTACACCCAACTTCGGCCGTATGTGGAATGCCCAGAATAGAAGCGCTCTCTTTTATCCAACAATATGAAGGCTACGACCGCGAGTTTTACAGTGGCTATTTGGGCCCCGTAAACGTCGGTAACGAAACGCATCTTTTTGTGAATTTACGTTGTATGAAAATCCAAAACAACGTGGCGACGCTTTACGCAGGCGGCGGAATCACAGAAGATTCGGAGCCTGAAAAGGAATGGCAAGAAACCGAAATGAAATGCCAAACCATGCTTTCGGTGTTGGGATAAAAACAATCCCTGCTTCTTTGGGGTTTTATCAGTAATTTTGTCGCGTTAAACGGGTGAGGCTTATCGCTCACTGCAAAATGTACTCTTGCTTATGACAATCATCAACGACACCGTATCGCTTCAAGACGCGATTAAGTCGTATCAATATGCTAACTCGTTGACCGAGTATTCTCGCCGTAAAACCATCACCGTCAATATTGGGGGGGTGCCCATGGGCTCTGACTACCCAATTCGGGTTCAGTCCATGACTACTGTCGATACCATGAACACCGAAGGCTCGATTGAGCAGGTGATTCGGATGGTAGAGTCGGGTTGTGAGTATGTCCGTATCACTGCTCCGAGTGTAAAAGAAGCCCAAAACTTAGAAAATATTCGTAAAGGTTTGCGCGCGCGGGGCTACGACGTGCCACTCGTTGCCGATATTCACTTTACGCCCAATGCCGCCGAACTAGCGGCGCGGATTGTTGAAAAAGTGCGCATCAATCCAGGAAATTATGCCGATAAAAAACGCTTTGAAATCATCGACTATACCGAAGATGAATACCAGCGTGAACTTGAGCGTATTCGTGAAAAATTTATACCATTAATAAATATTTGTAAAGAGTACGGGACGGCCATGCGGATTGGAACCAACCACGGTTCGTTGTCTGATCGTATCATGAGCCGCTACGGAGATTCACCGTTGGGAATGGTGGAGTCGGCGTTAGAATTTTTACGCATTTGTGAAGAGTTTAATTACGACCAAGTGGTGCTTTCGATGAAGTCGAGTAATCCGCTGGTGATGGTTGAAGCGTATCGGTTACTTGTACACCGACTTGATGTCGAAGGTTTAAAACCGTATCCGTTACATTTGGGTGTGACTGAAGCAGGTGAAGGCGAAGATGGTCGTATAAAATCAGCCGTTGGTATTGGTACGTTGCTTGAAGATGGGCTAGGAGATACCGTGCGGGTGTCGCTGACTGAAGACCCAGAGTTTGAAGCCCCTGTGGCAAAATCGCTCATTGACCGATATACGCAACGGGCGCAAGTAAGCAAACCAATCGCGCCTTTGGCAGTTTCACCCATCAATCCTTTTCAATACAGCCGCCGCAAAACGCAGGAAGTCTATAATTTCGGGGGCGGAAACGTGCCACGGGTGATTGCAGATTTTTCACAAATTGCGGTTGAACAATATGAAGACTTGCGCAGCATTGGTCATTTTTACTTGCCCGTTCCCGATAAGTGGAAAATGAATGACCTTGGCGCTGATTTTATCTACTCAGGAGTGCGTCCTGTGCCGTTTATGTTGCCCATGGGATTGAAAGAAATCATGGATTACGAAACGTGGAAAACCCAGTCCGACCGCGAACATAAGTTCCCTTTGTTTACGCTTGATGAGTTTATTGTTGCCGAAGAACAAAGTTCTATCTTGAATTTTGTGAAGGTGGATACAAGTACGCCATTGTCAGCCGAAACGCTTGGAAATGCGCCAGTTGTTTTGGTACTAGAAAGTCAAAATGCGCACGCTATGCCCGAAATGCGTCGCTTTATGATTGATTTAATGGATAAGAACTTGACTATTCCTGTCATTATCCAACGGACTTATTCAGGAAACGATTTTGACGAACTTTCGCTTTTTGCCGCTACTGATTGTGGAGGATTGTTGGTGGACGGAATCGGGGACGGAATCATGCTCAGTGCCGTACAAACGGATTTGGCACTAGCAAAACAACAAAACAGCATTGGCTTTGGCATTCTTCAAGCGGCCCGTACTCGGATGTCAAAAACGGAATACATTTCGTGTCCGTCGTGCGGACGAACGCTGTTTGATTTGCAAGAAACAACGGCCATGATTCGCAAACGTACCGATCACCTCAAAGGAGTAAAAATTGGTATCATGGGCTGTATCGTCAATGGCCCAGGAGAAATGGCCGATGCTGATTATGGATATGTAGGTATTGGAAAAGATAAAATTGCCTTGTACCGTGGACAACAAGTAGTCAAGAAATCGGTATCTGCGGCGGCAGCAGTCGATGAATTGATTAATTTAATCAAAGAAGACGCCAAATGGTTTGAACCCGAAGCGTTGGAGTTAACTTAATACAGTACTGAAATGAAAAAAATTGTTGAATTTTTGCAGTTGGGAGAAGTATTCGGATACTTTCTGCGGGTATTTCAAAAACCAGACCCATCAAAGCCCACTACGGCTTCCCTCCGCGTGATGCACGGTATCAATCGTATTTCCATCGTCATGTTCTTGTTATGTCTTGGCGTGATGTTGTATCGCTTTTTTACAAGATAGTTTAGGAATGAACATTGAGACCTTACAAGCGTATTGTTTATCGAAAGCTGGCGTGACAGAAGAGTTCCCGTTTGGAGAAGAAACGCTGGTTTATAAAGTAGTGGGAAAAATATTTGCACTCAGCTCGCTTGATTCAAGCCCTTTGAGCATCAATCTTAAATGTGATCCCGAACGCGCCCTTCAGCTTCGTGAAGAGTACGATTGTGTGCGTCCAGGTTTTCACATGAATAAAAAACACTGGAATACCGTGGTTGTGGATGGCTCGGTCAAAGATACCCTCATCCGCGATTGGATTGATCATTCATACGAACTCGTAGTGGCGTCGTTGCCCAAAAAAACGCGTGAACAATTGAGCTAAAATGAACATTGCGGAGACAAGACAACAACTTTTGAAGGATATCCAGCATATTCGTCAAACCGTTGAGCAAGATTTTAAAACGCTTTCAGAGGCGCAACTGCTCTGGAAACCCGCTCCCGAGCGTTGGGGAATTTTGGAATGTTTGGTGCATCTCAATGCGGCCAGCCAATATTATACAAACCAATTGAAACTAAAGTTTTCACAATCACCTATCCGCTCTACTGCTACGGACTTTGAAATGAGTTTCAACGGCAAAATGATGCTTGGTTTTGTGGATCCTGCTTCCCCGCGAAAAATTCCTTCACCTGCGATGTTCAAACCAAAACCGTATCATTTGGATGCGCCAAAAGTTTTGGAAAGGTACTTTATGATTCTACAGGATTTAGAAAATAGCATTGAAAGCTCCGAAGGTGTCGATTGGAATCAAAAAATTATTTCTCCTTTTACAACTTTGCTCAAGTTTCGCCTGGGTGATGTTTTTCTGTTTGTGGTGGCACACCACCAACGTCACCTCAACCAAGCAATGCGGGTAAAACAAGAATCATCCTTCCCACGTTAATTTCAGAAATGTGCCTTTTTGAGCGAATTAGGGCGTTTTTGATGAAAAAGGTTTAAAATTAAGTAAATCCATGATATTGTGTAACTTGTTGTTATTGAGGTGATTATGTGTATTGCACTTTTTTGTGACTAAGAAATTGCATTATTTTTATTAGTTTTTTCATTTTTTCTGTTGCGTTTCAGGTTAGAATTACTAAATTTCGGCCAAAACACGCTGTTTTAGGCGTTTAGGACACTTTATAAAACCAAAAACCGTAAATTATTATGGCAAGATTTGATGAAGTCAAGAATCTCGTGTTAAGCCTTGAAGCTGACTTTGATAAATTCTACAGCAAGGGAAACCAGGCAGCTGGAACACGCGTCCGTAAAGGAATGCAGGAGTTGAAGAATTTGGCCCAAACAATACGTTCGGAAGTACAGAGTAGCAAGAATGACAAAGAGTAGTTTTATTCAAACTTAAAAAAGCGGGCTTGGCATACCAAGCCCGCTTTTTTAGTTTAGCTACCGAAAGTTTGTGCAATTTTCATTGCTACGGCCATATCACCTTTAATTTTGAACTTACCCATCATGTAACCCATCATTGGATTAAGGTCGCCATTAATAAGGTCCAAAGCATTTTTAGTAGTGATTTCCATAGCACAGTCGGTTTCTAAGTCTTCGTTTGAGACGATGTTCGGAACTTGCTTGGTGTCAACAAAGACAACACCTTCATCTGTGACGAATTTGAAGCTCGCGCCAAGGCCACTGTCGGTGCCAACCAGTGTTTTTACTTTCTCAGTAAGCGTTTGTAAGCTCATAAAATTGGTTTTTAGTAAAAAAAAACAGAATTTGGAAAGCAAAATTAGTAGTCTGCCGTATATTATCGACAGAATGTATTATAAATCCAAGTTTATGAAGACCCTTACCCTTATTTTTGCTTTGTTTTTGAGTAGTTTGAGCATTTTTGCTCAGAAAAAAATTATTAAAACTGACCAAGCGCCAGTCCCGATTGCTCCCTACAGCCAAGCAGTAGAAGCCAACGGGCTAATTTTTGTTGCAGGACAAATAGGACTGAACCCACAAACTCGTCAACTGGTACCGGGAGGCTTCGAAGCAGAGGCGACACAGGTCATGGAAAATATCAAAGCGATATTGCTGGCGGCAGGTTTAACAATGGACGATATCGTCAATACAACTATTTATTTAAAGGATGTAGCATACTTCCAAAAAATAAATGATATTTATGGAAAATATTTTAATGGAAATTTCCCTGCCCGCACCACCGTAGGAGTCAATAACCTTCCAGGAGGCGCAAGCGTTGAAATAGCGGTTGTTGCCCTCAGAGGTCCGAAACGTAAATAAATGCGCTAAAATGAATGTTTTTTGCACAACCTAAATTTTTAATAAAAATTTAATTGCAAAAACTACACGGATAGTTTATATTTGTCTATTATTTTATTTTTTAACCTACTTTTTGAGAACTATGAGAGAGTTGACCAAAGCCGAAGAACAAGTAATGCAAATCCTATGGGATTTGGGCAAAGGCGTAGTATGGAATGTACTGGAGCGTTTTCCGACGCCAAAACCAGCGTACAATACCATCTCTACCTTTATCCGAATTTTGGAACAAAAGGGTTTCATTGCACACCGCCCGATTAGTGGTAAGACGTACGAGTATTTTCCAATTATTTCAAAGGAAGATTATCGTGCCTATGAAGCTAATAAATTGATGTCCAATTACTTCAGTGGCTCAGTGAAAGACTTAGTGTCGTATTTTGTTCAAGACAAAGACCTAAGTGTTCAGGACGCCGATGAAATTATTAAGTTGCTTCAGGAAGGCGGTAAGTAATCGCATTCTACAGGCATAAGCCTTCTTCTGTTGGCGGCAACCGCGTCGCTTCAAGCTCGTAACTTCCCGAAAGGTAAAACTTTCGGGAAGTTCAAAACACCATACTATTTCTAACTTAACCTAAGCCATGTTATTCTTTCATTATCTCCTCAAAGTCAGCTTTGGGCTAGTGTTGTTCTATGCCTTATATTGGGGTTTGCTGCGTAAGCATACCTATTTCACCGCAAACCGTATCTATTTGTTACTGGCAATTGGGCTCTCTTGTCTCGCGCCTTGGGTGGTGCTTCCCGAAGCAGCGCACGAGCAAGTACCGATGCGGGTAATGGCGCTAGGAGCCGTAACTGGAGGTGTCGTTCAGGTTGAAAAACCACCACTTTTTACCCTCGAAGAGGGCCTTGCAATGGCATATTTAGTCGGTGTTTTTTTCATGTTAGGCCGATTGATTTGGCGACTGTCTCAAGTTTTCAAACTGGTTCGCGCAGGTGAACACCAACCTTTTGAAGATTGTGTACTTGTGACAGTCGATGACTCGTCAATGAGCTCTTTTTCTTTCTTTAATTACTTAGTATTAAACCAAAAAGATGCCAGCGTTTACGGGCAAGTGGTTGTAAGCCATGAGCTTGTGCATATACAACAGCGCCATAGTTGGGATTTGCTATGGGTCGAAGTGGTTCAGGCGCTTTTATGGTTTAATCCAATTTTGATTTTCTATAAGCGCTCGCTCAAAGAAATCCATGAATTTATAGCCGATGAAAACGCGACCAACGGTGATCGTCTAAGTTATGCTTACACGTTAGCTGGCTACGCACTAGGGGTATCGCCACAGACATTAACAAATAATTTTTTTGACGTAAAACAATTAAAAAGTAGAATTGCCATGTTGACAAAAAAACGTAGTTCAAAATGGGTATTGGGCCGTTATTTAATGGTTGTACCCGTTGTGGTTGCTTTGGTGGTATTGGTGGCGGCTCGTAGCGCTACCCCAGTACAAACGTCGGTAAGTACAGGTGAAGATATGGTGGTCAAAGGAAAAGTAGTAACAGCTGATGGTAAAGGACTCGCTGGCGTCAATGTCGTCGTAGTAAATTTACAAAGGGGCACTATTACTGATGCTAAGGGAAATTACGCGATAAACGTTGCCCGTGGACGACAGTTGGCTTTTTCTTTTATCGGATTCAAAATGCAGGTGATAGATGCTTTGCAAGGTGAGCAAAATGTTGTGATGATTCCAGAAGTCGCTGAGCTAAAAGGTATTACTGTGGTGGGTGAGCCGATTCCAGCCAAGAATGGAGGCGGGCGAAGCGTCGAAAGTGGCCGTACGGCTCCTACGATGTCGAAAGAGGGGACGATATTTACAGTGGCAGAACAACATCCTGAGTTTCCAGGGGGAACGAGAGGATTGAGCGAGTTTTTAGCAAATAACCTAAAATACCCCGCAGCTGCGCGGCGGGCTCATGTGTCAGGGAAAGTATTTCTTGAATTTACGATTGATGAAAACGGGGTGGTGAAAGAGCCGCGCGTTGTGAAGGGAATAGGTTTTGGGTGTGATGAAGAAGCGATGCGCATCATGGGTATTATGCCAAACTGGACACCTGCGAAACAAAACGGCAACCCCGTCGCGATGTCGTATCAATTACCGATTGGATTTGAGCTGGAGAAAGCTGCCGCCAATCCAACTTTTACCGAGGGCCCCGTAAAAATTATTTTTAATGGAAAGGGAAGTCCTTTTAAAGAACAGCCGCTTTATATACTTGATGGGAAGGAAATAACGTATGATGAACTTGAAAAGAAGATAAACCCCAGCGAAATTGACAATATTTCGGTGCTCAAAAATGAATCGGCAACGGCGACGTATGGTGATAAAGGGAAGAATGGGGTGGTTATTATTACCACAAAAAAGAAAAACTGATTAATTCTATGCACAAGATGAGAAAGCGAAGGTAGCAGCCTTCGCTTTTTTGTTGTTAATTTGCGGTTGCTGAGAGCGAAAGTCGCTTACGGCGTGACAGACACACAAAAAATGATTGAAACTCGTGCTTATGCCCGTGCTGGGCTTCTAGGAAATCCTTCCGATGGTTATTTTGGGAAAACAATTTCGATTTCGGTACGCAATTTTGGCGCCTCTATTACGCTGTACGAATCGCCTGAGCTACAGATTGAACCCCAAGTTCAGGATACCCACATTTATAAAAACATCTTTCACCTTCGTGATACGATAAGCACGCTTGGCTACCACGGAGGTGTTCCGTTGGTGAAAGCGTCCATTAAAAAGTTTGTTGAGTATTGCGACAAAGAAGGGATTAAACTTTCCAATAAAAACTTTACCGTTCGTTACCGTACGACCATTCCCCGACAAGTGGGATTGGCTGGGTCGAGCGCTATTGTGGTGGCTACGCTTCGGGCGTTGATGCAGTTTTACAAAGTCGAAATTCCGCAGCCGATGTTGCCGACCTTGGCCCTCAAATCGGAAGTGGAAGAATTGGGCATTACGGCAGGTTTACAAGACCGCGTGATTCAGTGCTACGAAGGCTGCGTTTACATGGATTTTTCGCGGGATTTGATTGAAAAACAAGGGTACGGCTACTACGAGCCTCTTGATCCTCGGATGTTGCCCAAATTGTACATTGCTTATAAAACTGACCTTAGCAAAGTGTCGGGAAAAGTACTGAACACCATCCGCGAGCGGTGGGAGCAAGGCGACCCGCACGTGGTCGGAACGTTGCAAAACATTGCTGGGGTAGCTGAACAAGGCTGTGACGTCATCAAAAACCAAGATTTCAAACGATTAGGAGAGCTGATAAACCAGAATTTCGACTATCGCACCCAAATCATGACCATCACCGACCGAAACCAAGCGCTTATTGACACCGCTCGCGCTTGCGGGGCTTCGGCGTCGTTTACGGGTTCGGGTGGCTCGATAATTGGAATTTACCGCGACGAAGAAATGCTTAATCGTCTTTTTATCGAACTTAAAAAACAAAACGCGCGCGTTATTAAACCTTTTATTGTTTAAATGGTTTCAAGGTCATGAGACCTGCACAAACGCGAATTTTTGACGATACTTTGTTGACCCCTTTTCGCCAACTGGGCGACCCCGCCGCCGACGCATTGGTAGCGGCAGTAGCCCAGCAAACAGGCCGAGAGGGGTTAACTGTTTTTATGCGTTTCTTGGGCGACTTAAAAAATATGTCGCTCTCCCAACAGCTTCCCGAAGTCGTTCATTTTTTTGAACAGCAGGGCCATTTACCTTCCTGGACAGATCCCCAAAAAATGGCGCAAGGCATGGCTTTCTTTTGGAAGCATGAAACCGAGATAGCGCTATTATTGGGCTGCTATTCACTGCCGTATTGCTATGCCGCAGCCAATGGAGCACAGGTGCTTTGGCTGACCGAACGAATCAAAAAAGACACCTACAAACGGCTAGAAGAAACGGGCGAATTTGTGTTTGAAATCATGCAAGAGCGGGATTGGCGCAATGGTCGTAACGTGATAAAAGTACTTAAAATAAGGCTGATGCACGCCGTAGTTCGGTATTTTACCAGCCAGTATGCCCAGTGGGATTCGGCTTGGGGGCTTCCCATCAACCAAGAAGACATGGCAGGGACAAACCTCGCCTTTTCGTATATTGTTGTCCGCGGGTTGCGAAAAATGAACGTAAAGACGCAAACAAATGAGGAGGAATCGTATTTGCACTTTTGGGATATAATTGGGTACCTACTTGGAGTAAATGAGCGCCTTTTACCCGTCGATTTACGCGAGGCATACCACCTAGATAGGGCCATTTATCGCCGTCAATTTAAGCCATCAGCGGCGGGGAAAGGGCTGACCCAAGCCCTCACGAAAGTGCTTCAAAATCAGGTGCCTGCAAAACAATTACAGAACTTTCCGATAGCCCAGATGCGCTTCTTGTTGGGTAAGGAAGTCGCTGAT
The DNA here is from genome assembly GCF_057652155.1 of Runella sp. R0.1_18. NCBI lineage: Bacteria > Pseudomonadati > Bacteroidota > Cytophagia > Cytophagales > Spirosomataceae > Runella > Runella sp. R0.1_18. Next base: position 343,609 of record NZ_JBYFCK010000006.1, read on the forward strand.
TTATTGGGAGTTCCAGAAGTACCGTTGGAAGACATTGTTGTTCGCACAACGACCCAGCTACCATTTTTGCAATTTTTATTCCGAAATAATAGCCCAAACTCCGACGTACTCAAAACCTACCTGCGAAAATTGTAACCGACATAAATTGATAATATTTATGTCGGTTATGTTGCAAAAAATACCTCGATTGACGTATTATTGTACTTTCTATCCTAACCGCTAAATTATGAGAAAAACTCTACTACCTATTTTGGGTATATTATTCTCGTGTCATATCACTTTTGCCCAAAACTCTGCGGAAACCTATTACGAAGAAGGGCTTACGAAGCAGACCAAAGGCGACGTATCGGGCGCGATGTTAGCCTATACCTCTGCCATTCAGAGCAATCCCGATCACGCGCCGAGCTACTACCAACGAGGTCTGCTAAAGGTTTCCCTAAAAGACTACCGTGGCGCCATGCGTGATTATGATGAGGCCATTGGTATTACTTCCAAAGATGCCAAAGCCTTTTTGTACCGAGGAATGTGCCGAGTTATTCAAGACGATTTGGGGGGGGCACTGCGCGATTTTAACTCCGCCATTGAGCTCAATCCCAACGAGGCAAAAGCATTGCTTCAACGCGGCCAAATTTGGTTTAAAATGGAAGACCAACGTCGCGCTATGCAAGACTTTGACAAGGGTCTGGCATTAGAACCCAATAACGCCCAAGCGTGGTACAGTCGCGGGCAGTGCAAAATTGGAGTTAAAGATTACAAAGGAAGTATTACAGATTTTACCAAAGCCATTGATTTGGGTTACAACGGGGCCTATGCGGGTCGGGGAAATGCGCGTACAAACATGAACGACTTGAATGGCGCTGTTACTGACTTGTCTAAAGCCATTCAACTGAACCCCAACGACTCTGAATCGTTTTATTACCGCGGATTGGCGCGTAGTAAAATGGGTAAGTTTGCGGAAGCACTGACCGACTTTAACGAATCGGTGCGAATCAACCCACAAAATTATATGGCCTATTATGGGAGAGGGGTTTGTAAAGTAAAACTTGGGCAACCCAAAGATGCCGTGGCTGATTATAACTTAGCCATCGAAATCAACGGTGCTTCGGCCAATACGTTGCCCTATTATAACACCTTAATTACGGAAAATACCATCAAATTGTTGGACGTAATTGTCACAAAATACACCCAACCCAAAGACTTATCACCAGGCCGTCCAGAGGTTTATTTGTCAAGAGGAATTGCCAAAAATACAATCGGGGAAGGAAAATCTGCGGTTGCCGACTTAGACAAGGCCATTGAGATTGAACCTACCAATGCCGATAGCTATTTCATTCGGGCGGTGGTAAAGTCATCTTTAGGTGACCAAAAAGGAGCATTGGTGGATTGCAGCAGTGCGATTAAACTAGCCCCACGCCACGCCGAAGCCTTTTTCTTGAGAGGAGTTATTAAATTTTCGCTTCTTGATAAAAATGAAGCTTGCTACGACTTTAGCAAATCGGGGGAATATGGCTATGCAGAAGCATACAACGTGATTAGCCAGCTTTGCTCTAAGTAGGATAGCTTTGCTACGTTCTTATGAGAAAAGACCATAACAAGTTCATGCTATGTTTACTTCTCTCTCAGAATTGGCTAAAATGATTGACCATTCATTGTTGCAACCGCACCTGACCGATACCGAATTGGAAGCAGGCTGTGCGTTGGCGTTGCAATATGATGTCGCAACAGTTTGTATCAAACCCTACTACGTAACACGCGCCGCCGAACTTTTAAAAGGAAGTAACGTTGGCGTCTGTACCGTGGTAGGGTTTCCTCATGGTGGCAATACCATCGCGATTAAAGTAGCCGAAACCCGACAGGCTTGCAAAGACGGTGCCACCGAAATCGACATGGTGGTAAACGTTGGGAAAGTCCTAAGTGAGGATTGGCGCTACGTCAAAAAAGAAATCTACGCGATTTTGAAAGAATGCCACAAGCACGGAGCGATTTTGAAGGTAATCTTCGAAAACGATTTTCTTCCCAAAGACAAATACAAAGTTAAGCTCTGTAAAATTTGCAGTACCCTGGGCGTGGAGTTCGTGAAAACTTCGACGGGATACGGCTATACCAAGCAAGCCGACGGAAGTTATAACTACAAAGGTGCGACGGAAGCGGATGTTCGTTTGATGCGTAAAAACTCCGCGCCTGAAGTACAAGTAAAGGCCGCAGGAGGGATAAGAACACTAGACGAACTGCTTAAAATGAAAGCACTCGGCGCTACCCGTATTGGCGCTACTGCCACTGTTGTGATGCTTGAAGAAGCTAAAAAACGACTTGGCTTAGATACAAGAGACATTACTCCTGCTATGACTGATGGGTATTGATATTGATAAAAAAAGCAGTTAATTTTGATTGAATGTCAAAGTGAACAGCTATGTTAAAGAAAATCAGTGTTTTGTTAATTTGTATGTGGGGTATCGCTTTTCAAGAAGCAGAAGCTTTCTCGCCCGATTCGTTGTGGCGTACGATACGCCACCGTGCGTTTGCGGACTATGATGAAGAACTGGTGTTTCATGACCGTAAAAAACGTTTTGCTACGTTAAAACACTTTAGTAAAAACGGGACTTTACTGGTTGAAACCAACTTCAAAGACTACGCAGAGGGCATTCGTCAAGGGTTTTCGAAGGGGTATTATCCAAGCGGAAATCTATATTGGCTCGCAGATTACCGCGACAATCAACTTCACGGAGAGCTGCGGGTATATTATGAAGACGGAGGTTTAAAGCGCCGAGAGACGTACCGTTCGGGGTTGCAAAAGAAAAAATATTGCTACGATAGGGAGGGCAACGAAATTCCGTATTATGAATTGGTAGAAAATGCAAGTTTCCCAGGGGGAGATAGGGCCTTACAAGCGTATTTGCAAACCAAACTAAATGATGCCGTGATTGGTAATACTGCGCAAATCTATACGTTCGAGATTTTTATAGAAGAGGATGGAAAAGCGGTACTGCATAAGTTTACCAATAGTGACCTGATGACAATCAATAGGTTGACGGGTATTCTGAAAGATATGCCTAAATGGAAACCTGCCCGTTACGACAAAAATCCTCAAGGAGAAATTGTGCCTATTTCACTTATTTTTCAAAACGGCAGGGTTTATCTGTCTTCGTTACGTTAAGTGTTTTTTGATTGTTTTTTGAAAATTAGCAAGTTATGGCCAGAATAGGTGGTTTATTGTTGGTCTGTTTGTGGGGAATAACACTTCAGGTAGTGCAAGCATCACCCCCTGATTCGTTGTCGCGTACAGTCATTCGTCGGGAATTTGTTGACCACGACGAAGAACTGACATTTCACGACCGAAAAAAACGCTTCGCCACCCTTAAAACCTACAATAAAGAAGGGGTTTTGCTAACCGAAACCAACTTCAAAGATTATCAAGCGGGGGTTCGTCAAGGGTTTTCCAAAGGGTATTATCCTACGGGGCAATTGTACTGGATTGCCGATTACCGTAACAATGACCTTTGGGGAGAAATGCGTGTTTATCACGAAAACGGCGAGCTAAAACGCCGCGAAACGTATTGGGCAGGTTTGCAGAAGGAAAAACATTGTTACGATGAAGAGGGAAAAGAAATCGGTTTTTATCCCTTTTCGGAAGTGGCTACATTTCCAGGCGGAGATTACGCGTTTCAGGCGTATTTACGGTCGAAGCTCAAAGACGTCCACGTAGGTTCAGAAATGTCGATGTTTACCTTTGAATTGTTGGTACAGCAGGACAGCGTGGTGGTTTTACATCAGTTTAGTAAAAGCGAAAAAATAACGCTTTCTCGAATCGCGGAGATTATCAAAGACATGCCCAAATGGCTTCCCGCTCATTTTGATAAAGTACCCCACGATGATATTGTGGTCGTCAATTTGGTGTTTAAACGAGGCATGGTGTATCTCTCTAATTTAGCCCTCGATTTTGCGGGTGCGTACCGCAAGCAGGTTCAACCTTTTGCTACTCCCGTGATGCCACCTTTGCAAACATTGCGAAGAAGATAAAACAAAACGAGGCTGCTCTTTTCAGACAGCCTCGTTTTGTTATTTTACTCAGCTCCGCGCTCCGCCATCACTTCGGCGAGGGGGCGAAAACCCGCAGGAACTTGTTGTGCTTCGTCTTCGGGGGAATAAGGATACACTTCCAAAATAGGCGTTAGGTTCACGTCCGTGATTTCGTAGGGAATCAACATCGTCGCCAAACTCTTTTCAATGCGTTCGATGGCTTGTTTGGGGCTATCGGCATTGACGAGCATGTAGCTGATGATTTTTTTCTCTTTGGCAGTGCCTTTGCTATCGTCGATAGAGACGTAAAAGGTCTTGCATTTAAACCATTTTTCCCCGCCTTCGTCCTCAAAATGAAACACGTCAGATAGTTTCATTTTTGTGAGACTACTTACCTGAAAATCAGGGGTGTTGTCGGCTACTATGCGATAAATTCGAGCTTCGGCGTCGGTATATGAAACCGCGTCCACCAGGTACGCTTCCGAGATTGTCTTGAGCGCGCCGTTTTCTTGTTCTTGTTGGTATTTGATTTTTCCTAAGTACCAGCTGGGCATATTTTACAGTTTAAAGTTTTCGGTATTTCTAGTTTCCAGTTTCCAGTTTCCAGTTTCCAGTTTCCAGTTTCCAGTTTCCAGTTTCCAAAAAAGGACGCCAAAGATAACAGAAATTCTACTTGAGGTCTTTTAAAATCTCTTCGATGGCGCGGTCGAGTTGGGGGTCTTTGTCGGTAAGCCTATCGGTGAATGTTTGCTTGATGTAAATGTCAGGCGCGACACCTTCTTGCTCAATGTTTTTGCCATCAAGCGTATAACATCCCCACGAAGGTAAACGATAAAACGACCCATCGACAAGTCCTTTACCCGACGTAAAGATAATCCAACGGTAGGTTTCGGTACCGATAATTTTACCCAACTTGAGGGCTTTGAAACCCGTGGCAGTCATTTCGGCATCCGAAAGCGATTGTTCGTTGATAAGCAATACAATTGGCTTGGCCGATACGCCAAAGTTGGGCTGAGGCGTGGGTTTTCCTTCGCGGTATTTCCACTGCAAGTACGGTTTTTGCGACAAGAAATTAAGCACCAAATCGTGGACGTTTCCGCCTGTATTGTAGCGTAAATCAAGAATTAAGGCGTCTTTTTTGTACCAATCGCGGGTCATGTCTTGTACAAAACGCTCGTACTCGTCCATGCCCATGTCCTTCATGTGAACGTACGCAATCCGTTTTTTGCTTTTTTCGTCCACGTAATTTTGGTTCCAATCCATCCATTCATCGTAGAAATTTCCAGATAATGACCCTCGCGGATGCACTCTCACCGTGTAGCTAGAATCGACGTTACTGCGACGGAACGTCAAGGTAATTTCGGTATCAGACGAAGGCTTGGTAAAATACACATCGCGGTTTTGGAGCGAATCGACGGCCTCGCCGTTGACGTGGGTAAGAATATCACCTTTGCCAATTTTTTTACCGTGTTTGTCGGCGGCACTACGTTTTAAAATACGGTCAACGACAAACGGGCGCTGATTGTCGAAAAGAATCCCCGTTTCCATCGTGCGCGATTTGTAGAAAACTTCCTCTTCTTTTCCGTTGCTATAAAATCCTAAGTGAGAGGCGTTTAGTTCGCCAAGCATGTCGTTAAACAACGTCCGAAAATCGTCGCGTTGGTTGAGGTAAGGTAAAAACTTCGCGTAGCGGTCGCGCAGGGCTTTCCAGTCGGCGCCGTGGAAGGTTTCGTTATAAAAGTTCTCCTCTACACTCGCCCATGCTTCATAATACATTTGACGAAACTCCTCTTCCAAGTTGCGACGGAAGGTAAAGTCAATCGTAATATCTTCTGCTTTACCCGATTCTGGGGTAAATTTTTTGAGTTTACCATTGATGAGTAAATACGATTTGTCTCCTACCTGTACCCAATCGTAGCCGCGAACGCCGTCTTCTACTTTCTCGGTTTTTGGGGCTTTGAAAGGTTCGTACGTAGTGCGCCAAAGTTTGTTTTCACCCTCGCTGTGGTCAGATACGTAAATGACGTAGGTTTTGTCGTCTTTTTGAAAAACAGTAGGAGAGCCCTGTTGGCCAAATGATGGTCCCACTTGCTCCATGCGTTCCCAAATGTCCGCCAAATCAATCTCAATGGGCTTGATTTCTTTTTTGGTTTCTTTTTTAGGTTCAACAGGTGCGGTTTTCTTTTTCTTACTGTTTTTTTCGGGTGTTTTGGCGGCGGTAGCAGTCGAATCTTTTTTGGTTACTTTGAACAAATCTTCCCATTTATCGGAGCGGAAAGGCGTTTCGATTTTGGTAAGTGCCAACCGATACACTTTCAGATTGCGTGACCCAAACGGGTAACTTGGGTTATTACGGTCAGACTCAAAATAAATATATTTACTATCGGGCGACCATACAGGGGCTGATTCAGAAATACCCGTGTTGGTGAGGTTAATAGTTTCGTTTTTGGTGAGGTGATGGAGAAAAATATCTTTCTCAAAATTACGATAGGCCGTAAACATCACGTACTCACCGTTGGGAGAAAAATAGGCGTTGTCGTTATAAAATCCCCAAAGTTCGTCTTTGACAATCGTCTTATTTTCAAAGGTTTTAAGGTCGAGCAAGCGGACTTCGTTGCGGCCACTGAGATATACTCCTGAGCTACGGTCTTTGTTAAAAACAATCTGGCGGTTATTTTGGGTGTCGGTAGTAAGCTGTTTGAGCGTTCCTTTGCCGTCGGCTTTGAGGGTAAACCAGTTTTGGTAGCCCCCTACGGTTTGACCCACCAACAAGGTCAGGGTATCGGCCAACCATTTTACTTCTTGGACACGCTCGTTAGGAGTGGTTTTGAGTTGTTTGATGTACTTTCCTTCAATGTCAGAGACAAATAATTCTCCCCGCGAAATAAAGGCCAGTTTTTTATTGTCTGGAGCTACATCAAAGGCCGAGATTGACCCACTTACTTTAAAATCTTGCCACTTGGTCAGCGTAAAATTTCTGACTAGGTTGATTTTGAGCGGAGCAGCAGCTTTGGTCGCAACGTCATATACCCAAGGTTGGTAGTCTTTTTCAAAAATAACCTTGCTGCCATCGGCACTTACTTGAGGCCGTTTGATGGATTCTTTGAACGAAGTGAGGGCGGTTTTTTGTCCGTTTACGAAGGTGTATAAATTGTATTCACCGTTGGCTTCGTCCGACACAAAATAAATCGTTCCTTTTTTGTCAACCGTCGCCCACATGTCTTTTCCACGATAGTCGGTATAGCGTTTATAGGTGTTGGTTTTTAGGTTATACGACTGAATATCGGGGTTAAAGTCGCCTTTGTAGCGCTTGCGCATGGCTTGGTTATCGCTTTCCCACGTATCGTTGAAAAAGACTTCACCCGTTGGACTCTCGGCGACGTTGTGCGTACGGTTGAAATAGTGTTTAAAAACGCGTTTAGGCGTTCCGCCAAGTACCGAGATGGTGTAGGTAGTGCCACCGTTTTGTACACCCGATTCAAAATAAATCGTTTGGGAATCCCACGACCACGCTTCTACAAAATCGTAGGTGCTGTGGTAGGTAAGTTGTCGAATCGTACCGCCTTCGAGGGGCATCACAAATACATCGGCATTCCCATTTTCAGTACCCGTAAAAGCGAGCCATTTTCCATCGGGTGAAATGCGTGGGTTTGACTCATTGCCTTGCATGGCAGTGATACGAGAGGTGAGCCCTGAGGTAAGGTCGGTTTTCCACAGGTCAGACTCGTAGGCAAAAATAGCCGTTTTAGCGTCGGGACTAAGGGTGGGGTGGGTGGCGAAATGCACGCTTGATTGGGCAATAGCGGCGCTGGCAGAGAAAAGGCTGGCCCACAATAGGGGTTTAAACATGGCTACGTAAGGGTTGATGAAACTAAATGGATTGAAAAGCCAAAAATAGTGAATCTGGAGCGAATACAACAGGTCTTGAAAAGAAAGGGATGGGCTATTTATGGATTATAAAAATGTTTTGTACGAATATGAAAAGTTTAAGGGTTGGGATAGAAAATTTAATCGTAATGATACTTGAAATAGGCAAGATATAATGCCATCTTTAAAGGCTGTTAATGCCTGCATTACTTCATCCGTCCTAACCAAACTAACTCACATGTACTTCAAACGTCTGCTTAGACCGCTTGCCGTTTCTACTATTGCTTTTTGTTCGGCAGCTACGTACGCCCAGAAAATCGACGAGGTGTACAACCAAAAAATCAAAGAGTACACCACAGATTCCCGCTTTTTGCCGTCGTCGGTGCTCAATCTAACCGATGACCCGAAGGTTCCATCGCCGCGCAAACATTTTGGCGAAATTGTGGGTGCGCCAGGTATTTTGCACAACACCACGGCTATTTATGGGTATTTTCAAAAACTGTCGCAAAGTTCGCCTTACCTGACCATGCAGCAAGTGGGTACGAGCGAAGAAGGCCGCCCGATTCACTTGGTAGCCATCGGTAACGAAGATGCCATGAAACGCGTGGCACATTACCAAAAACAACTTTCGTTGCTGGCTGACCCCCGTAAATTGCCCGCGACGGAGCTAGAAAAAGTGTTAGGTGATACCAAATTGGTGTACTACATCAACTGCGGACTTCACTCGCCCGAGATGGGTTCTCCTGAAATGGTGATGGAGTTAGCCTACCGTTTAATCACCGCCCAAACGCCCGACATTAAGGCCGTACGTGATAATATTATTGTACTCATCAACCCAGTTTCTGAACCCGATGGCTGGGACAAACAAGTAGATTGGTACAATCGCTACACCAAAGACCGCAAAAACTATGAAGATGGCTTTCCACGCGTACCATATTGGGGAAAATATACCTATCACGACAACAACCGCGATGGGTTGCAGTCGTCGCAGGCGTTGACCAAAGCCATGTATAAAATTTACTACGACTGGCATCCAACAGTGATGCTCGATTTGCACGAGTCGGTGCCTTTGCTTTATATTTCTACGGGAACGGGGCCTTACAACGATGCCATCGATCCAATTACCATCGGCGAATGGCAAACCATGGCCAACCACGAAATGACAGCATTAGCCTCTCAGGGGTTGCCAGGTGTGTTTACGTGGGCCTTTTATGACGGATGGAACCCTGGCTACGCGTTTTTTATTGCCAACAATCACAACTCAATAGGGCGTTTTTATGAGACTTTTGGCAACGCGGGTGCCACTACGTATGTGCGCGACTTGTCGAATCAAAAATATTCAGGTGACCCCGTAACGAGCAAAGAATGGTATCGACCTAATCCCGCTACTGAAAAAGTAAACTGGTCGTACCGAAACAACATCAATTATATGCAAGCAGGTGTGTTGGCGGGCTTGACCTATGCGGCCAATAACCGACGGTTGTTGTTGACCAATTTTTACCAAAAAGGAGTGAATGCTATCCAAAAAGGAAAAACCGAATCGCCGCGTGCGTTTTCCATTCCCCAAAAACAAAATGACCCCACGATGGCGGCCTACTTGGTCAATCAGTTGCGTGGGCAAGGAATTGAGGTTCACAAAGCATCTTCGGGTGATTATGTCGTGTTGCTGGAGCAGCCTTACCGTAATTTGGCCGTGTCGTTGTTGACCAAACAAAACTATCCCAAAGAAACTAAATACCCATCGTATGACGACATTGCGTGGACACTCGGGTATTTGAATGGGGTTGAGGTAAAAGCCCTTGACAATGTGCCGTATGCTTCAAACGACCTTACCCTCGTGAATCAGGAAGTGAAATACACGGGCAAAATGGAAGGAGAAGGGACGGATTATGTCCTCAATTACAAAGCGCAAAACACGGTGTTGTCGGCCTTGTATTGGCTAAAAGCGCAGAATAAAACGAGCAAGGCGATGGTGCTGGATGCTAAAACTACCCTGAGTGGCGTAAAAGATACCTTGGCGGCAGGGTCAGTGGTGTTGCAGGGAATTACGCCTGAGCAGGCTAAAAATATTACAGCGCAGTTTGGACTTGACCTAACCGCGACCAAAGCGACGGCCAACGTCAAACAACACGAAGTAACCCTCCCACGGACAGCCATTTACCACAGTTGGTTCAATACCCAAGACGAAGGTTGGGTGCGTTTTACGTTTGATCAACGTGGTATTCCTTACACCTCCATCGAAAAAGATGATTTGAAGGCGGGCGACCTACGTAGTAAATACGATGTCATTGTGATTCCAAAAATGCGTGGCACAGGCAGCGATTTTATTCACGAAATTGATAAAAAATTTGGTCCATTGCCTTATACCAAAACCCCCGAATTTCCTTCGCACGGGTTTCCTGATTCCACTCCTGACATGACGGGTGGGCCTGGCTTTGATGGCATGAACCAACTCAGAATGTTTGTGGAAGCAGGGGGAGTATTGGTGACGTTGGACAATACTTCTGCAATGATTGCTGAAACAGGAATTACCCGCGACTTGGATAAAGTAGAAACGCCTGGTCTCTATCATCCAGGCTCCATTGTGAACGTAAAAGTACGCAAATCGGATAGCCCGATTGTGTACGGGTTTCCTGAAGTATTCCCGATTTTCAAAGGCATTTCACCGTTGTTACAGACCAAAAAGTACAATCGTGACATGATGGTGCTTCAATACGGCACTAAATCATTGAAAGAAGATGAAGAATACAGCGGCCCAATCATGGGATTGCCTGACAGCAAAATGGCAAAAGAGACCACGTCTGCCAAACCTAAGAAGGAAGAACCTTATGTGCTTTCAGGAATGGTAAGAAACGAGCAGACCATCGTCGGGCACGGCGGAATTTTTAACGTTCCCGTGGGAGCTGGTCGTTTGGTGGCGTTTACGTTTAATCCTCTGCATCGTTATATCAACCTTCACGATGCACCGATGGTTTGGAACACGCTGATTAACTGGAATCATTTGTAAAACAAATCTTTGGCAAAGTTTCAAACTTTGCCAAAGCTCTAACCTAATCTTTATGAAACCACTTTATCGTTTTTTGTTGTCGGGAGCGTGTGCGAGTGTCCTTGCACTGACGGCACAGTCCCAGCAAATCGACGAGTCTTACAACCAAAAAATTAAAGAGTTTACGACCGACCAGCGCTTTTTGCCATCGTCGGTGCTGGATTTGGTCAATGACCCTAAAATTCCGTCGCCGTTGAAGCAATTTGGGCAAATCATCGGAGCGCCAGGCGTGCTGCACCGAACGGCGGATATTTACGGCTATTTTCAAAAATTAGCCCAAACGTCGCCCAACATTGTCAACGAACAGATTGGTACGACCGAAGAAAATCGTCCCATTCAAATGTCCGTTATTGCCAATCCTGCCACTATCAAGCGCCTCGACCATTATAAAAAACAACTGGCACTCCTTGCTGACCCGCGCAAAGTAAATGCTGCCGATGTGCAAAAAATCTTGGGCGATAGCAAAGTGGTCTATTTTTTGAACGGGGGAATGCACGCTTCCGAAACGGGTTCGCCTGAAATGCTGATGGAATTGGCCTATCGTTTGGTAACGGGACAGGCTGATGAAATCAAGGCCATTCGTGATAACCTGATTGTGATCATTAACCCTGTGTCTGAGCCCGATGGCTGGGACAAAATGGTGGATTGGTACAACCGTTACACTAAAAAACGCAAAGATTTTGAGGACGGAATGCCTGCTTCACCACCGTATTGGGGAAAGTATGTCTATCACGACAACAACCGCGACGGCTTGCAGGTGTCGCAAGCCATTACAAAAAGTATTTTTAAAGCTTATTTTGACTGGCATCCTACGGTGATGCTCGACTTGCACGAGTCTGTGCCGTTGTTGTACATTTCAACGGGAACGGGGCCTTACAGCGAAGCCGTAGATCCCGTAGCGATTGGTGAATGGCAAATCATGGCCGACCACGACATGACGACTTTGGCCGCGCAAGGGCTTCCAGGGGTATTCAACTGGGCGTTTTATGACGGCTGGTACCCTGGCTACGGAATTTGGGTAGCCAACAACCACAACTCTGTTGGGCGTTTTTACGAAACCTACGGTAATGCGGGCGCCAATACGTTCATGCGTGACTTGGCCAGTGCCAAATTTGCGGGCGATAACGTGACAAGCCGTGAGTGGTATCGTCCGTATCCTGCGACTGAAAAAGTATATTGGTCGTTTCGGAACAACATCAATTATATGCAAGCGGGCGTATTGGCTTCGTTGGGGTACGCGGCGGCGAATGGTAAGTTATTGTTGAAGAATTTTTACCAAAAAAGCCTAAACAACCTCAACAAAGCAGCCAAGGACACGCCAAAGGCATTTGTGATTGGCAAGCAACAGCGCGACCCTGCGATGGCCGCCTATTTGGTCAATCAGTTACGTACCCAAGGAATTGAAGTTCACAAGGCCGAAACGGGTAAAAATCAAGGAGATTATGTGGTGCTGTTGAATCAGCCTTACCGCAACTATGCCTACTCGTTGTTGACCAAACAAAACTACCCGAAAGAAGCGAAATTCCCGCCTTACGACGCGATTGCGTGGACGTTGCAATACCTCAACGGGGTAAATGTGGCGCAACAAGACACCTTAAAATACGAATTGTCGGACTTGAAATTGCTCACGTCCGATGTAAAGTACGATGGGAAAATCGAAGGCGAGGGAACGTACTATGTGGTCAATTACAAAGCACAAAATACGGTATTACCTGCCGCCTATTGGGCAAAATCTCAGAACGCCAAAACCATCGTGTTAGATGCAAAAGTAACCCTCGAAGGCCGCAAAGACACGTTGGCACAGGGAGCCGTGGTATTTTCGGGCTTAACGACCGACCAAGCGAAGCAATTGGCCGAGAAGTTTAGCGTGGACTTGATTTCGACCAAAACCCTGCCGTCGGTGAAACAGCACGAGGTGAGTTTGCCGCGCGTAGCTATTTACCATACGTGGTACCAAACGCAAGATGAAGGCTGGTCACGCTATACGTTTGAACAACGTGGCATTCCTTACACATCGATTCACAAAGACCATCTGAAAAAAGGCAACTTGCGGTCGCAGTTTGATGTGATTTTGGTACCTCGCGTGGGTGGTACGGGTGCGAACTTCTTGCACGAAGTGGATTCCAAATTTGGCCCAATGCCTTATACCAAAACGGCCGAGTTTCCGTCGCACGGCACGCCAAGTAGCACCGATGATATGACGGGTGGCCCAGGGTTTGAGGGAGTCGCGGAATTGAAAAAGTTTGTCGATGAAGGTGGGGTATTGATTACCCTCGACAACTCGTCGAGCATTATGTCTGATTTGGGCATTGTGCGCGAATTGAAACGGTACGAATCGCCCACCTTGTTTCACCCAGGCTCTATCATCCAGGTGAAAAATCGCAAGCCATCGCACCCAATCATGTATGGTTATCCCGAAACGTTCCCTATTTTCAAAGGACAAGGGGCATTGTTGCAAACGGAAAAGCGCGACCGCGACATGATGTTGATGCAATACGGCACCAAGCCACTCAAGGAAGAAGAAGAATACAAGGGGCTGATTATGGGAATGCCTGATAAAAAAGAGGTAAAAGACCCCAAACCCGCCACGCCCAAACCAGAACCGCCGTATGTGCTGTCGGGGATGGTGCGCAACGAGCAAACCATCATTGGGCACGGTGCAATTTTCAACGTACCCGTAGGCAAAGGCCAAGTGGTAGCATTCACGTTTGACCCGCTGCACCGCTACCTCAACCACCACGACGCCCCACTTTTGTGGAATGCGATTTTAAATTGGAACGCGTTGCGTTGATCTTCTTATATCAACACCTATAAGGTTTCAAAACCTTATAGGTGTAAAATTTGCCCGTCATCTGTTACAAAATTTCTTGAAATTTGCCCCTCATTTGTAACAAAAAAATATAAATTTGCCCATCATCTGTTACAGTTATGGGTAATTTTCAAAGAAAATTAGAACAAAAACTTCTTGATTGGAAGGCGAAGGGGGAGTCGTAAGTTGCTGATTTTGAGGAGTAAAGGTAGCTGATATATGGCAACAACTTATTTTTGAGAAGGGGATTCCTGATAGACCGCAAAATACACTTAATTCGTTGTTTTAAAAAACTACACACTTATGAAAAAGCTCCTACCCGTTCTATGTTTATTCTTGCTATTTGGTTGTAGAAAGCAGGCAGATGTTCGTCCTTCCGAAATTTTTGAAATTTTGCCAAACCACTCCGTTGCCTTGTTGTCCAGAAGTGGCCAAAGCTCATTTTTGGCGTATCGTTTTGACAAGACGGGAAACAAGTATGTGGGGTATTATGAGAAAGATATGATAGGAGATTTGGCCTGTAATGATTGCGGAAACCCTTTTATTGCGTTTGAATTTGACCCGACCCTTTCAACCTTTTCTTACACGACCCCTTCGGATTTTGAAAATGCCCAAGCAATTAGTGGGATGACGAGTAGCTTCTTTGGGCCGTGGGCGAGCCGTATCGTTTCGAGAAAAATTGAGGGCAAAAAAATGGATAATAACACTTGGTACATAACCCTAAAAGTCAAACAGCAAGACCAACCAGAAGAAACAATGCTGGATGGGTATTTTCGGGTAAAATAGGGGGGGATGAAATGCAAAAAAAATAACAACTCTTTAGGTGAAAAATATACTGATTTTCAGTAGGTTATTTCAATTTTCTTTTTTACCTTGTTTTACGATACCCTAGCTAAATGGAAAAATAAGCCTCTTCGCAGTTTTGCCCTTATTACCGTCGGATGTTTTATGTTCATTATCGGCACTTTCTACCGTAATAGTGGTAAGTTTTGTAGCTGGCACAATTCAATTCCAAGATATACGAGCTAAACGTATATCCTATACGGGAGCTATCAACGCCAAAAATCAACATAGAACTTTGACGACTGCTCAAAAAAAGCATTGTCGGAGTGGCGGGAAATAGAAAAAACAATTGTCGGTGTTTGAACAAACTACTCTCAACAATGAAAGCGCTAATTAGTACTTCCTATCCGTTACGCTGTTACTCAACGGCAGCGAAAACTACATGCTGTTTTTTTCTCCTCTTTTGCGGGTTTTTTGTACAGTTTTCTAAAGCTCAAACAGTGGACGGTTTGCGAGTTGGGCTTAAAGGAGGAGTGGTTTATTCGGGCATTGGTGCCTTACAAACAACCATATTGAGTGAGCCATTTTTTACAAATTATACCTTGAATAATAACCGAAAATGGGGATTTACGGGTGGATTTGGCATCAATTGGGAATTGAAAAATACCATTGCTTCGCTCAATTTGGACGTTTTATATTCCCAGCAAGGTACTGAATTGGCTTTCAACAATTTGGAGAAAGACTTCAACTATACCCTGCAATTCAACTACCGTTACCTTAACTTCCCGCTGATGTTGAAGCTGTATCCGTTTGAAAAAGTACACGATGGATTGCATGGGTTTAATGTGGGAGTAGGTCCCCAATTGGGGCTAAATTTAACCCCCGAAAAAATCAATTACACATCGGGCGGGGCAGGAAAATTGCCCGCTTTTGGTAGCGACCTCGAACAACAACAGCAACTTCGAAATGTACTGAAAGGAAAAAACAATTTTGGGCTAAATTTCCAGCTTGGGTATGAATTTGTAGGGTGGGGACTCAACCTTGAAGCACGTTATCATTATGGCCTGACGGACATGGTTCGTACCGAAGCCAACGCGTATAATTTTATCGAAAATAAAAATACCAACAATACAATTCAATTTACTTTGGGCTGGGAGTTTTTGAGTAGCTATCCCAAAAAACGAGTTCTTCTCATCAAGAAACCAAGAAGCTAGTAGCGTCGATTCTGTCACAATCGTAACCATTACTCCTATGAACTCAGCTTCTATTAAAGCCTTTTTTTTCGTTGTCTTTTGTTGGGGAGCCTCAACGTCGTTTTCCCAAAATCAGCCAACACCTTCGCCTGGAGGGGTAGCTGGAGTCATTCGATGGTGGATGGCAGACAGTACTAACGCCGAGCGGCTCAATTTCCACCCTGCTAGGCGGCTTACTACCTCCAATGGCCTTTCAATCCCATTAGGGAAGGCTAAATTGCCAAGCACCACTTTTTTTACGGTATATCAGACAAAAGAACGACAAAAAGACCAACTGATTTGGAGCATTGATAAAAATCAGAAAACAAGCCTTGTCCTGACCAACGAACGCATGGCTGATTTGGAAGCGATGAGATACATGAATTTTACGGATTTGGCGCCTACTATGCCAAAAATTGCTATTTATGGGCAATTAAAATCCGTCGATAGTAGTGAAGTAGCTGAGCAGACATGGAACATCGGCAATCTACCTACTTACCCTGAGTTGCCCGTCAGCGTTTTTAACGGACTGGTGCCTGAACTGATTGCTTTTAACCGAGTTCTTGACCGTGAAGAACGATTAAAAGTAGCGTCTTATCTGGCACTAAAATACGGAATTACGCTCACTGAATCGAGCGGGAAGTACGTGAATAGTTTAGGTAAAACCCTTTGGAATGGGGAAGAATCCCCCATTTTTCACCACAACATTGCGGGTATTGGCCGTGACGATGCCTCGGGCTGGTGGCAGAAAATCGCTAGTAGTAGTCATTCTCCCAATTTGCTCACTATTTCGACGCCTTCCCCCCTCGACAATCACCAGTATTTGTTGTGGGGAGACAATGACCAAGCCTTCGTTTCTGCTCCCAAAACGATAGGAATGCCAACGTTTTTGAAAAGAAAAGGGCTTGTATCTTCTTTGGGCAAGAACTTGTGGGAGACGGAGGTTGTATGGGATACGAAACAGGTGTTTGCTGCCATTCCCCCAAATCCTGTGTTTTGGCTGGCGGTAGATACCACAGGAACGGGCGAGTTTGCGCCTTTGACAACCTGTTTTTTTAAAATGAAAAGCCTTGATAAGCAGGGTTTGGCTTATTTTAATACGACTTGGAAAATGAATAAGTTACAAAAAAATCACTTTTCTTTTGTCGTAGCGCAAGACCTGCTCGTAACCACTAAAGTAACAACTCCGAGCTGTTCACAACCCGATTTGGGGCAGTTTGAGGTGCGTATTTTTGGGGGGCAGCCACCTTATTCTCTCACAATTTTTAATAAATCGACTGGATTTGTGACCCATCGTCAGCAGTCAGAAGTGCTTTCGACTGCACAATTCGGCGGTCTTTTTGCGGGCCATTATGTCCTCAACGTAACGGACGCGTTGCAGCAAATGTACGTTGATTCGTTTTGGGTCAACCCCGCCGAAGCGCCGTTACCGCTGGGTTTGTCTGATACCTACTATTTGGTGGAAGGTGCTGCGCCCGTTCGAGTCAACGCGGCTGAAAATATGCCCGCTGGGATAACGTATCGCTGGCGAAGTCCCGATAAGATAGAGTCGCAATTGCCTGAAATTGAGTTGAATCAACAAGGTATTTATACACTTATTACGACTCAAAATGGCTGTAGTTCAACCCGAGAAATCCAAGTAGATGGCCCACAAATCAGCGTATTTCATTCGGAAATAGTGTATCCTAATCCTTCCAGCGGAAGGTTTACAATCAAAGTGAGGTTGCATCAACCTGCTCCCGTTCATGTGTCTATTTTCTCAGCAGAAGGAAAGCAAGTACTTACCGATGAGGCTTTCGGGGCTGACCAGTACCTGTTTAGTGAACAGCTAACCACGCATGGCCTTTATCTAATTGTGTTGCAGTCGGGCACGTCAGTGACAACCCATAAACTATTTATCGTTCGATAAAATGAAAAATGCGCACCAATTAATCCACCTTTTGAAAACCCTAAGACCCATTCGATGGGTGTCTGTTTTTGCCAAAGGAGGGGTGGCCGTTGCCTCGCTTGTTGTTTTGTTTGCGTTTTATGGTTCAAAAATTAAAACAACCAACGTTTTTGAAACGGAGGGATTCCCCACTACTAAAACGCTTTCGGTGGTAAGTGTACCTGTTTCAAAGCCAGTAAGATATGGATTCGATGCAGATATTGCCTATGGTTGCATTGGGACGACGGACAAAAAATCAATTGATAGTCCTTTCGATAATGTATTTCACGTACAAATTCCTGAGCTGCCTGGTACTGACTTTCAAGCATTTTTGGCGTATGACCTGTACGGTGTAAGCACCCACGAGTCTGTTGCACGAAGCATCAATGAATCGCAGGCGATTGGGGCGCATTTTGTGCAGCTCAATAAGGCGTGGCGTAGCCAACAAGAGACCATCCCCTTGACACTTTTGCATTCTGGCGACAATGTCATTCGTTTTTCGTTGCCTTTGGGGGCGAATTATCATTACGAAGTTAAACAAGTACGCATCGTTTTTAAGCACCAGCCAAAGGGAAAGGACGCGATTGTTCTCAACCAACCCGATAGCGTTTTTTATGGACAAAACGCATACATCAAAGGAATAATCCGCCTTCCTCAATCGCAAAAAGGGGGCTCGAAAGAACCTGTTTTGTTGACCTGCGGTGGCCAACGCATCCCTGTATATCGTGGTGAATTTGAAGCGTTGCTTACCAACCCTGGCAAGACATCGTTTAGCACATCGTTGCAAGCCACCTTTCCCAATGGTGAAGTCTTTACCAAGGACATTGTCTTTATTCGCTCTGAAAAAGCCGATCAAGTTTACAAGCCTGAGGCGAGGAAAGGAGAAAGTTTGGGGCGTTTTGACCGTGAAAAAGGGCTGAATTTAACCTTGGGTACGACCGCGATTTCAAACGGCGCGTCGATTCAGCTTCCTGCTTTTGCTTTGCCCCAAAGTAAAACAATTTCAATCACTGCCCTACGCGCAATCGACTTGCCTGCGTTGAACGAAGACATGGTCAACGTAACAGCGGGGGCGGCAGGGTATCGTTTCTTGCCGCACGGAAGTCAATTTAGTAAAGCCGCCCAATTGAGTATTCCTTACGATAGTACGCTCATTCCTGAAGGCTACACGGCCAGCGACATACGCACTTATTATTTTGATGAGCAAACCCGCAAGTGGTTTGTTCTACCGTTAGATTCGATGGCGATGCCCTCAAACGTAGTTTTGTCTCATACATTGCATTTTACGGACATGATTAATGGCATTATAAAAGTGCCCGAATCCCCCGAAACGCAAGGCTATGCGCCTACGACCATTAAAGATTTTAAACCTGCCGACCCTTCGACGGGTATTGAAATGATAGCGCCGCCCACGGCAAATAACATGGGCAATGCGGCGTTGGATTTTGGTCTAAAACTCCCTGTGGGGCGGCAAGGAATGCAGCCAGAACTAAGCATCCGCTACAACAATGGTGGGGGCAATGGCTGGTTGGGGTTAGGCTGGGATTTGTCTATACCTTCCATAAACCTAGATACTCGTTGGGGTGTGCCGAGGTACGATGCACAATGGGAGACCGAAACGTATCAGTTGGAAGGGGGACAATTGGCGCCCACGGCTCACCGAGCTACGTTGGAAAAACGCGGCACTGAAAAAGAATTTTTTCCACGAGTGGAGGGGAAATTTGATAAAATCGTCCGTCATGGTTCGCATCCGTCGAATTATTGGTGGGAAGTTACCAATAAGAACGGGGTTAAAAATTTTTACGGAGGTTTACCTGAGAAAGGCGTAGTGGACGAGGCCGTTCTCAAAGATACACTAGGAAACATAGCCTATTGGGCGTTGGTACAAACGCGCGACTTGGACGATAACCGAGTACAATATACCTACGTCAATGTAAAAGACCCAGGGGTAGTAGGTGGTAGGCTGGGTCAACAACTGTACATTGATAAAATTAATTATACGAACAAAGCTTCCACCGAAGGGCCTTATACGGTGACGTTTACGAGAGACCGACAATTGAGGGAGCCACAGCGGAAAGATGTTAGTATTGATGCCCGTTATGGTTTTAAAATGGTCACGGCCGATTTGCTCCGAAAAGTTACGATAACATTTACAAATCAGCTTGTTCGTACTTACGATTTGAAATACAAAGAAGGGGCTTTTTACAAAACATTGTTGGAAAGCGTGACCGAACTAGATGATGCAGGAAAGGAGTTTTATACGCATCGTTTCGATTATTACGATGATGTTCTTGCGTCCTCAGGTTACGCTCCGTTGGGCGAATTGACAAAATGGAAAGTAGAGAATGATGGTGCGAAAGGTGGTATCATCAATCCCATTCCAGGGTTTAATGACCAGAGTTCGGTGCTGAGTACCGAAAAATCTAACAGCTTTGGGGCAGGGTTGGCCCTCACCGTGGGGTTTATTGGCGATGGCTGGACCAAGCAGTTTACGGTGGGAGGAAGTTTTGAGTTTGACTACACGGGCAACGAAGGGGTGGTAAGCATGACGGACATCAATGGTGATGGTCTTCCTGACAAAATCATTAAACTAGGGAATCGGCTGTTTTATCGGGCCAATCTAAAAAATGCCAATACTTTTGGAGGTTTAAAGCCCATCAGTGGCGTCAACGATTTTAGTGCCAGCAACGCGCTTTCGTTCTCATTGGGTTTACAAATTGTCCCGCCTTTGGGCTTTTTTGGGTATAATTATACCAATACCACCACCACGACCACCACCTACCTGTCTGATTTTAACGGAGATGGTTTGATAGACATTGCTTCTGACGGACAGGTTTTTTTCAACCACCTCGACCCGCAGGGGGAGCCTATCTTTGAACGAACGAGTACCCGTACTCCCAATCCGCTTTTTTTGGGGGGAACGGTGGATAAAACTTTTTTTGCCCCAGATACGGCCTTGCAACACCGCCAAGAAAAAGAGTTTCCCTTACAGGACATCATACGCTTTTGGACGGCACCTTTCGACGGAGCAGTTCGTATTTCAGGCCCCATTCAATTGCTGAAAGCAGCGGACAGCCTTCGGTCAAAAAAAGAAGATGGGGTAAGGGTGAGTATTCAGGTACGAGACGGAATCGTGTGGAGCGATGCCATTGGCGCGGGAAACTTTACCCCTAAAATTCCGACAGGAGTGAATAATATAAGGGTAAAAAAAGGCGATCGAGTCTATTTTAGGGTACAGTCGGTATATAATGGGGAAAACGACGAAGTGGCGTGGGATCCCATCATTGACTACGTGAGCGCGGTTTCACCCGTGCTGGATGTCAACAAAAAAGATATGCGGCACTACCAAGCCTCCGAAGACTTTATCCTCAGTGCCATTCAGCCGTTAGGGATTCCTGCTTCGGGAACTTTAAAAATTTCGGGTGATTTTTTCAAGTCAATTACCTCGGATACTGTCATTGTTCGAATCGTTCGGAAGGATTCGCTGGGGGGTATTTCTATCCCTTTTCAGAAAGTATTTGCAGGGAATACCAACGCCAGTGGCCTGCTGAAAGATACCGTACTAAATGTAACGGCCAAAGACTTGTTACGGTTTGAAATATATGCCGATTCGTACATTGACCGAACGGCAGTGCGTTGGTCGCCAAACTATGAATTAACGTTTGTGGATGTTTCGACGCGCCAGCCTGTGACACAAAAAGGGGGGATAGTGCCAGAAAATAACAATTATACCACTTGGTTTTCACCTACCCCCGTCGTCGAAAAAAACACCTCGGATACAGTTCGTTTGTATCCGTTGGTTTCTCTCAAGGCCGACAGTAGTGGAACCGTTGTTTTTACCATCAAAAGCCCTAATGCGGTGATAGCCAAGCGAATCGTTGAGGTGAAAAGCGGGAAGGTCGCGGGGGCGGTTGATACGCTATCGCTCATTTTGCCCGCCCAAACCCCCATTTTTGTTGAATATCACGTACCCAACGTGGGTTTTGCCAAAGCCATGCAACAAATTGGCTATGGTAGCAAAATAGATACGCTCGTAAGTGACTCTACAGGAAAACACCGCAAAGTACTGCATAAGGTGCTGCCAGCAGGAATATATACCAATTCGGACGATGAGTTAAGCCCGCTTTTTCGCGGATGGGGACAGTTTTCGTTCGCGGGCGACAAAGGCAATGGCCCTTTGGATGAGTCAAAATTGAATTTCAACGAACTGAAAAATATTGATTACAAAAAAATACTCGCCGACACAGTCAGCTACCGAAAAGACCCCAATTCCCTTAAAAGTGTGCAAAGCCCTACTAATTCGGATTTTGGCCCGCTGTACGGCAATGCGACAAAAAACGCGTGGATAGGGCGCGATAGTTCGGTATTTGTGTCAAAAACGACCATGAGTAGCTCCCGTTTGTGGAAGCACGATGTGACCGTAGATAGCCTGATGTTGGGCGCTGGGGCGTCGTTGACGGCGGTTTCCAAAATCGAACGAAGTGATGTCAATAGCCTTGCGGGGGGATTTGTGATTTCGGGTAGCTATTCCAAGGCCTCAACGACCAATGTGCTCGACATGATGGACATGAACGGGGACGATTATCCCGATGTTTTGCACGTCAATGATGTACAGTTTACTTTGCCAAATGGAGGGCTAGAATCGAAGGGACGACCCAATGCACTGTTGCCCACCAACACCTCCGCCAACTCATTTGGGCTTAGTTTGGGCGGAAAGTTTCCCAAAGCTTCGGCTTCTAACAAACGTAGTGGAAGCGGTGCTAAAAATAATAAAACGGCCTCCAATTCCCGAAGTGAACATAATTCAGCAAATACCTCTATTGGTCTTTCGGGAAGTGTGGGCTACAACGAACAATCAGGCACGGCGGCTTGGATTGATATGAATGGCGATGGTTTGCCCGATAAAGTGTATAAAAATGGCGAAGTAGCCCTAAACCTCGGGTATTCGTTTGCGACTCCCGAGCGCTGGAATTTTGAAAATATCGAAGAAAGTAAATCTACTAGCTTTGGGGCGGGAATTGGGGTAAACCTCTTTTCGGGAACCATTGAAGCGGGCATTGGAATGTCGCGCAGTGACGATAATACCCAACTGACCTTCCAAGACATCAACGGCGATGGCTTACCCGACCGAATTACCTCGACCAATCCACTGACGGTTCAATTGAATATGGGCAACCGCTTTGGCCCCCCGCTGCTGTGGAAAGGAGCGACAAGTCTCAATAAAACTGTTTCCGTTGGGGAGTCCATCAACGCCGCCCTGACCATTGCCATCAACATTATCATCATAAAAATTTGTATTAACCCTTCTTTTAATGTTGGTCACGGTGTTTCGGGACAAATGGATCAGTTGCTGGACGTTAATGGCGATGGTTACCTCGACGTGGTACATTCCGAAAACGAAGGAGATTTGTCGGTGCGTAGTTCTACCATTGGGCGTACCAATATGCTACGGCGCGTTCAACGGCCTTTAGGTTCTTATTTTTCAATGAATTACGAACGCTTGGGCAATACCTACGAAATGTCGTCCCAAAGCGTGTGGGCGTTGAGTAGCTTAGAAGTGTACGATGGTGTAGCGGGCGACGGGATAGATACCCTGCGTAGTCGGTTTCGTTATGCCAACGGACGTTATGATCGCCGTGAAAGAGAGTTTTACGGTTTTGCAAATGTCGTTACTGAAGAGCTAAATACCGCCAACAACAATGCGGTGTACCGTACTTCTGAGGAAGTTTTTTTGAACCAAAACTATTACCTAAAAGGGTTGCTCAAAAACGAAATCTTGCGCGACGCTGCGGGTAATAAATTCAATGAAAGTAGTAACACCTATGAGTTAAGAGCCGTGCGCGACAGCGTGTTTTTTCCTGCCCTGATTCGAAACGATAAATGGATATACGAAGGAAAGGCCGTAGCAGGTGCGAGTACGTTTATGCAGTACGATTATGATTCTTTTGGAAACATCAGCAAGCTCATTGATGCGGGCAATGGCACGCCCCAAGACTTGCTCACTGCCAAGGTTTCGTACCATAACAACGAGGTTACTTACCTCAAAAACATTCCTGCGGAGGTAGTTGTGACAACGGTTGAAGGAACCAAAAGAAGACGAGTTACCGCCATAGATAGCAAAGGGCATCTCACCCAAGTGCGAGCGTTTCTAGCCGATGGAACTTCGGCCAATTATGACCTTGAATACGACGAATACGGTAATTTGAGTAAACTTTTACGTCCCGCCAATTACCGAGGACAACGCATGTTTTATCAATATGCCTACGACAACGTAACGCACAGCTACCCCGTAAAAACCACTGACGCTTATGGCTATAGCAGTACGGCGGAGTATGAATACCGTTTTGGAAATAAAATACAAAGCAACAGTATTCAAAACCAACCAATTCGATTCGGAATCGACAACCGAGGACGTATTAGTACCATTACGGGGCCTTATGAATTGGCCGAGGGCAAAGCATACACCTTGGCCTTTGAGTACCATCCCGAGGCCAGCACCCCGTACGCCATTACCCGTTACTACGACCCTGAATACGACAGCTCCATCGACATTGTGACTTTTATGGATGGTTTGGGGAGAGAAATTGAGACCAAAAAAATGGGGGCACTTTTTAGAGGTAAAAACCTCGCCGATGAATTAAAAATGATTGTATCGGGGGGCGATATATACGATGCTTTCGGACGGGTTGTCAAGAAGTATTACCCTACGACAGAGGCGCTGGGCGCTGAAAATGCCAAGTTATCAACCACGGTTGGAAACCTCCTCGAATCAGTCAGTTATGACATCACCGACCGAGTGGTGCGGCGAGAATTGGCCGATGGTACGGTTGAAACTATGAGCTACTCGGTACTTAATAATCAGCTCATTACCGAAAGCAAGGATGGGCTGGGGAATAAAATTGAAAAATTGGACGATGTAAGAGGGCGTCAAGTCCAAGTAAGGCAGTATGGAGGCCCCGATGGAACGATTGTTACCAATTATTTCTACAATGCCCTGAGTGAATTGTTGCGGGTAGAAGACCACCTTAAAAATAACATTGTTAATACTTATGACAACCTAGGACGTCGTCTTAGCACTTTGCATCCTGATGCGGGTTTAACCGAATTTAGCTACGATTTGGCTGGGAACTTATTACAAAAAACAAGCGCCCAACTTCGAAAAGCAATTGCAAAAGGAGGGGCTATCAAGTACGGTTACGATTACGAACGCATTGTGGACATCGATTATCCCATTTATTACCAAAACAAAGTAAGTTATAGCTACGGCGCTCCCAACTCGGGCAATCGAGCGGGGCGGATGACGCTGGTAAAAGACGCCAGCGGTGGGCGAGAGCTTTTCTATGGAAAATTAGGCGAAGTCACCAAAGAGATTCGGACGGTGTTGGTCAATGAAGTTTTTTATACTACCTACGTCAGCGAGCAAGAATATGACACTTGGAATCGCCTCAAAAAAATGACTTACCCCGACGGTGAAGTGGTTAATTATCACTACAATCGGGCAGGTAGCTTGTACAGTATCGATGGACAAAAGACGGGGAATGCGTATTCGTACGTCAGCAAAATAGGCTACGATGAATACGAAGCCAAAGTGTATATGAAGTACGGCAATGGCACCGAAATGAATTATACCTTTGATGAGCAGCGTCGCCGCCTTAAAGGCTTGCAAACCACGGCAGCAAGTGGTCGTTTGATGCTGAACAACAGCTATACCTACGATGCCGTCAGTAACATCACAGGGATTATTAACAACAGCCCACCTCAACAAGGAAAACTTGGAGGAAAAGCCAGTCAAAAATACAGCTACGACAATTTGTACCGACTCGTCGCCGCCACGGGGCAGTACGAAAGCAGCAAAGACACGGCGTCCTATATGTTGGGAATGGCCTACGATAATTTGTCGAACATCCTCCGCAAAAAATTAACAAAACGCGACACGTCGGGAAATTACGAATATAACTACCAATACGGTGGCACTGCTCCCCACCAACCCACTCAGATTGGCAACAAAAAAAGCTTGTATAACCTCAACGGAAACCTCACGGCTTTCGGTAGTGCCGAGTATTTTTGGGACGAAGACAATCGCTTAATGGCCATCCTCGACAGCGGCCTACTCAGCGAATACACCTACGATGCGGCGGGCGAGAGGGCGATAAAAAGCAGTGGCGGAGTGCAAGGGACTTGGCTCAACGGCGCTGCGGCGGGCACCATCAACCACCGCGACAATTATACGGTTTATGTAAGTCCGTATTTGGTATGTAGAAGGACGGGTTTTACCAAACACATTTACGTCGAAACTGAGCGGATTGTTTCCAAAATTGGTACGGGAAATTTTACCAATATTTCTTTTCCTCAATCGGCACTGACGGCAGGGGGAGTCAATTACATTCAGCGAGCTGCGCAGTTGAAACAAGACCGGGTCAATTATTATGCTACTTTGGGGGTTAGCCCTGGCCCACCGACCCAAAAATTGTTTTATGCCGAACCCCAAAACAGTGGTATTGCACCGCCCGTGTTGGTGGACAGTACCGCAGGGAACATCCCTGCTGGGTGGCCAGGCAATACCACCAAACCAACCAACGGCCCACCCATTTATGTCAGTCCGATTCCGAGTAATGACTCTGTAAAGGCAGGGTATGGGTTTCGGGGAACGGGACACATAGCAGAGCTCAACCAATATTTTTACCACGGAGACCATTTAGGAAGTACTTCCTACGTAAGCAACGTGCTAGGAGAAGCCGTTCAACACGTAGAGTATTCGGCGTTTGGAGAAACGTTTTTTGAAGAACGTAACAGTTCCGATGCAACCCCCTATTTGTACAATGCCAAAGAACGAGATGCCGAAACGGGATTGTATTATTACGGAGCGAGGTATTATGATGCTACAAGTTCAATGTGGTTATCAGTTGACCCGCCGATTTTTGGGGAGTATCTGGACGGTAATCGTAATGAGGGCGTATTTAATCCCCACAATTTAGAAGTATATGGGTATGTATATCAACGACCCATCATACTAACAGACCCCGATGGAAATGCCCCAGGAGATAAACCAAGTGGGCTTAGACAAAGGTCAGGCCCTCATGTAAAGCGAATGGCCAAACAACCCCAATCGGCAAGTTCTACTCCTCCCAAAGTGGGCAGATCTTGGTGGGCAACACATGATGCAGAAACAGCTCACGGATGGACTCCTTGGTCTGGTGAGCGTTTTAACTTGAAAAAAATGATACCATGGCTTTCTTCTGCTTCTCAGCTTTTAACAGGCTTTGATCCTATTGCACTTACCAATGCTTCAAAAGAGGCTAATGCACATCGAGCACGTGCAAATGCAGAACGTAAGAATGGAGAATTTATGAACGCTGCTATATCATTGACTCAAGCTGAAGTAGCGTTAACTCAAGCTGCTACAGCTACTCCTCTGGGGCATCATATAGTCAAGATTACTGGAGCAGGAGATGCGATATGGTATGCAGGAAAAAAAACAAATTTAGAGTTACAGCAAAAGAAAAAGAAAGTAAAAGCCGAATGATGGCTTTTACTTTCTTATAACAAAAACACCTATTATGAAGAATAACCACCCTAGTATATTCTCCCTGCTCTTCATCCTCTTGAGCATCCAGCAAGTCCATGCCCAAAAGGACAGCCTCTTGCTCAAAATCTATTTTTCGGAGGGGAAATTTGGGCTGAGTCCTGCGGCTAAAACGTTGCTTAAAGACTTTGCCGTGCAGCACAAAAACCAGTCACACATCAACATCGTTGGGCGCGGCGACCGCCACGGTTCCGATGCCCTCAACGACAGCCTGTCGCTCAAACGCGCACTGGCGGTAAAGAGTTTTTTAATGGCCAACGGCTTCGCTCGCGTAAACATTCATGCCATCATTGGCTATGGTCGTCGCAATCCTGTCGAACGAACGAAGCCCTATATTGATGCCGAAAATCGCGTTGTGTGGATTACAGTTTATGCGCAAGAAGACACTGCAAAAAAAATAAAAACGGTGATTGTATATCGTGACTCGCTTCCGTCCAAACCCGCCATTAAAACAGTTTCAATCAGAGATACCCTCATTCAACTGTTGCCCCCTTTTCCTTTGGCCTATTTGGTGGGCAACCGAAAACCGCTAAAGGGCGATACGCTACACATTGATACGACGATGTGGCAGGTAAAAACGACCCTGTTCATCACCCGTAAAATTTATGTAGCCAATGATACTACCCACGTTTTTTACACCAAAGGAGTGAAAGAAATACCTGAAAAAACCAAGGGAACGGCCATTGCTCGGGCTTTCTTAGACAGCTTGCAAAACAGTGGAGTGGGCGATGCAATCATCATTCGACGGCTGAGTTTTGAGTTTGGCTACCACCTCATGCCCACCACCAACCTGGCAGCATTGGAAGCGGTGGCAACTGCGCTTAAAACCCATCCTGATCTTAAATTGGAAATTCGTGGGCACGTTTGTTGTGGCGATTTGGGGCAAGATGTATATGACAAACAAACAAGTCAGTACGATCTTTCTATCAATCGTGCCAAAGAAGTGTATGAGTTTTTGGTTGCAAATGGTTCCGATAAAACCCGCCTATCGTATGCAGGATACGGCATGAAGCAACCGATGGTGTATCCTGAAAACAGTAAAAACGACCAGTATCGAAATCGCCGAATTGAGTTTGTGATTTTGAACAAATGAAAAACCTTGGGTTCGACCAGTGAGTGTTGTGCTCAAAAGCAAAGCCTTCGAGCACAACACAAATCACTACTCATTCTTCAGCACATTCGCAGGATTGGTGCGGGCGGCTTTTAGAGTTTGAGAGCCAATAAGGACAATCGCTAGCGTCAAAACTGACCAAAAACCGACCGTTAATTCCCAAAAATGGATGGGCTGGTGGTAGGCAAATTGGGTAAGTACCAATTTGTCAAACAACAAATACGTGCTAGGCAGAGCAATGGCCGCCGAAAGTACCAACAACCCCAAAAATCCTTTGCTAAGAAAATAAACCAACGAAGGTTCATTGGCACCCAGCACTTTACGAATGCTGATTTCTTTGAGTTTGGTTTCGGTCGTAAACACGACCATCCCAAACAAGCCTAACGAAGCAATGCAAACGGCTAAAAAGGCCAGAAACCCAATAACCTTCACGATAACCGAAAATTGGCGGTAGGCTTCTTCGATTTGATCGTCGTAAAAATGGGCATCCAAAGGATGAACCTTGTCAATGCGCTTCCACACGGCTTCAATTTGCGCCATGGTGGCGGGCAAGTCTTTGGCGTTGATTTTGAGGTTAAGGTTGCCTTCGTTGGGGGAATAAAAAAACACAAAAGGCTCAATGCGGTGTTCTACCGTTCGGTAATGAAAGTCCTTAACCACTCCAATAATGGTAAACTTTTTCCCATCTAGGGTTTTGATTTGTTCTCCGATGGCCTTGGTCGGATGACCGCCGCCGATGTTGAATCGTTTTATGACTTGCTCATTTACAATGACATCTGAGCTTTCTTCGCTTTTAGCCCGTGGCCTAAAATGTTGTCCCGCAAGCAGTCGATGCCCGTGTAAGGGCAAATAGCGTTCGTCCACGTAGTTTTGGGCGATGTTGGAAGAGTCGTCAGGCTGTTTATACTTGATCATGGTGCCATACACGCTTCCTAGGCTTGTGACGATTCGAGAGGTGGAAATGTCAGTCAAGCTTGGGATTTCGGCCAATTCTTTGCGAAGAGTTTCACTTTTATTGCCTTGTAGATTGATATTCAGGATGTTTTCGGTAGAAAATCCAAGGTCAAAAACGATAAAATGTTTGTATTGATGATAACCAAGGATAGTGGTAGTGATGAAAATCAGGGAGAACGTATATTGAACAACGATAAGCGCTTTGCGGAGGTTAACGCGGCGGAAAAGAGGCATTGAAGAAGCATCTTTTAATACCTGTATGGCTTTGATACGGGCAAAAAATAACGCAGGTAAGAAACCCGCAGCAATGCCCACCAAGGCCGATAAACCGATAAAATAGAAGATGATTTTGGGCGAAAGCTCTAGTGAAACAATTTCGGTAAGCTGAGGGGCTAGACCTAAAAACTGTGCCCGTAGCACCAGAAAAAGTAAAAAGGCCAACAGCAGCGCCATCAGAGAAATAAGCACCGACTCAGTAATAAATTGGAGCAGTACGTGTTCCTTAAATGCTCCAATGATTTTGCGCACGCCCACCTCCCGTGCTCGGCGAAGCGACCGCGCGATGGAGAGATTGGTGTAATTGAAACAGGCCGATAAAATGACAACCAGCACCAAGCCTGCCAGTATCCAGATGGTTATTTGGTTCATGGTGGGGCCAATGGCATTTTCTAAGCGGTTGCCAATCGTAATGCTGTTTAAGGATTGGGGACTCAACTGAATTTGTTGATTTTTAAGTTGTTTGTTTTCCGACAAACAAAGCTTATCGAGGTTTGCTTGCAGGGTTTCAAGCGAGCTGTTTTCGGGTAGTACTACGTAAGTATAATTTGAAAAAACGTTGCCCCAACTCATAAAACCACCGTCAAAATCGGGTTTTTGGAGTTCGATACTGGCGAAAGAAACCAAGGCTTCAAAACGTAAGTGAGACAGTTTGGGAATGTCTTTCATAACCCCCGTGATGGTGTATTCGGTGGTATCAAATCGAATACTTTTGCCCAGCACGTCGGTGTCCCCAAACAGTTTTTGGGCCGTTTTTTCGGGCAAAACAATCGTGTAGGGGTTTTTTAACGCGGTGGAAGGATTTCCAGAAAGTAACGGAAAGGTAAACACCTTAAAAAAGGACGCATCCGCCCACAAGCCACTGAGGGGAAGTGTTGTTTCGTTGACTTTGGCATCCCCGCCGAAGCCACGCCGTAATAACGTCACTTGCTCCACGTTGGGGAAAGTTTCTTGAATTTTTTTGCCCGCCAACACCGACCCCGAGGCGAGTTCAATGGAGGGTTGTCCCGTGGGTTGGAGTGAGGTGTTGATGCGGTAAATACGGCTCTTTTTTTCGTGAAAATCATCGTAAGAAAGCAAGTCACTCAAAAAAGAAATCATCAATAATCCCACCGACATACTGATGGAAAGTCCGATAATGTTGATGGCTGAAAAGAGTTTGTTGCGAACCAAACTGCGTCGTGATGTTTTAAAATAGCTGTTAAACATGATGGTATGAGTAAAAAATGAATAAAAATTGGGCGCACGTAGGGTGTAAAGTCGGATAAACTTCAGGACGTCTATCCAATAAATAAAACGGGCGTAGCGAAGGCCACGGCGTTGAAGATTACGCTCAAAAAATTCGTAGAGGTCGCCTTGTAAATCTTCGGCGAGTTCGGGGCGACAATACCACTTCAAAAGTTGCTGTGCCCTGCGGGGAGGTTCGGGATGGAGACTCATACTGCACCGCCAAGGTTGAGGTCGGGGATGATTCGCCAAAGTCCTTCGCGAACTTCACGGGCGTTGACCAGTGCCATTTTTCCCGCTTGGGTTACTTCGTAGTAGCGTTTACGTTTTCCGCCGCGTGCATTGGTAGCTTCTCCCAAAAAACTTTTAGCTAAGCCCTTTTCTTCCAGTCGATTAAGAACAGCATGGACAACGCCTAATTTGGCGGCCCTGCCCGTATGTTTCTCCAATTCGTCGCAAATCGCTACACTGTAAGCATCGCTAACAAGTGCTGCAATTGTGAGTAAAACCAATTCCTCAAACTCCCCCAAATTTGTTCCTTTCATTGACTGTTTCTATTTATTCTGTAAATGTATGTAAAATAGGTTTTATAAATTCATTATTTGTATGTAAAATATTTTTCTGCCCAGAAATATCCTAAACTTTAGAATTTAAAAAGCGTAACTTTGCAATCTAAATGAAGAAATCAATGACATTCAAAGAAAAATACATTAATCCGTTTACTGATTTTGGATTTAAGAAGCTCTTTGGCACTGAGCCAAATAAAGACTTATTAATAAACTTTTTAAATGAAGTCATTCTGCCTCAACAAAAGAAAGTAGCTGATTTGAGTTACCGTAGGAACGAGCATATAGGGCATACAGAAATGGATCGAAAAGCTATTTTTGATTTGTATTGCGTAAGCCCAAGTGGAGAACGGTTTATTGTGGAAATGCAAAAAGCCAAGCAAAATTATTTTAAGGATAGAAGTGTTTTTTATTCCACATTTCCCATTCAAGAACAAGCTCAAGCAGGGGACTGGAATTATAGACTTTCGGCGGTCTATACCGTAGGAATTTTAGATTTTACCTTTAATGATGATGATTCTAAGGGTAATTTGATCAAAGAAGTACGGCATGAGGTGCAATTGAAAAACCAAAAGGGAGATGTATTTTATGATAAATTGACTTTTGTTTATCTTGAAATGCCACATTTTAACAAGTCGGAAGATGAGTTAGAAACGGCCTATGATAAATGGCTCTTTGTGCTGAAACATTTGCCGAACCTAACAGAAAGGCCACAAAAACTCCAAGATCGGATATTTCAACGTCTATTCGAGGCAGCAGAAATAGCTAAATTTAGTCATGAAGAGAAAGAGCAATACGAGGAAAGCTTAAAATCGTATAGAGATCTCAAGAACGTTATTGATACTGCCTTTGACGAAGGTGAAGCTAAAGGTAAGGAAGAACGAGCCACCGAAATAGCTTCTAATATGTTAAAAAAGGGGCTTCCTATTGATTTGGTAGGTGAGATAACAGAGTTACCATTGGAGTTGATTGCAAGATTGAAAGAAAATTTGCTATAGTTTGCCTTCTGCCAAATTTTGTACTTTCATTATTTGTATGTAAAATATTTTTTTAACACATAGGACACATTAGTACTGTAGTCGAAGATTTTTATTTTATCTACCTTTTATCCGTGTGAACCTGTTCTATCCGTGTTATCCGTGTGCCATTATTGACGATTTGAGCACACGGACGATACGGATTAGACACGGATTTTATGGATTTAAAAAATACTCGGGCGGAGTAACACATTAGAATTTTCATATAGAGCACGAGTTTATGTGAAAACTCTAAGTGAACTATGTGTTTTCAATTTAGAAACTCCACGTATTTTTAGCGGCATTATAAGGCTCAATCGAGAATTTGATGCCGTTGCTCACCCCAAAAGTGTTGGATTGACCGATGACATAATACGCACCTAAGCGTATCCGCTCCCGACCGATTTTGAAGATGCGATTTAACCCAAAATACAATTCCGAATACTGAAATTTCCGTTCGGGGACGTACAAAAAGCCACCTCCTGCCATTTCGCGGATTTTGGTTTTATTTAAAAATGGGATTTTACTGGTCAGAAAACCGTTGAACTGATGTACATAATGCGTCTCTAAATGCCAATTAAATACAGGAAATGTCTGTGGGATAAGCTGATAGGTGTACATGGCAGGCGAGAAAAAATAGCGGTCGCCGCCCCGCATGTAGGAGTAGTCCATCACGGCTAGGCTCGTGGTATCCAAAAACTTACCCGCACTGATGCGATACTCCGACGTGCCGATGATTCCGACGTTGAACGTTTGGTGAATAGAGGCGGAGAGTTTGGTGTAAACGTTGGTATTTTTGCCCGAAACAGGCCAGGCACGGTCGATGCTCAGACTAAAAGTAGGGTAGTTAGATCCCAAAATGACTTTCTCGTTTGGCTCACGCAGGTAAAGTTGACGTGGCGTATAGTCGATACCGAAAACGGTTCGGTAAATGTGCGTCGTTGGGAAGGGTTGGGGTGTATTGTTACTAAAAATGCGGTCGCCGAGTGAGCTAAACTGGAAATTCGACAAGTCGCTACGGGTTTCGTAATAGGCTTGGGCGCTGAAGTAAAAGCCGTTGAAAAGCTCGGTTCGGTGGGTAAGATTGATGTACCGATTTCGGTAAAAGTTACTACGTCGGGCAATGTCGCTGATCGTTGCAGCTCCGTTGATGACGTTGAATCCTGAGCCCATCGACAGGCTAATGTTGGAGACCTTGAGAGGGTTATAAAAGTAGCTGACATTGACAAAACCAATGACATCTTTGTTTTTGAATCCATAGCCTAAGTTACTATTGAGCCATAGTTGTTTTCGATTTTCTTGACGTTTGTAAAAACCTGCTCCGTAGCGAACCCGCCACCCACCAATGGCCAACGGGTCAACCAGTCCTAAAACGGGGTCAAAGTGCCAAGTCATCTTTTTCTCTCGGTTGATGTGCCCCATACCCAGATAGACGACTTTGGGAATGGTGATGCGGTTAAAAACTTTATCAATCGAATCTAAGTATGCTTTAGAATTTACCAAGGCTTCTAATCGCTCTCGTTCTTTGATAAATTTCTGTTCATCTCGGGTCAACGGCTGCGGACGAATCTGTTCCCAAAAAGTTGTATCGCGTTTGTACGCCTCGGCGGTTGTTACACCCACCTCGTCCCCAAAAAAGCGCTTGGGCAGGGTTAAATCAAAAGCGTAATCGGACTGCAACACTTCGGTTTTACCTGCTTTCTTGGTGTTGCCTTCTTTTACTTTCCAATGGTACGTGACCCGCGTCGGCATCCAGCGCCCTTGCACAAGTTCAAACTGCTGTTTTACGCCAAACTCATCATAACGTAGTAGTCCGCGCTTGGTGATTTGAAGGTCAACGTTGCGTAAAACCCACTCGTCCTCAATGACTTCGATGGTGCCTTCGTAGAGCGCGTTGCCCAGCTCGCGAGGGATGACTTTTATTTGGTAGATTTTATGCGGGCCGTCGATGTAGTACTTCAACAGTTGAAAACGATAGCTCAAAAACGTCAGGTCGCTCAACGGAGAGGTAATTTCATTGTCACCAATTTTCGCGATTTTTTGGTGGTTTTGGTAAAGATTAAACTCCCCATCGGTCACCGACTTAAAAAACAGCGTACTTTGGTCGCCAATCCGCTTAACAGCTTCGCGCTCTTCTTTTTGTTGTCCTACCCGACTTTGGTGTCGGACTAACTGACATTCAAAGAGATTTAATTTGGGGATACTGTCGGTGAGCACAGGTTTTTTGAGTGCGTCTTCTACTTTGGCGGGCGTGTCATCGTCTTTTTTGGGAGCAACTTTTTTGGTTTCAAGTCGTTCAACGCTCTTGATATAGGCTTTGGCACGGTAGTTTTGATATTGATTCAGTAGCGAGTCTTTACGCTGGAGTACCTGCTTGATGACTTCGTACGAATAATCCTTTTTTTTGACCTTGACTACTACTTCATCGAGTTGCTTTTGGTCTATTTTTAGGTAAACGTTTTTGACCAGATTCTTGGCCGCTACTACTTCAAACACTTCGGTCTGGTAGCCCATCGACGACACCGAAATACGGTTGAGGCCCTCTAATAATTTGATTTGGTAGCGCCCATCTTTGTCGGTGATGGTCCCCGTACCTGCATTGACTACCCGCACCGTGACGCCAGGGATAGGCTCGTTGGATTCGGAGTACACAAACCCGCGTAGCTGGTAAAACTCTTGGGAAAAGGCTGGTACGACAACAAAAAGGCAGAATAAAATAAATAAAGGAGTTCTCAAGACGATGGTTGGTTTAAGGAATGGCTGTTGATTCTCTAACGAGTCAATAGGTATTTCTGTTATGTAGAGACATAAAAATTAGTCTAACACCACCCTCCCGAAAGTTCTAAAACTTTCGGGAGGGTTCGCCTCAACGCCTAAGAAATCAGCATCTTTTTTAGGCGTTACCCTAATTCTGTGACAAAAATTCCAAAAAATTGCCCTTTTTTTATGACATGTTCAATCGGACTTTATTAAAAGAACTAGAAGAATGGTCAGTAAAACCAATGCGAAAACCATTGGTACTAAGAGGTGCAAGGCAAGTTGGGAAAACGACAATTGTCAATCATTTCGCTCAACAATTTCAACAGTATATCTATCTGAACTTAGAATTGCCAGACGATAGAGGCCCGTTTGAACAATTTGTGTCTTTTGAGCAATTAATCCAAGCCTTATTTTTTCTCAAAAACCAACGATTAGTTGATAAAGCTAAGACATTGATTTTTACTGATGAAATTCAGGTAGTATTGACAAACCGCCTTTTTTCGAGTGTAATGTAGATGACGATTAACGTTTAAAAGACTACACCTAATCCGAAAAATTGTATTTTTGTTAGCCAATCATAAGAAAATGAGCGAGATAAGAGAGCGATACGTCAATCCTTTTACTGACTTAGGTTTTAAGAAGTTGTTTGGAGAAGAACCGAATAAGGAATTGCAGTCTTATGAAGATAGTTTGAAATATTACCGTGATTTGAAAAACTCGTTAGATACTGCTTTTGAAGAAGGCAAAATAGAAGGCAAAATAGAAGGAGAAGTATCAAAAGCGATTGAAGTGATAAAAAAAGGGTATTCAGAAGGGCTTTCGGTAGAGGTACTTGCAAAGCTGACAGGTATGTCGGTAAGTGAAGTGAGCCGAGTACTCAATAATATTTAACGCGGTGACCTACTGGGAGGCCACCGCGCGGAGCATATAAGAGAATAGGCTATTTATGCTAAATCAAAACGGTCGAGGTTCATCACCTTCGTCCAAGCAGCTACGAAATCGTTCGCAAATTTCTCGTGAGCATCTTCGCAAGCATACACTTCGGCGATGGCACGAAGCTCAGAGTTTGAACCAAAAATAAGGTCAACCCGCGTTGCAGTCCACTTTGGCTCACCCGTAGCGCGGTCGCTGCCTACAAATACGTTTTGGGCATCTGACGTAGCTCTCCAAGTAGTACCAAAGTCAATCAAATTAACGAAGAAATCGTTGGTAAGCGTTTCTGGACGGTCAGTAAATACGCCATGCTTCGACTTACCAGTATTGGCATTGAGAACGCGCAAACCACCCACCAACGCCGTCATTTCTGGCGCTGTCAAAGTCAATAATTGCGCTTTGTCAACGAGCATTTCTTCGGCTGAAACGGTGTAAGTCCCTTTAGAGAAGTTACGGAAACCATCGGCGATTGGCTCAAGTACATCAAACGATTCTACGTCAGTTTGTTCTTGTGACGCATCGCTACGGCCTGGGGTAAATGGCACTGTAATGTCAAGTCCTGCGTTTTTCGCCGCTTGCTCAATACCCGCACTTCCACCCAACACAATAAGGTCAGCGATAGATACTGGCTTGTTGAACGAGGCTTGGATACCTTCCAATACTCCCAATACCTTAGCCAATTGTGCAGGATCGTTGGCTGCCCAATCTTTCTGAGGAGCAAGACGAACGCGTGCGCCGTTGGCTCCACCGCGCTTGTCCGAACCACGGAAAGTTGAAGCCGAAGCCCAAGCGGTTGACACGAGTTCAGATACTGACAATCCTGACGCCAAAATAGCGGCTTTGAGCGATGCAATGTCTTGGTCATTAATCAAATCGTGCGTAACAGCAGGAATTGGGTCTTGCCAAATCAATTCTTCTGCGGGTACTTCTGGGCCAAGGTAGCGAGCACGTGGACCCATGTCGCGGTGCGTCAATTTGAACCATGCACGGGCAAACGCATCAGCAAACTCGTCAGGGTTTTCGTAGAAACGACGCGAGATTTTTTCGTAAGCAGGGTCAAAACGTAACGCTAAGTCAGTCGTAAACATGATAGGGGCGTGGCGTTTTGATGGGTCGTGAGCATCAGGTACGCTATCAGCTCCCATGCCGTGCTTCGGTTTCCACTGGTGCGCACCCGCTGGGCTTTTTGTCAATTCCCACTCGTATCCGAAGAGGTTCCAAAAATAGTTGTTGCTCCACTTCGTTGGAGTCGAAGTCCAAGCTCCTTCCAAACCACTCGTAATCGTATATTGGGCGTTTCCTGTTTCGTATGAGTTGAGCCATCCCATGCTTTGCGCCGTAATGTCAGCTCCTGCGGGTTCTGCACCAACGTACTGACCTGGATCAGCAGCACCGTGTGCTTTTCCAAATGTGTGACCACCTGCAATTAAAGCAACAGTTTCTTCGTCGTTCATGGCCATGCGACCAAACGTCACGCGAATATCGTGCGCAGCAGCAAGTGGGTCTGGATTGCCATCTGGGCCTTCTGGGTTGACGTAAATCAAGCCCATTTGTACAGCTGCCAACGGATTTTCCAAGTTACGCTCACCAGAATAGCGGCTGTGCGGGTTGTTGCTGAGTGCCAACCACTCTTTTTCTGCTCCCCAATACACGTCCTCTTCGGGTTCCCAAATGTCTTCACGACCACCACCGAAGCCAAACGTTTTGAAACCCATTGACTCAAGAGCGCAGTTTCCTGCCAAAATCATCAAATCAGCCCAAGAGAGCTTTTTGCCATATTTCTTTTTGATAGGCCAAAGCAACAAACGAGCTTTGTCGAGGTTGCCATTGTCTGGCCAACTGTTTAATGGCGCAAAGCGTTGAGTTCCAGTACCAGCGCCTCCGCGCCCGTCAGCGGTGCGGTACGTACCCGCGCTGTGCCACGCCATACGGATAAAGAATGGGCCATAGTGACCATAATCGGCTGGCCACCAATCTTGTGAGGTGGTCATCAATTCGAAAAGGTCATTTTTAACCGCTTGTAAATCAAGTGATTTGAACTCTTCGGCGTAGTTAAAGCCTTTGTCCATTGGGTTCGACAACGTAGAATGTTGACGAAGAATGTTCAATTTCAACATGTTAGGCCACCAGTCGCGGTTGGCCATGCCTCTGCCGCCTGCGCCTTTGGTTAGTACTGCCCCAGAAAATGGGCATTTACCTTCGCCATTGCCATTGTGATGTACTGAATCCATCTGTGTGAGGTTGTGGTTTGAAGTGGTTTGTTGTTTCTGATTTTTTGTCAAAAGTAGGGATATACGCGGTATCTACCAAACTGATATTTTCTATATTTGCATAAATTTTATCTATATGAATCTTCAACAACTAGAATACATTATTGCTGTTGATACCTACCGACATTTCGTTACGGCGGCCGAAAAGTGTTTTGTTACCCAGGCGACTTTGAGTATGATGATTAAAAAATTGGAAGATGAGCTTGGGGTCAAGGTCTTTGACCGCAGTCGGCAGCCCGTGGTGCCTACTGAAATTGGCAAAAAAATTGTAGAGCAGGCCAAGGTCATCCTCAAAGAAACTGCTCGTATTCGCGAATTGGTGGAGTCGGATACGCAACACATGCAAGGAACGCTAAAAATAGGGATTATCCCGACGCTTTCTCCGTACTTGATTCCGTTATTTCTGCCTTCTTTCTTGCAGAAATATCCAGAGATAAAATTACAAATTCATGAGCTAACAACCAATGAAATTATCCGACAGTTGAAACAAAATCAGTTAGATGCGGGGCTGCTGGCGATTCCGTTACAAGATACGGACATCTCCGTTCAGCATTTGTTTTACGAGGAGTTTGTGGTATATACGGCCAAAACCGACCAACTACTAACCAAAAAGTACCTACTTCCTAAAGACATTGATCTCAAGCGCTTGTGGTTGTTGGACGAAGGGCATTGTTTGCGCAATCAGGTGATTAACCTTTGTGAGTTGAAAGTGCAGGAGCGCCATTTTCGTCAGGTTGATTTGTCTTCGGCGAGTATTGAGACGATTAAAAAAATTGTTGAAATCAACGAAGGCATTACGGTTTTACCTGCCTTGGCGGTCAGTGATTTGAGCGAACAAGAAAAAAATAACATTCGCCATTTTCAATTGCCCGCCCCAGTACGGGAGATAGGCATTGCGAGTTTTCGGTATTTTGTCAAAGAAAAGTTGATAGAAGCCCTCAAAACCGAAATCTTGGCGCACATTCCCGAAGCAATGAAGACCAGCAGCCAGAAACAAGTCATTGAGACAGCGTTGGTGTAGTTTTTACCGTTTATGGTTTCGGGTTTATGGTTCCGACGACAGGAGGGGTGACAAAGTGCCCGACAACCCACAAATCGCTAAATAACGGGGATTTATCAACAAAACTCCCTGAAACGCCCCTCCAATCGTCCAGTTTTCTCATTTTCTTATTACTTTGTGGAGTGAATTGGGTGTTCTGCCCGTATTGACCACAAACAAACTAAATATCCTAATGAGAAAACTGTTACCGCTTTTAATCCTGGCGCTTGTATGCCACGTTGGGTGGGCGCAAATCCCAACGCCTAAGGAGCATTTTGGCTTCAACATTGGCGACGATTACATGCTTGCCACCTACACCCAAACCGAGGCTTATTTTAAAAAATTAGCCACTTCTGACCGTGTTAAATTAGTAAACATTGGTAAAACAGAAGAAGGCCGCGACCAACCTATGTTGATCGTAACGTCGCCCGAAAACCACAAAAAATTGGCGCGTTACCAAGAAATTTCAACCAAAATGGCGCGCGCAGAAGGTTTAACCGACGCCCAAGCCCGCGCCCTTGCCAATGAAGGTAAGGCCATTGTTTGGATTGATGGAGGAATTCACTCCAACGAAACGGTAGCTTGGATGCAGCTCATCGAAACAGCTTATCAGCTTGTTTCGCGTAAAGATGCGGAAGTGACTCGTATTCTTGACAATGTGGTGATTTTGATGACCCACATTAACCCCGACGGACAAGAATTGGTTGCTAATTGGTATATGCGTAACGCAACGCCTGAGAAACGTTCGTTGGGACAATTGCCTCGCTTGTATCAAAAATACGCAGGTCACGACAACAACCGCGATTTCTTTATGTTGCAGTTGAAAGAAACCCAAAACGTAGGTCGTCAGTTGTTTGTTGACTGGATTCCGCAGATTATGTATAACCACCACCAACGTGGGCCTGCGGGGTCAGTGTTGGCGGGGCCTCCTTATCGTGACCCTTTTAACTACGTCTTTCACCCGTTGATGATTACGGGAATTGATGCCCTAGGCGCGGCGATGATTAATCGTTTGATTGCCGAAGAAAAACCTGGTTTCACGCGTTTGGGTGGCTCGGTTTTCTCGACTTGGTACAACGGAGGCTTGCGTACGACGACGCACTTCCACAATCAAATCGGTTTGTTGACTGAAATCATCGGTGGACCAACACCCGAAACCGTACCGTTGGTGCCAAATCGTTTGATTCCAAACGGCAATACACCATACCCCGTAACGCCTCAAAAATGGTACTTTAAGCAGTCAATTGATTACTCGGTATCGTGTAATTATGCCGTGTTGGACTATGCAGCTCGTCACCACGACGAATTGTTGTACAATATATATGTAATGGGTAAAAACTCCATCGAACGTGGAAGTAAAGATTATTGGACACTTTCTCCCAAAAAATCAGAAGCCATCGTAGAAGCCCAGAAAAACGACAAAACCGAAAAACCTGCGGCTCCAGAAGCACCCGATCCATTCGGAATGCGTGGCGGAATCCCTGCCAAGTACTACGACCAAGTGTTGAAAGATCCTAAAACACGTGACGCGCGTGGCTACATCATTCCAGCAGTGCAAGCGGATGTGGCAACAGCTACAAAATTTGTCAATGCCTTGATTCGTACAGGTATTCAGGTACACAAAGCTACTGCCGATTTTACGGTAGAAGGCAAAACTTACCCCGCAGGTTCGTTCGTGGTAAAAACCGCTCAGTCGTTCCGTCCGCACGTGTTGGATATGTTTGAACCGCAAGATCACCCCAACGACTTCCCTTATCCAGGTGGCCCTCCAACGCGTCCTTACGATGCCGCAGGTTGGACGTTGGCTTACCAAATGGGTGTGAAATTTGACCGTATCTTAAACGGTTTTGAAGGGCCATTCCAAGCAATTCCTTACGGAGAGCTTCAGTCAGTAACGGGTAAAGTGGACGCAGCTGCCCCAGCAGGTTATACGTTGAGCAGCCAAGCCAACAACGTTTACATTGCCGTGAATGATTTATTGAGTGCAGGTATTCCAGTATTCCGTTTGCCACAAGGGGCAGGAAGCGCGGAGGCGGGTGCGTTTTATGTGCCAGCTTCGGCGAAAGTGAAGCCATTGTTGGAAAAAGCAGCCAAAGAATTGGGGGTAGATGCCGTGGGTGTTGCCAAAAAACCTACGGGTACGTTGGTAAAAGTAGCGCCTTCGCGAATTGCTTTGTGGGATACTTATGGCGGTTCGATGCCTTCGGGTTGGGTACGTTTGTTGATGGAACAATATCGTTTTCCAATGCAAGTGATTTATTCGCAGGAAGTTGACGCGGGTGAGTTGCGTAAAAAATATGACGTAATAGTATTCGTAACGCGCGCGATTCCTGCGCCACCAAGCGCAGGTCGTGAAAATGACCCGTATGCGGCTTTTGCGGGAGGTGAACCCAAAGCCGATGATATTCCAGCGGAGTTCCGTGCTTCATTGGGACGTATTACGGCTGACAAGTCGATTCCACAATTGAAGAAGTTTATGGAAGAAGGTGGGAAAATTGTGACCATCGGTACCAGTGCCAACCTTGCTTATCACCTTGGTTTGCCAGTACGTAATGCACTTACTGAAATGACAAATGCAGGGGTAGAGCGTCCATTGCCTGCCGAAAAATACTACATTCCAGGAAGTTTGTTGCGCGTAACGCTCGATTCGACGCAAGCTGCTACGTGGGGAATGGCCAACCAAGCTGACGTCTATTTTGACTCAAGCCCTGTGTTTAAATTGGCGCCAGCAGCCGTTGCCAAAGGTGAAGTAAAACCGTTGATTTGGTTTACTGCCGACAAGCCGCTCCGCTCGGGATGGGCGTGGGGACAAAGCTACCTGCGCGATGGCGTAGCTGCTTTTGAAGCACCAATTGGCTCTGGAAAACTCACCGTTTTTGGGCCAGAAATTACCTTCCGTGCCCAATCACAAGGAACGTTTAAGTTGCTGTTTAACCAACTTTATACGACCAACTAACGTTTAGTTGACTCCGTTCAAAACGCCAAGTTGCTTCGGTAGCTTGGCGTTTTTTGCAGTAGTACGCCCCAAACTGTAATTTGGGGCGAAAAGGTGCGGCGTCTCTGACGCCGTTTTGGGAGTTAAATAATTGTCATTTATTCATAGTAGATGTGTTGAAAAATGTACTTTTTTTTCTATCTTGCTCGCAAGTCTTAAATGCTTAAACCTCAACGTTAACGATTATGAAAAAAAGAACATTAATCTTCTTACCTCACCGCTAACAATAGCTCCCTAAAAGCGGTTTTTCTCCTTTTTTCTGTCCATTTAGTACGTTTTCAAAACGTATGGTTTGGTCATTTTTGCCTATTTAACAATTAATACTCAACGCTTTATGTCTTACAGTAACTCGCAAAAAAATTTGCCACGGGCAATTAGTTTACTTCCCCCAGTGGAATTTTCCGCGCCC
The DNA here is from genome assembly GCF_057652155.1 of Runella sp. R0.1_18. Classification (NCBI taxonomy): domain Bacteria; kingdom Pseudomonadati; phylum Bacteroidota; class Cytophagia; order Cytophagales; family Spirosomataceae; genus Runella; species Runella sp. R0.1_18. Next base: position 386,429 of record NZ_JBYFCK010000006.1, read on the forward strand.
GCACTCGAAATGGAAGAAAGTGGGGTAAAAACCTACGTTTTACCAATTCACGGGCAAGGGGTATTCCTGTTTTCAGTCACCGAACCAGCTAACTTAGAAGGAACAACTGTATCCATTTCCTTCTGGGATACTTTTTACAAAGATGGCCTTCGTTTTACCCTCGGAGTGGGTACCTTAGAGCTGTCGCGGATGTCGGAAGACACCCCTTTAGCAACCGCCAATACGGGCTTGGTTCAGAACAAAAATGCGTTTTATTGGATAAGTCTTGATGCACACCAACGCGCTATTAAGTTTGGGGTGGGGGAAGCGCGGTTAGAAACGATGTCGTTTCAATACGTTTTAGAAGGCAATACGACCGACGAAAACCACGAATTGGTGCGCTTTTTGGAAAAACTCACCACGATTAAAGTACCCTCAGTTGATGCTTTCAAACCTATCAAATTGTTGCGTGACCCCATCGTACAATCGTCGCCTTTGAGGGTGAAAAATACGGAAGAATTGACCATGGGCGACATTGCCAATAACTCATTTTTACCTAAATCAAACCTTTCGACCATTGCCCAAAAACTCTACGACAACGTAGCAGGAAAGCGCTTTGTGCTTGATGATGAGTCGTTTCCGCAGTTTTCGCAGGCCATTGAGTACAGTATTGCCAATCCAGACGGTTGGTGTAATGCCACCCTTATCAAAAAAAGTGGCGAGTTTGGTGAGAAAAATCTTAATAAAACCTATTTGCGTATTACCCTGGGAGTCAACAGTGGGGAGTCGCCTGGGGTACCCTATGTGATGGAAATTTGGCCTCCAGGGCATTATTCCCCCATTCACAATCATGCGGGAGCCAATGCCATCATTCGGGTGTTGCACGGGGCGATTTCGGTCAAACTTTTTCCATTTTTAGGCACTGACGACGAAGAAAGTGTCGCAGGCTTTGCGGTGGCTACGTTTTCAAAAGACGATATTACGTGGATTAGCCCCGAAATGAATCAAATCCACCAGCTCAAAAACCTAGACGGCAACGTCGAAACGTGCATTACAATTCAGTGCTACATGTACGATGCGGAGGACCAAACGCACTACGATTATTTCGACTACCTTGGTACAAAAGGGAATACCGAACATTACGAACCCGATTCGGACGCTGATTTTGTTTGGTTCAAAGCCCAAATGAAAAGCGAATGGGATGCCCATTTGAAGGAACAGGAAGAACAATTTCTCAAAAGCAATTTATAACTAAAACCCGTCTCAACCGTATGAATTCTCAACGATTTACGAACACCTTGGCCATGGCAGCCGTGGGTGGATTGATGATGCTCGCCTGTAAAACTGGCTCAGAGCAAACTACTTCTTCGGCTTCCGAAGCGCTCGTTATCACGAGTTCAGCTGCGGGAAATTTTCCCAGCTATTGCCCCATTTTTCCCGTTCCAGCTGGCACCAAAGATACCTTTTCGCTTAGTCAGGCGTATCCCGACACATTTGATGTGAATGCAGCGGAACCTTGGATGGAGGTGGATTTTCGTACCGATTATCAAAAATACATGAAAACCGTCCTCTCGTATGCGATGGAAGGCAATTTGGAGGTGGATTTTAACGTGCAAAAAAATGCCATTCGGCAGTGGTACAGCGCGCCTTGGATGCACGACGATGGTAAGCGCCCTGCCGAAAAAGGCCAAAACTCGGGTCGGGAGTGCTTACACGGACTCACGCGCGAAATCACCATTCCTGTCGGAACTTTGGCCGCTGCTCAAACCGTACCTTATCAAACCTACGCCATAGCATTTTATAACCAACCTGGTGGCTACACGATGGGTAAAGTGTGGAAAAATCCAGAAAAACCTGCGGTAAAACAGAGTACATTCCCCGAAGGAACGGTGGCTTTTAAATTACTTTTTACCGAAGCAGATACCACGCAAGTACCGTATTTGGCCAATTCTAAAAAGTGGACGGCCAATATCTTTTATCCGTACAATGCCTACGCGGAGCGTGTCAATAAAGATGTGCGTTTGTTGCAGCTCGACATCGCCATCAAAGATGAGCGAGCTACCGAAACTTCGGGCTGGGTGTATGGGACTTTCATTTATGACGCGTCACAGTCGGGCTCGTCGTGGGTAGATCGTATGGTGCCTGTGGGACTCATGTGGGGCGATGATTCGGGCGATTCGACGATGTTGAACGTGTCCAACAAATACAACCCATCGCTCAAGCAATCGGTCATTAACCAGAGCTTGCTAACGGTGCCGCCTGCGGGTTCAAACAAAGCGTATGTGACGCACCTCGGGATGGGTGGGCGCATGAACGGCCCCGTGGATAATCCCATTTCTTCGTGTATTTCGTGCCACGCGCGGGCGGCGATTAGCGACGAAGGCGTTCCTGCCAGTATTGCCAACTTTGGAGCAAAAAAATACACGTACCAAGATTTTCAAACCTACTTTAGCACCATTCCGTGCGGGGTAACGACGATTACCCAGAAGGACTCTAAAGGAAACGAAACTAAGTTTACGACGGGCGATTATTCGTTTCAATTGGTCAATGGTATTCGTAATTTTATGGCACTTTTGCCGCCTCCTGCGGCTAAGCAGGGAATGCTTCGGGCTGCAAAACGCAAACCTATCCCGATGGTAAGCCGTGATGGTAGCGTGGATTTGGATTAAGGATTTGTAGTGTAAAATAGCCCTCTCCAAAGACCACGGAGGGGGCTATTTTTTGAATTCAAGTCTAAATGTTGTCCCCTCGTTGGGTTTGCTCGTGACCACAATGTTGCCGCCATTGGCTTCGACCAATTCCTTCACAAGTACCAAACCGAGACCTGTTCCTTTTTCACGGCCTGTTCCAACCTGAGAAGTTTGTTTACTTAATTGGAATAAACTTTTTACTTTCTCTGGTGACATTCCGACGCCTGAGTCTTTTATTTCAATAAAGTTACTATTTTTTGTTATGCTGTAATTTAGTAGAATATTACCGCCAGGGTGACTAAATTTTAACGAGTTGTGAAGCAGGTTCCGTATGATAATGATAAAATGATTTTCGTCAATACAAATTTGGTTTTCTGAAGCGGTTAAATTATGTACATTAATATTTTTAGTTTTAAATGAATGAATTAAAATGTTTACTTGCTCTTCAATGATAGGATGAATGTGGATTAATTTTTTCTTTGGAAAAAAACCACCGAGTTGCGAGACCGACCAGTGCAAAACATTCTCTAACATGTCATACACTGAACCAAGCTGAGACGTAAGACTTTGCGCTGATTCTTTAAACTCTTCTTGGCTCAATTCGCCCCAATTGACCAGCATCAAATAGTTTTTTAGGCCAATAATGGGTGAGCGTAAGTCGTGAGAAAGAATGGCAAAAAGTTTGTCTTTGGTGGAATTGATACCTTGAAGTTCTTTTTTTCTGGACTGTTCTTTGCGATAAAAGTGGTAAATAGAGCCACTTAGCGCCAAAATTAACAAAGCGACGGCGATTGCTAAATAGGTAAAAAGCTGTTGTTTCTCCACTTCCTTTTGTTTAATTGCCACATCACGTTCGGCTTCGGCTTGAATAACTTTTTTACCTGCATCGTCCGTAAGTCGCTCGATAACTTGCTGATTTTCGATGGCGTGAAATTTTTTATGATATTCGAGGGCAAGGGCGTATTGTTTTTTCTTTTCGTATATTTCTGATAAAAGTTCAAAAGCCGTACCTTTTGCTGGCAAATTAAACCCAACCGTATCGCGAAGCGATGCTACTTCATTGGCGTGTTTGATGGCTAAGTCGAGGCGGTCATTTTTGAAATAGATGGAGGCGACAATCAGTTTGTCGTCTAAATCAAGGTTAGTTGCCGAGATTTTGTCCACTAGAGCCATCGTTTTGGCGTGATACAGGTTTTGTTCTTCTTTTTTATCGGGGTGATTTTTCAGGGCATCTACCAAACTATTATAGGCTGTAATCTTGGTAAAAGGGTCGGCGTTGGTTCGTTCCATTAGTTTAACCAATCGTCGATTTACAATGACTTGCTCATCCCACTTTTTATCGTTTTCGAGATTTTGTGAAATTGAAATAAAGGGACCATCAACGGGATCAGGGGCTTTTTCAAGGTATTCAATCGCCGTGTACATGACTTTATACATTTCGGGGCGGTTGTTTTGGTGGTGATGAATGATTCCCATGGCGTAATAAACCCAGCCAATAAATAGGTTATTTTGGGCGTTTTCGGCTTCTATCAACGCTTTTTGTAACCACTGAAAGGCCGTTGATTCATCAACTTTTCCGTACAAATAGGTAAGCGCAATATAGTGAACGGCTTTAAAACGATTTACTTTATCATTGTTCCTTTTGGCCAAACGGTACCCCTCATGGTAAAGTGGTAATAACTCATCTGCCCTATCGGTATATTTTGTTGGTTTTTCGGAAAACAAAATCCGTAGTTTGGCGGTGTCCGAGTTTGCCTTTTTGTAGGCGGTAACAAGCTCATCAAAACTCACTGAGTTTTTGGAAAAAACGGATAATTGGCAACAGAATAGAATGATAACAAAGAGGAGAAGTTTTCTCATAAACGCTTGTGGAAAATATAAACGACAACAAATATAACGTAAATAGTAGTAGCTATCATACTTCAATTGAACAATATTCTAGTTACGTTAAAAAGAGATTGAGAGGCTTATTGAAATATCGTAACTGTTTAGGTACGCTATTTGCATAGATGAGATTATGGAAGAGTTGATCAAAGAAATATCAGACTTGAAGGCGT